>NZ_JBJNLV010000007.1:0-244583 GCF_052168875.1 Serratia sp. CY38905 | reverse complement strand
GAAGTGGGCATCACGGTGGAAGCGGCGGACAAGCTGACCGCGGCGGGCCGCAAGGTGCGCGTGGTGTCGATGCCGTCGACCGACGCGTTCGACAAGCAGGATGCGGCGTACCGCGAGTCGGTGCTGCCGGCGGCGGTAACGGCGCGCGTGGCGGTGGAAGCGGGTATCGCGGACTACTGGTACAAGTACGTGGGGCTGAACGGCGCCATCGTGGGCATGACCACCTTCGGTGAGTCGGCGCCGGCGGAGCAGCTGTTCGCCGAGTTCGGCTTCACCGTGGACAACGTGGTGGCCAAGGCGCAGGCGCTGCTGAAGTAAGCGGCCTGGCGCCAGCCGATAAGAAAGCCGGTCATCGTGACCGGCTTTTTTTATGGGCGTGACCCGCGGTTACGACGCGGCGTTGGCGCTTTCGACGCTGCGCAACCGGTCGTAAGCCGCCGCCAGCAACAGCACCAGCAGCGTAGGCTGCAGCCAGACCAGACCCTGTTCGGCCAGCGGCAGCTTATCGAACCAGTCGGGCAGCAGGCCGCTGAAGCTGGAGGCCTTCAGGCCGTCGGCGAGGCCAAACACCAGGCTGGTGGCGATCACCGGCGCGAAGACGCGCTTGGCGCTGCGCCAGCGGTTCTGGCTGAAGCTGAGTAACACCAGCGCGATGCAGGGCGGATAGATCGCCGTCAGCACCGGCAGCGAGACGCGGATCAGATTGGCCAGCCCCATGTTGGAGACCAGCATGGCGAAGAGGGCTAGGATGACCACCAGCGCGCGGTAAGAGAGCGGCAGGTAGCGGGAGAAGAAGTCCGCGCAGGCGCAGGTCATGCCGACCGCCGTCACCAGGCAGGCGATGAACATCAGCACCGCCATAAAGATGCTGCCCAGATCGCCGAAGGTGTGCTGCACATAGGCGTGCAGGATCGCCGCGCCATCCTGAGCGCCACTCTCGACCAGGCCGCCGCTGCCGGCGCCGAGCTTGAACATGCAGATATAGACCAGCGTCAGGCCGACGCCGGCGATCAGGCTGGCCCACAGGGTGTAGCGCAGCAGCAGGCCGCTGTCGCTGACGCCGCGCGAGCGGGCGGCGGTAACGATAATCGAGCCGAACATCAGCGCCGACAGCGTGTCCATGGTTTGATACCCCTGCACGAAACCGGTGGAAAACGCCGCTGTCTGATAGCTGCCGACGGCGGAGATCGGCGCACCGGCGGGCCAAACCAGGGCGGCGATGCCGAGCGCGGCCAGCGCCAGAATTTTTAGCGGCGCCAGAATATGGCCGACGTTATCGAGCAAGCGGCCGGGATACAGCGACACGATCATCGCCAGGGTAAAGAACAGCAGGCTGTAGATGAACTGCGGCAGGGCGCCGTCGCCGGTGAAGGGCGCGATGCCGAGGGCGAAAGAGACATTGGCGGTTCGCGGCGTGGCGAACAGCGGGCCGAGCGCCAGATAGCAGACGGTCGCCAACAGCAGGCCGGCGGTGCGGCCGATGGGGCCGGTCAGCAGGCTGATGCTGCCGCCGACGCGCGCCAGCGCGATCACGGCGATCACCGGCAGGGCGACGGCGGTCACCATAAACCCGAGGGCGGCCGGCCACAGATGTTCGCCGGACTGCAGCCCCACAAGCGGCGGGAAAATGATGTTGCCGGCGCCGACAAACAGGGCGAAGGTCATAAAGCCCAGGGCGATAATGTCTTTCGGGGATAAATTCTTGGTCATAACGGTATGGCACTGCCTGTATTCATGAAATAAACGGCCTGGCTGCGGATGGAGAACCGCAGAAGGGCAGGCGCAGGGGGCCGCGAGCGCCCGCAAAATTTTCGTCCGGCAGGATATAATAATTCGGCGACAAAAACCTGATTAATCCAGCGCTGTTTATCCTGGCGTGAACCGGCCGCACAGAGGGATCATGGCGGCCGGCCCGGCAGGGCTTTAGCTTGCGCGCGCCACCCTGTCTATCGACAGCGGGATTTCGATATGCGGTTTGAAAGAGTCATAGGCGAAAGAGACATGGCCGTCTTCGACCGGTTTGCGGGTGAAAAAGATCAGCATATCGCGGGTCGAATGCCGGCGTTTGTCCTGAAGTTTCCAAGATCGCCATCGTACAGCGAATTCGCCTGCTGCGGCGCTCTCGCCTGGCCGAATAGTCTGCAACAGAAAGTGCCGTAAAGCCCGCGCTGCCGGGCTTTTTTGTTGGCTAAAAAATGTCCAACCTCACAAAACCGAAAGATAACAAAGCAACGCCGTTGCCTCGTTGCAGTTATTAACTATATGTTAATTTTTGGTTTATTAAATGTGATCAGGGGATGGATGATGATGAAAAAAATCAGCGCGACCGTAGCTGTAATCACCTTACTGGGCTCCGTTTCCGCCTATGCGGCCTTCCCGGCGGGCTACCCCGCCGACTATCAGAAATGGGTCGACGGCGCGAAGAAAGAAGGCAAGGTGGTGATTTACTCGACCACCGACACCAAGGCGGCGGCGCCGCTGATTCAGGGGTTCGAGGCGTTGTACCCGGGCATCAAGGTGGAATACAACGACATGAACAGCACCGAACTCTATAACCGCTTCATCAGCGAGCAGGCGGCCGGCGGCACCAGCGGCGACGTGGTGTGGAGCTCGTCGATGGACACCATTTTGAAACTGGCGGGCGATTACGCGCAGGAGTATGCCTCCCCTGAGCAGGCCCAGCTGCCGAAATGGGCGGTATGGCAAGATAAAGTGTATGGCACCACCTATGAGCCGGTGGTGTTTATCTATAACAAACGCCTGATCCCGCAAGGCGATGTGCCGGATTCGCACGCGGCGCTGGCCAAGCTGATCGCCGGCCAGACGGACAAATTCAAGAAGAAAGTCACCACGTACGACATCGAAAAATCCGGCGTCGGCTTCATGCTGTCGGTGCAGGACTTCAAGGCCGATCCCAACTACTTCAAAACGCTGGCCGACGTGGCCAAGGGCGGGCTGGCGGTGCAATCCTCCACCGGCACCATGATGGAACGCGTCTCCTCCGGTGAAAACCTGATCGGCTTCAATATCCTCGGTTCGTACGCCGAGGCCCGCGCCAAAAGCGACCCGTCGCTCGGCATCGTCTATCCGAAAGACTATACCCTGGTGCTGTCGCGCGTGAGCTTCATCAGCAAAGAGGCCGGCAACCCTAACGCCGCCAAGCTGTGGTTCGACTACGTGCTGTCGGAGAAAGGGCAAAGTATTCTCGCCAATCAGGCGGATATCCCCTCGATCCGCAACGACATCGAAGGCAAGAACGACATCGACGGCATGACCAAGCTGTTGGGTAACGCGCTCAAGCCGATCCCGGTCGACGACAGCCTGCTGGAATATCTGCAGCCGGCCAAACGCCTCGACTACATCAAACAGTGGCGCGCCGCCGCGGCGAAATAACAGGGACTGCATTCGGACGTGCGCCTGCCTTAGAGGCGCGCGCCCTTTGGTCGTCGTTTACAACCATAGGGAGCATTTATGCAAGCATGGCGCAGAAAGTGGCAGAGCCTGCCGCGCGGCCTGGTGGTGTTGATAACCGCGCTGGTTATCTATGTCCCCCTGTCGTTTATCATCATTCAAAGCTTCCTCTCGGCACCGTTTTTCTCTCCCTCCAAGGTCTTCAGCCTGGAGGCCTTCGAGTTCATCTTTACCGATCCGGATTTCTACAAGGCGCTGAAGAGCGGCTTTATTCTGGCATTCGGCCTGGTGATCATCGCCATCCCCCTCGGCGGCATTTTGGCTTTCCTGATGGTGCGCACCGATCTGCCGGGGCGGCGGATCATCGAGCCGCTGATTCTGGTGCCGATCTTCGTGTCGCCGATGGTGCTGGGCTTCGGCTACGTGGTGGCGGCGGGGCCGGTGGGCTTCTTCTCGCTGTGGGCGCAGGCGCTGCTGGGCTTCGTGCCGTGGAATATCTATTCGATGGCCAGCATCGTGGTGATAGCCGGATTGACGCACGTGCCCCACGCGTATCTGTACATCTCCTCGGCGCTGCGCAGCGTGGGCTCCGACGTTGAAGAAGCGGCGCGCACCGCCGGCGCCACGCCGCTGCAGGTGATGACCGCCGTCAGCCTGCCGATGGTGCGGCCGTCTATCCTGTACGCCGGGGTGCTGCTGTTCTTCCTCGGGCTGGAAGTGTTCGGCCTGATGCTGGTGCTGGGGGATCCGGAGGGCAACCTGGTGCTGGCGACCTACCTTTACCAGTTGACCAACAAGCTGGGCACGCCGTCTTACCACCTGATGGCGGCGGTGGCGGTGGTGCTGATCTGCATCACCATTCCGCTGGTGATGCTGCAGCGCCGGCTGATGCGCACCGCCAACCGCTTCGTTACCGTCAAGGGCAAAGCCTCGCAGGCCCGCGCGCTGCCGCTGGGCAAATGGCGCTGGGTGGCCGGCGCGGTGGTGGTGTTCTGGCTGACCGTGACCATCGGCGTGCCGCTGATAGGCGTGGTGCTGCGCGCCTTTATCTCCAACTGGGGCGTGGGCGTGTCTGTTTGGGACGAGCTGTCGATCAACACCTTCCGCACCATCTGGGCGCAGCCCAACCTGCTGCGCGCCATCGTCAACTCAATGGCGATTGGGGTGATTGGCGGGGCGCTGGCGGTGGCGTGCTACCTGTTCATCGGCATTGCCATGCACCGCAAGCCGGATGGCGCCACGCGCTTCCTCGATTACAGCGTGCTGGTGCCGCGCGCTGTGCCGGGGCTGCTGGCCGGTCTGGCATTCCTGTGGGTGTTTCTGTTCCTGCCGATGTGGCTGGACAAATCGCTCAAGGAGGGCTGGCTGTCGGCGCTGCCGATGGCCGAGTGGCTGCGTGCTAACTGGATCGTCTGGCTGCGTTCGCTGCGCAGCACCATCTTCAGCGTCTGGCTGGCGTACACCGTGGTGTGGATGGCTTACGGCCTGCGGCTGATCTCCTCGACGCTGCTGCAGGTGGGGCCGGAGTTGGAGGAGGCGGCGCGCAGCGCCGGCGCCAGCCGCGGTCAGATCACCCGCCACGTCACCATTCCGCTGTCGCGCTACGGCCTGATCGGCTCCTGGCTGCTGATGTTCCTGATTTTTGAGCGCGAATACTCCACCGGGGTGTATCTGCTGTCTCCTGGCACGGAAACCATCGGCTCGATGCTGGTTTCCCTGTGGGCCGCGGGCGCTATCGATATCGTCGCCGCGCTGTCGTTCATCAATATCCTGCTGGTGGTGCTGGGGTTAGGGATTGCCTTGCGCTTTGGAGTGAAATTACATGATTGAACTTTCGGTAGAGAATCTGCATTTGACCTATGGCGACAACCCGGTGCTGAAAGGGGTGTCGATGGACCTGAAACGGGGCGAAGTGGTCTCGCTGCTGGGCCCGTCGGGCAGCGGCAAAACCACGCTGCTGCGGGCGGTGGCCGGGCTGGAGAAACCGAGCCAGGGGCGGATCGTCATCGGCAATAACGCGGTGTACAACGGCAGCGCACGCAGCGAAATTCCCGCCGAAGAGCGCAATCTGGGGCTGGTGTTTCAGTCCTACGCGCTGTGGCCGCATAAAACGGTGTTTGAGAACGTCGCTTACCCGCTGAAGCTGCGTAAGATCGCCTCGGCGGAAATCACCCAGCGGGTGCAGGCGGTGCTGGAACAGCTCGGGTTGGGGCATCTGGCCAAGCGCCATCCGCACCAGCTTTCCGGCGGCCAGCAGCAGCGCGTGGCGATCGGACGGGCGCTGGTCTACAACCCGCCAGTGATCCTGCTGGACGAGCCGCTGTCCAACCTTGACGCCAAGCTGCGCGAAGAGGCGCGGGTATTCCTGCGCGAATTGATCATCAAGCTTGGCCTGTCGGCGCTGATGGTGACTCACGATCAGAACGAGGCGATGGCCATTTCCGATCGCATCCTGCTGCTCAATAACGGCAAAATCGAGCAGCAGGGCACGCCACAGGAGATGTACGGTTCGCCCACCACGCTGTTCACCGCCGAGTTCATGGGCAGCAATAACCGCTTGCCGGGCAAGATCGTCGCGCTGGAAGGCGACCGGGCGCGCATCGAAGGCAAGGATTGGGCGCTGTGGGGCAAAGCGGGCGCAGGCGTGCAGGTCGGCCAGGAGGGCTCGGCGGTGATCCGCGTGGAGCGCGTGCGGTTGGGCGAAGATCCGCAGGGCAACCAGCTTGAGCTGCCGCTGCTGACCAGCATGTATCTCGGCGATCGCTGGGAATACCTGTTCCGCACCGTGGCCGAGGATTTCGTGGTGCGCGCCTATGGCCACGAGGCGCGCGATCGGGCGCTGTGCCGGCTCTCCCTGCCGGCCGAGCATCTGTGGATATTCCCGAAAGCCTAATCAGGACGCCCGCAGGCGCGGGCGTTCCGTTTACAGAGTTAAACCGCTAGCGGCGATCTTTTCCGGGCGGTGTACGTTTCCCGACTGGCAACGTCGGCGAAAGTGCGGGTGACGGTCGAATTTTTGCGCGACTATTTCCGCGAGCACTACGGCGAAACGGGGCCAGCGAGTGAAAATCCGCCGCGGCCTTGAGGCCAAAAATGTGCGCCAGATCATCTTATGCTCGTAAAACTCCCCTCCGTTACTTGTGGAACTGTTGCACCTGTTCCTTTTGCCAAAACTTTGGTTTATGCTCAGCTGAAGCGTTTCAGTTGAAGCACTCTTCGACAGAAATGCCGATGTGACGGCGGCGAAAAGCCGCTGAAGCGCGGGAATAATGCAAACGCGGCGATTCACAGCGGGCGGTGCGATCCACTACTCTATGCGGGTTAGTGAGACAACCAGTCAGCGCCGGCCCGGCGCCGGTGAGTCAGCCCGGCGGGACGGCCCTTTTTCAGGAGCAGCATGACCATCCGCATAGCGATAAACGGCTTTGGCCGCATCGGCCGCAGCGTATTGCGCGCACTGTACGAATCGGGACGACGGGCGGAAATTTCCGTGGTGGCGATCAACGAGCTGGCGAATGCCGAGGGCATGGCCCATCTGCTGAAGTACGATTCCAGCCACGGCCGCTTCGCCTGGGATGTGCGGCAAGAGTGCGACACGCTGAGCGTCGGGGACGACGCGATTCGCCTGTTGCATCAGCCGGCGGTGGAGCAGTTGCCCTGGGGCGAGCTGGGCGTCGACGTGGTGCTGGACTGCAGCGGCGTGTACGGCAGCCGGGCGGATGGCGAAGCCCATCTGGCGGCGGGGGCGAAGAAAGTGCTGTTCGCCCATCCGGGCGGCAACGATCTGGACGCCACCATCGTGTTCGGCGTCAACCATCAGACGCTGTTGGCGGAACATCGCATCGTGTCCAACGCCTCGTGCACCACCAACTGCATTATTCCGGTGATCAAGCTGCTGGACGACGCCTACAGCATCGAATCCGGCACCGTGACCACCATTCACTCGGCGATGAACGATCAGCCGGTGATCGACGCGTATCACGCGGATTTGCGGCGCACCCGCGCGGCGAGCCAGTCGATCATTCCGGTCGACACCAAGCTGGCCGCGGGCATCACCCGTATCTTCCCGCAGTTTTGCGATCGCTTCGAGGCGATCTCGGTGCGCGTGCCGACCATCAACGTGACGGCTATCGATCTCAGCGTCAGCGTGAGCGCCGCGGTGAAGGTGGCGGAGGTCAACCAGCTGTTGCAAAAGGCCGCACGGGAATCATTTCGTGGTATAGTTGACTACACGGAATTACCATTGGTCTCGATCGATTTTAACCATGACCCGCACAGCGCTATCGTCGACGGTACGCAGACCCGGGTCAGCGGGCAGCACCTGATAAAGACCTTGGTCTGGTGCGACAATGAATGGGGCTTTGCCAATCGGATGTTGGATACAACACGGGCAATGGCCGCCAGCGGTTTCTAGTACGGCGGCGCCGGCGTGATTGGCGCGCTGCTCAGGCAATTTTATAGAGATTCAATAAAGAGGGTTCACCATGTCTGTAATTAAGATGACCGATCTGGATCTGGCGGGTAAACGCGTACTGATCCGCTCCGATCTGAACGTGCCGGTAAAAGACGGTAAAGTGACTTCCGACGCGCGTATCCGCGCTTCCCTGCCGACTATCGAAGCTGCGCTGAAGCAAGGCGCCCGCGTGATGGTAACCTCCCACCTGGGTCGTCCTACCGAAGGCGAGTACAACGAAGAATTCTCCCTGCTGCCTGTTGTTAACTACCTG
Organism: Serratia sp. CY38905; assembly: GCF_052168875.1. Classification (NCBI taxonomy): domain Bacteria; kingdom Pseudomonadati; phylum Pseudomonadota; class Gammaproteobacteria; order Enterobacterales; family Yersiniaceae; genus Serratia; species Serratia sp. CY38905. Next base: position 236,445 of record NZ_JBJNLV010000007.1, on the reverse strand, counting down.
AAAGATCACCTGAAATCCCCAGTGCGTCTGGCGAAGGATTATCTGGATGGCGTCGACGTCGCCGAAGGCGAACTGGTGGTGCTGGAAAACGTCCGTTTCAACAAGGGCGAGAAGAAAGACGACGAAACCCTGTCCAAGAAATACGCGGCGCTGTGCGACGTGTACGTGATGGACGCGTTCGGTACCGCGCACCGCGCGCAGGCTTCCACCCACGGCGTGGGCAAGTTCGCGCCTGTCGCCTGTGCCGGCCCGCTGCTGTCCGCCGAGCTGGAAGCGCTGGGCAAGGCCCTGGGCAACCCGGCCCGTCCGATGGTCGCCATCGTGGGCGGTTCTAAAGTCTCCACCAAACTGACCGTGCTGGATTCCCTGTCCAAAATCGCCGATCAGCTGATCGTCGGCGGCGGCATCGCCAACACCTTCGTGGCGGCGCAGGGCAACAACGTGGGCCAGTCCCTGTACGAACCTGACCTGATCCCGAACGCGCAGAAACTGCTGGAAACCTGCGACATCCCGGTTCCGACCGACGTGCGCGTAGCGACCGAGTTCTCCGAAACCGCGACCGCGACCGTGAAGCAGGCCAACGAGATCCAGGACAACGAGCAAATTCTGGATATGGGCGACGTCTCTGCCGAGCGTCTGGCCGTTATCCTGAAGAACGCCAAGACCATTCTGTGGAATGGCCCGGTTGGCGTATTCGAGTTCCCTAACTTCCGTAAGGGCACCGAAATTGTCGCCCGCGCGATCGCCGATAGCGACGCTTTCTCTATCGCTGGCGGCGGCGACACTCTGGCAGCCATCGATCTGTTCGGTATCGCTGACAAAATTTCCTACATCTCCACCGGCGGTGGCGCATTCCTGGAATTCGTTGAAGGGAAACCGCTGCCTGCAGTCGTGATGCTGGAAGAGCGCGCTAAGCAGTAATTCAGACAACGGGAGGCGAAAGCCGCCCGTTTGTTTTATACCGCGCGGCTCACGCTGCGCGGCGTGAAAACATCGATTTACATCCATCTACGGCCGACGAAACAGGACAAAGTAACATGTCTAAAATTTTTGATTTCGTAAAACCGGGTGTCATCACGGGTGATGACGTTCAGAAAGTCTTCGCAGTTGCTAAAGAGAACAACTTTGCGCTGCCAGCGGTGAACTGCGTGGGTACCGACTCCATTAACGCAGTGCTGGAAGCCGCGGCTAAAGTGCGCGCGCCGGTCATCGTTCAGTTCTCCAACGGCGGCGCCGCGTTCATCGCCGGCAAAGGCGTGAAGACCGATGTGCCTCAGGGCGCAGCGATTCTGGGTGCCATCTCCGGCGCACACCACGTTCACCAGATGGCTGAACACTACGGCGTGCCGGTGATCCTGCACACCGACCACTGCGCGAAGAAACTGCTGCCATGGCTGGACGGCCTGCTGGACGCCGGCGAGAAGCACTTCGCCGCTACCGGCAAACCGCTGTTCTCTTCCCACATGATCGATCTGTCTGAAGAGTCTCTGGAAGAAAACATCGAGATCTGCAGCGCCTACCTGAAGCGCATGGCCAAAATCGGCATGACGCTGGAAATCGAATTGGGCTGCACCGGCGGTGAAGAAGATGGCGTGGACAACAGCCATATGGACGCTTCCGCACTGTACACCCAGCCGGAAGACGTGGCTTACGCGTACGAAAAACTGAACGCCATCAGCCCGCGCTTCACCATCGCTGCCTCCTTCGGTAACGTGCACGGCGTGTACAAGCCAGGCAACGTCAAGCTGACCCCGACCATCCTGCGTGATTCTCAGGACTACGTGTCCAAGAAATTCAACCTGCCGCACAACAGCCTGAACTTCGTGTTCCACGGCGGTTCCGGTTCTACCGACGCAGAGATCAAAGAGTCTGTGGGTTACGGCGTGATCAAGATGAACATCGACACCGACACCCAATGGGCGACCTGGGACGGCATCCTGCAGTACTACAAAGCGAACGAAGCTTACCTGCAGGGCCAGCTGGGCAACCCGAAAGGCGCCGATCAGCCGAACAAGAAATACTACGATCCACGCGTATGGCTGCGCGCAGCGCAGACCAGCATGGTGACGCGTCTGGAGCAGGCCTTCAAAGATCTGAACGCGGTAGACGTTCTGTAATCTTCGGCACCTGTTGCACGATGCAAAAGGCTCCCTGCGGGGAGCCTTTTTCGTTTTCAGCCCAGCAGGCCGGCGCCGACGTTGATAGACAGGCCCAGGATCAGCATGTTGAACACGAATGAAATAACCGACTGTACGAGCGCGATTTTACGCACCTCCGCGGCGCCGACCGCCACGTCGGCGGTTTGTGACGCGACCGCGATGGTGAAAGAGAAGTAGGCGAAGTCCAGATAGGTCGGCTCGGTGAGATTGCCGGGAAACAGCAGCGGCAAAGGCTCCTGCTGCGCACCCTGGCGATAAAATTGATGGGCGTAGTGCATGGTGAAGGCGGTCGGCAGCAGCAGCCAGGAGACCGCCAGCGTTCCGCCGGTTAACGCCAGATGCAGGGTTTTCAGTGAGTCGCTGGCCTGTTTGGCGCTGCTCAATTCGAACAGGATCGCCAGAATGCTCACCAGACAACCGAAACTGACCAGCGCCAACACCGTGCTGGCGCTTTCATCCTGCCGCCGGGCGATCTGGCGAATGTGCTGCGGCGTGCTGACCAGCATCAGCCGCCAGAGAAACAGCAGGTAGAGCCAGGCCAGCGTATTCCAGCCGATCATCAAGCGCTGCAGCAACGAGAGCTGGGCGGGCAGCAGCAGAAAGCACAACAGCCCGGCGCCGACGGAAAACAGCAGCCTGGGCCGCACTTGCCAATAGTGTTTGAGCGAAGAGCGAATGTGCATGAAGAACGGATCCCTTGTCGTGAAATGGCCAACGCGCTGTTTTCAGCATAGAAGAAGCGGCGAGCGGTTTCGGCTATTTTTAACGCTGACGGTTGGCATGAGCCTTTAATGTTGGTTACCCTTAGGCGGTGGTTTCCGACTGGCTGCCGAGGCCAGTGTATTTTTGCGAGTTTCTCCCGTTAGGGACTGAGTTAGGACGACACGAATGAAAGATTTGAATGTAGTAGACGGCATCAACGGTGCCGGCAACTGGTTGGTGAAGAACCAGGATCTGTTGATCCAGTACGCGGTGAATATCGTCGCCGCCATCGTTATCCTGATCATCGGTTCGATCGTGGCCCGCGTGGTCGGTAATGCGCTGAACCGCGTGATGAAGCTGCGCGGCATCGACGCCACGGTGGCAGACTTCCTGGCGGCGATCGTGCGCTACGGTGTGCTGGCGTTCACCTTCATCGCCGTGCTGGGGCGTGTCGGCGTGCAGACCACCTCGGTGATCGCCGTGCTGGGCGCCGCCGGTTTGGCCGTCGGCCTGGCGCTGCAAGGCTCGCTGTCCAACTTCGCCGCCGGCGTGCTGCTGGTGATCTTCCGTCCGCTGCGCGTGGGGGAATATGTCGATCTGGGCGGCGTGGCCGGTACCGTCGATCAGGTGCAGATTTTTTCCACCACCCTGCGTACCGCAGACAACAAAACCATCGTGGTGCCGAACGGTAAAATCATCGCCGGCAACATCATCAACTACTCCCGCGAGCCGAACCGCCGCGTGGATATCGTGGTAGGCGTGGCCTACAACGCCGATATCGACGTGGTGAAGAAGGTGCTGGGCGATGTGATCGCCGCCGACAAGCGCATCATGCACGCCAAAGGCGTGACCGTGCGTCTGAACGAGATGGCGCCGTCTTCCCTGAACTTTGTCACCCGTTCCTGGACCACCAACGCGGAATACTGGAACGTGTACTTCGATCTGATGGAAAACTTCAAGCGCGCGCTGGATGCCCACAACATCGGCATTCCGTTCCCGCAGATGGACGTGCACCTGTATCGCACCGAAGACGCTTCCGCCAAGGCGGAATAACAGAGAAGGGGGCCTTGGCCCCCTTTTTCATTACAGGCCGAGACGTCTCCAAGGGCGTCTCGGCCTTTTCTTTTCCGCGAGTTCAGGCGCCGGCGACCGGCTTGGCGAGCGGCGCGCGGCGGCGCAGGCTGAGGCGATAGAGCAGGAAGATGGCGCCCGCGCCCAGCAGCGCCGGCAGCGCCAGCCAGAGGAAGAACACTTCCGCCGAGCCGGCGGCGGTCATCATCCAGGCGCCGAGCATTGAGCCGACGATCGAGCCGAAGCGGCCATTGGCCATGGCCCAGCTGACGCCGGTGACGCGGGCCGCGGTCGGATAAAGGGTGGCGGAAACCAGATTCAGGCCGTTCTGCGCGCCGGCCACGCCGAAGCCTATCAGGAACACGACGGCGGCCAGCGTGTAGACGTCGCCCATCAGATACCCGGTCGCGCCGATCACCAGCGCGGCGCCCAGGTAGGAGACGGCCAGCACGCGGTAGGGCCCGATCCGGTCCATCAGCAGCGCCATCAGGATGGCGCCCAGGGTGCCGCCGAGCGGCACCATCGCCCCGATGCGCGAGGCGTGGACGATATCGTAACCGGCGTCTTTAAGTATCGTCGGCAGCCAACTGGTAAGCAGGTAGAACACGAACAGCGAGCAGAAGAACGCCGCCCACAGCAGCAGGGTGCGCGCGGCGCGCCCTTCGATAAACAGGTGCGAGATCGGCGACTTGGCCTGTGCCGGGCGCTCGTCATCGACAATGGTTATCCCCGTCCAACGTTGGCCGGTGATACGCTCGACCACCCGACGCAGCCGATCGGCATGCCTGGCGCTGGCGGCCATAAAGCGCACCGATTCGGGCATCTGCCAGGCCAGCAGCGGCAGCAGCGCCAATGGCGCAATGCCGCCGACCAGCAGCACGCCGCGCCAGCCGAACGCCGGGATGATCTGCCCGGCCAGCAGGCCGCCCAGGGCCAGCCCGGCGGTAAAGCCGCTCCAGCTCAGGGTGACCATCAGCATGCGGCGGCGCGCCGGTGAGTACTCCGAGCTGAGGGTGATGCAGGTCGGTATCGCACCCCCGAGGCCAATGCCGGTGATGAAGCGCAACAGGGTCAGGGATTCGATCGAATGCGTATAGGCCGAAGCCAGGGTGCAGCCGCCAAACACCAGCACCGCGACGAGCAGCACGCGTTTGCGGCCGATGGCGTCGGCGATCGGCCCGAACAGCAGGCTGCCGATCAGCAGGCCGAACAACCCCGCGCCGAAGGCGGGGGAGAGCTGCGAGGGCTGCAGGCCCCACTCTTCGCGCAGTGCCGGGGCGATATAGCCGATGATGGCGGTATCGAACCCGTCCAGCAGGGCGATCAGGAAACACAGGGTGAGGATGAGGATTTGATAAGGCGAGATCCTGGCGCGATCGATAATTTCGCTGATGCGAGCGGTATCTGGGCTCATGAGGGTTCCACTGTTATTAAGCTGGTGTGGGCTGGCTGAGGGGCCGTTCAGGCCGCTGTGGCTGGCATCGCGTAGAAATCCGAGTATACACCAGAGCGAGGGCGTTGCGGGGAGGGGGAGTCGATGATCATCGCCCGCCGCAGGAGGGTACTGCGGCGGGCGATGGCGCGATTATTTGGCCAGCAGTTCTCGGCGCACGATCTCGGCGCCGGCACTCAAGGCATTCAGCTTGCCGCTGGCGACCTGACGAGGCAGGGGAGCCATGCCGCAGTTGGTCGACGGATAGAGCTTGTCGGCATCGACAAACTGCAGCGCTTTGCGCAGCGTAGCGGCCACTTCCTCCGGCGTCTCAACGGTATGATTCGCCACATCAATGGCACCGACCATCACTTTCTTACCGCGAATCAGTTCCAGCAGATCCATCGGGACGTGCGAGTTATGGCACTCCAGCGAGATAATATCGATGGTAGACGTTTGCAGCTTGGGGAACGCCTCTTCATATTGCCGCCACTCTGAGCCCAGCGTCTTTTTCCAGTCGGTATTGGCCTTAATGCCGTATCCATAGCAGATATGCACCGCCGTTTCACACTTAAGCCCTTCAACGGCCCTTTCCAGGGCAGCGATGCCCCAGTCATTCACCTCGTCAAAGAACACGTTAAATGCGGGCTCATCAAACTGAATAATGTCGACGCCGGCGGCCTCGAGCTCTTTGGCTTCCTGATTGAGGATCTTGGCGAACTCCCAGGCCAATTTCTCGCGGCTTTTATAGTGGTTGTCATAAAGCGTGTCGATCATGGTCATCGGCCCCGGCAGGGCCCATTTAATCGGCTGCTTGGTCAGCTGGCGTAAAAATTTGGCGTCTTCAACGAAAACGGGCTTTTGGCGCGCCACCGCACCCACGACGCTCGGCACGCTCGCCTCATAGCGATTGCGGATTTTAACCACTTCGCGTTTCTCGAAATCGACGCCGCTGAGGTGCTCGATAAACGTCGTGACGAAATGCTGGCGCGTTTGCTCGCCATCGCTGACGATATCGATGCCGGCCTGTTGTTGTTCAGCCAGCGACAAACGCAGGGCATCCTGTTTCCCTTCGATTAATTCTTCATTTTGCAATTTCCAGGGCGACCACAGGGTTTCCGGTTGGGCCAGCCAGGAAGGTTTAGGCAAGCTGCCGGCGGTCGAGGTAGGGAGCAATATTTTCATAATAGATGACCTGTATTTAAGTGAATCAAAGCGCGTAGTGAGCAGACCATTGTTCAAGAATGGGCTTGTAGGGCTTGATAAATTGCTCTTCCGTAAATTTCCCCTGCTCAATCGCTAACCGGCTACGCTCTTCGCGATCGTAAACAATCTTGGTTAATGAATGATCCTGGTTATTCAGGCTTGGCTGATAGCATTGCCCCGCCGCCGAGTTGGCATTGTAAATTTCAGGCCGATAGATTTTCTGGAAGGTCTCCATCGTGCTGATGGTGCCGATCAGTTCCAGATCGGTGTAATCGCTCAGCAAATCCCCGGGGAAATAAAACGCCAGGGGTGCAACGCTATTTTTCGGCATGAAGTAGCGCACCTGCAGGCCCATTTTTTTAAAATACCGGTCGGTCAGCGAAGCGCTGTCTTGCCGATACTCGTCACCCAACACCGGGTGTTGATTGCCAGTCCGATGATAGGTGTCTTTGCTGGACACGCTGAGGCAGATCACCGGCGGTTTGCTGAAATTCTCATGGTATGCGTTTGAATTGACGAAGTGCTTAAAGATATTGCCGTGCAAATCGCCGAAATCATCCGGAATGTTGAACTCCGCCGTGTTTTTATTGTGCGCCGGCAGCAAGACGCTAAAATCGTAATCGCGCACGTAAGACGAGAAGTTATTCCCGACGATGCCCTCAAGACGTTTTTGCGTTTTTTTATCAATGATGTTGGTTTTCAGGATTTCGATCACCGGGAAGCTGGCACCCTGATCTTCAACGCGCATCTCAACCGAAATGATGTCAAGCTCAACCGAATAGCGGTCGGCCTTGGGGTTATCCCAATGCGCCAACGAATTGAAGCGATTGTTAATCATCACCAGCGTGTTGCGCAGGTTCTCCCGGCGGTTTTCCCCTCTGGCCAAATTGGCGAAGTTGGTGGTGATACGCGTACTTTCAGAAGGGTTATAATCTTCATCGAAAGAACTGCTCTTAATCGTAAAGGCAAAGTCTCTATTCATCGTCTTATAGCATCCTGTTATATGATATGAAGGCTGGATTTATCCATTTCTTTCAATGGGTTGTTTTTCTCTTTTTTTATTCAGCCGATTTCATATTGTCTGTCGTTAATGAGGTCTATTTTTGCCAGAGTCCCGCAGGGAGTGAAAGAGACTTAATTTCATTACCACATGAGCGGTATTCATGATCTGGCGTTCGGGCCGGTTGGCCGCCGTCGCCCTGCGGCGCAAACCGCCAATGCGCAGGGCCGGCAACCTGGTGCAGCCTGAAAAATTACGGGTATAATCCCCCCATGATCCCACGGCTTCAGACACGAACATGACAAAACTCACCTTACAAGAGCAGATGCTCAAAGCGGGCTTGGTAACCAGCAAGAAAATGGCCAAAGTCCAAAGAACGGCTAAAAAATCACGCGTTCAGGCCCGCGAGGCCAGAGAGGCGGTGGAAGAGAATAAAAAGGCGCAGCTTGAGCGCGATAAGCAGCTGAACGAGCAGCAAAAGCAGGCCGCGCTGTCCAAAGAGTACAAGGCGCAGGTGAAGCAGCTGATCGAGATGAACCGCATCGTTCTGGCGAAAGGCGATATCGGTTTCAACTTCACCGACGGTAACCTGATCAAGAAAATCCTGGTGGATAAGGCGACGCAAACCCAGCTGATCAATGGCCGCCTCGCCATTGCACGCCTGGTGGTCGAGAACCGCGAAGAGTGTGAATACGCGATTATCCCCGCGAGCGTCGCTGATAAAATCGCGCAGCGCGATGCGGCCAGCATTGTGCTGCACAGCGCGCTGAGTCAGGAAGAACAGGATGAAGACGATCCGTACGCCGACTTTAAAGTGCCCGACGATTTGATGTGGTAAGCCGCGTTCAGAACGGCGCGGCGTGACGAGCGGCGATCCGCTCCCCGCTAATGGGGTGCACAAAGTCCAGCTCGCTGGCGTGCAGCATCAGCCGCGGCGTTTGTTCGGTACCTGGCAGCAGTCGCCCGCCATACAGATCGCAGCCTAAAATAGGGTGGCCCAACTGCCGGCTGTGAATACGCAGCTGGTGGGTGCGCCCGGTCTCCGGGATGAGCTGCACCCGCGTCAGCGGCAGCGAGATCCCGTCTTCCGCTTCACGATAAAAACGCTCGACGACCCGATAGCGGGAGCGGGCGGGCTTGCCGTGGAGGGCGCAAATCGACATCAGCGGGAACAGCGCCGGATCTTTGGCGATCGCCGCGTCTATTACCCCTTCGTTATCCGCCAGATGGCCGCACAGCAGCGCGCTGTACACTTTGCCGACGGTGCGCTCGCTGAACTGCCGGCAGAGCGCGGCGTTGACGGCCTTGTTGCGGGCCACCACCATCAAGCCGGACGTGCCGAAATCCAGGCGGTGCACCAGGGTGCAGCCGGGGAAGGTCTGTACCAGCCGATGGTGTACCGAATCGAGATTCTGCGGATTCTTGCCCGAAAGGCTGAGCAGCCCGGCCGGCTTATTGATCAGCGCCAGATGATCGTCCTGATAGAGGATCTCTATTTGGTCATGGCATGGCGGTGCGATAAAGGTATCGGTGACAGTAGACATTGGGCGGCCGGCTGGAAGGTGGGTGCGGATGATAGCGAATTTTTCGCCGATGGGCGAATGCGGTTATCGTTATCACTGCGCCTCATGCCCGCTGGCACCCGATGCGGCAAAGCATCGGGCGCAACGATTATGGCCCTGGCGCGCTACTGCCCGTAGTAGGCGTTTTGGCCGTGTTTGCGCAGGTAGTGTTTGTCCAACAGTTCGCGCTGCATGCTGTGGATGCCCGGCGTCAGCTGGCGTGAGAAAATGCCCATGTAGGCAATTTCTTCCAGCACCACCGCATTATGCACCGCATTGTGGGCGTCTTTGCCCCAGGCGAAGGGGCCGTGGGCGTTGACCAGTACCGCTGGGATAGCGTTGGGATTGATATCGCGCCGGCGGAAGGTTTCGATAATCACCTTGCCGGTTTCCAGTTCGTAATCGTGCTCAATTTCATCCTGGGTCATCAGGCGCGTGCAGGGGATAGCGCCATAAAAATAGTCGGCGTGGGTGGTTCCCCAGGCGGGGATGTCCAGCCCGGCCTGCGCCCAGATGGTGGCGTGGCGGGAATGGGTGTGGACGATGCCGCCGATATCGGCAAATTCGCGGTACAGCGCCAGATGGGTGGCGGTGTCCGACGACGGTTTCTTTGCCCCTTCGACGGTGCGGCCGCTGGCCAGATCGACCACCACCATATCCTCCGCCGACATATGCTCGTATTCAACGCCGGAAGGCTTGATCACCACCAGGCCGCGTTCGCGATCCACCGCGCTGACGTTGCCCCAGGTAAAGGTCACCAGCTTATGGCGCGGCAGATCGAGATTGGCCTCCAGCACCTGTTGTTTTAACTGAGTCAGCATGTCATGCCCCCTTGTTGCATTTTCTGTTCGATCCAGCGGCGGGCCTGAACGATCTCGGCCACCGGCTCCTCGGCTTTTTCTGTCCACATCTCAATCAGGAATGCGCCGCGGTAATTGAGGCGCTGCAGCGTGCGAAACACCTCGACGAAGTCGACGCAGCCTTCGCCAAACGGCACGTCACGGAATTGCCCCGGCGAAGCGGCGGTGACCGGGTAGGTGTCTTTCAGGTGAATGGCGGCGATGCGATCGATGCCCAGCTCCAGCTCGCGCGGCACGTCGTTGCCCCAGGCGCTGAGGTTGCCAACGTCTGGATACACCGTGAACCACGGCGAGGCCAGCAGGGCGTCCCAGGCTTTCCATTTACCGATCGAGTTCATAAAGGCGGTATCCATAATTTCCACCGCCAGCATCACCTGGGCGGCGGCGGCACGGTCTACCGCCCACTGCATGCCTTCGCTAAAGCGTGCCAGCGTCCCCTCGTCCTGCTCTTCGTAATACACGTCGTAGCCGGCCAGCTGGATGGTGCGGATACCGACGTCTTGGGCCAACTGAATGGCCTGTTCCATCACGTCAAAGGCGCGCTGGCGCAGCGCCGGATCGTGGCTGCCAAACGGAAAGCGCCGGTGGCCGGAGAGGCACATCGACGGGATGCGGATGCCGGTTTCCAGCATGGCGTCCACCAGCGCCAGGCGCTGCGCTTTGCTCCAGCTCAGGCGCGCCAGGCGTTCATCGCTTTCGTCCACTGACATTTCGACGAAGTCAAAACCGCAGGCCTTGGCCAGCGCCAGGCGTTCGGGCCAGCTCAGGTGTTTCGGCAGCGCCTTCTCGTAAATTCCCAACGGGTGCTGACGCATATCATGATCTCCAGATGTCATCGATGGCGGTGCGGAACTGCCTGGCGGCCGCCGGCGGATCCCCGGCTTCGGCCAGCGCGCGGCCGGCGATAAAGGCGGTGACGGCGATCTCTTTAAACAGCGGCAGGTCTGCGGGCGTAATGCCGCCGGTCACCGACAGTTCGATGCCCAGATCGGACAGCGCCTTCATCCGATCCAGATCCTGCCGGCCCCAGGTTTGCCCGCTGGCCTGCGCGTCGCGGCCGCGGTGATAGATCGCCTGGCGAATGCCGAGGCCGCGCCATTGCCGTGCATCCTCCAATGTCCAGCGGCCGAACAGTTCGATCTGGATTTCACCGCCGTGACGCTCGGCGACCTCCCGCGCGCTGGCCATGGTGGCCAACGGCGCGGCGCAGATCACCGTCATCCAGTCCGCGCCCTGGCCGAAAGCCTGCTCGGCCAGCGTCGCGCCGGCGTCGGCCACCTTGAGATCGGCCACCAGCGTGTGCTGCGGGCAGCGCTCGCGCAGCGCGCTAACCGCCTGAATGCCGGCGCTGATGCACAAAATGGTACCGGCCTCGATGATGTCCACATGGGGGCTGAGGGTCTCGGCGGTGCGCAGCGCCATATCCAAACGGGTTTGATCGAGCGCCAACTGCAGGCGCGGTTTCGTGCTCATGGAGCCTCCTTGTTGGCGGGCTGCAGATTTTGCAATGCAGCAATCAGTGCCTGATAACGTTGGTGTTTGTTGTCGTAAGCTTCAGCGGCGGCCGCATCTGGCAGCAGCCGCTCGATACGCGGCGCCAGCCGGTGCTGGGCGGCGGTGAAATCGTTGAAGGCGCCGCTGCCGACCATGGCCGCCATCGCCGCGCCCAGACAGCCGGTTTCTTCCACCTGCGGCAGCTCCACCGGCAGGCCGCTGACGTCGGCGAACATTTGCATCCAGGGGAGGGATTTGGCAGGGCCGCCGGTCACGCGCAGCGCCTGCGCCTCAGGGAAACGCCGGCGCATGCGGTTAAGGTGCGTCATGTGGCAGAACACCACGCCCTCGTAGATCGCCTGCACCAGGTGCTCGCGCTGGTGGAAGGCCTGCAGGCCGTAGAAGCTGGCGCTCAGCCCCAGGCCGGCGTTGGATCCGTACAGGAAAGGGGCGAACAGCAGATCGCCGGCGGCTTTCGGCAGGGCGGCGACCCAGCGGTTAAGCTGGCCGTAGTCCTGCAGCCCCCATTGGCGACAGAACCATTCCAGGTTGGCGGCGGACGTGGGGCTGGCTTCATGCACGATGTATTGGCCGCTTTCGGCGTGGCGGCCATAGACAAAGGGATGATCGAAACCCTCGACGATGGCGTCGGTGATGCCGCTGGTGACTGACCAGGTCCCCATCACCGCATTGAGCCGGGTTTCGTCCTGCAGGCCGGCGCACAGCGCGGTGGACACCACGTCGAACAGCCCGCCGACCACCGGGGTGCCGGTTTGCAGGCCGGTGATGGCCGCGGCGTTTGCCGCGACGCGCCCGGCGATATCGGCCGAACCGACAATCGTCGGCAGGGCGGGCATGATGTCGCCGATACCCAGCAGTTGCGCTAGCGCCGGGTCATAGCGTCCGCTGCGCATCTGATACAGGTTGGATTCGGAGATATTGGTTTCTTCGCAGGCCAGCTCGCCGGTCAGGCAATAGCGCAGGTAGTCGTGCGCCATCAGCACGCTGCCGATGCGGGCGTAACGTTCCGGCTGATGCCGCTTCAGCCAACGCAGCAGCGAGACCGGGTGCCCGGTCCACAGCGTTTGGCGCGTTTGCGGATACAGCGCCTGCGGCACGCCCTGTCGCTGCCATTCCTGCACCAGCGCCAGCGCGCGCTGATCGGAAGAGAGCATGGCGTTGCCCAGCGGCTGCCCCTGCTTATCCAACAGAAATGCGCCCTTGCCCTGCGCCGAGATGCCGATGGCCTGGATGGCGCCGGCGGCGACGCCGCTGGTGGACAGCACTTCGCGGATCACGTCGGCGGCGGTGTGCCACAGCGATGCCATATCGCGCTCGGCCCAGCCGGGCTGCGGCGCGACGATCGCCAGATTGCGCCGCGCAACGCCGTGTTCATGGCCCCGGCGGTCGTATAATCCCGCCTTGATGAAGGTGCCGCCGCAGTCGAGCCCCAGCCAATATTCCATCATTCGTTCCTCGCGCCGTGGTCGCATTTATTGGGCAGCATCAACGCCAGCACGGAGGCGATCGCCAACGAGGCCGCCAGGCTGTAGACGCCGACATCCTTACTGAACAGGCTGATCAGGACGCCGACCATATACGGGCCGCAAAAGCCGCCGAGGTTGCCCAGCGCATTGATCACGCCGCGCGCGCCGCCGGCCACTTCGGCGTTGAACAATTTGGGCGGGATGGTCCAGAACACCCCGGCTGCCGCCTGAATAAACACGCCGCAGCCGACCAGCGCAGCGTAAGACCACCAGACGTGATCCTTCAGCAGCACCGACAGCGCCATGCAGGCAGCAAAGCAGGCCAGCGGCAGGGCGACGAAGACTTTGCGCTTGCCGGTGCGATCGGAGAGGGTGGAGATGATCAGCATGCCGAAGATGGCGCCGATATAGGGCAGGATAGCGAGCAGGCCCACTTGCTCCATATCGCCGTGAGTCAGCCCTTTCAAAATGGTCGGCAGCCACAGGGTGTAGCCGTAGATACCGGTCTGGTAGAAGAAATTTACCAGGATCAACTGCCACATGATCCGGTCGCCCAGCACCCGGCGCAGCGAGGCGTTGCGCACCGTTTTTCCTTTAATCAGCAGCTGTTCGTCGTGCAGGGTCTTCACCAGATACTCTTTTTCCGCCTGCGAGATCCATTTGGCTTCCTGCGGCCGGTTGCTGATGGTGAAGTACCACAGCGCCATCACCACCAGCGACAGAGCCCCCTCCACCAGGAACAGCATGCGCCAGTCCCAGGCGGTGATGATCCAACCCGACAGCGGGGCGGTGAGGATGCCGGCGATCGGTACGAACATGATGACGATGGCGTTGGCGCGGCCGCGCTCCTTATCCGGGAACCAGTTGCTGATCATGGTCAGCACCACCGGCAGCATGCCGCCTTCGGAAACGCCGAGGGCGAAGCGCAGGAACAGCAGCTGGTATTGGTTGGTGACCAGGCCGGTCAGCACCGAGATCACCGCCCAGGCCAACAGTGACCAGCCGATGAATTTCTTGCCGTTGCCGTATACCGCCAGCTTGCCGCCGGGCACCTGCAGAAACAGGTAACCGATGAAGAAAATGCCGCCGGCCAGCCCGGCCATCGAGGCGGTGATGCCGAGTTCGTCATCCATGCCGCCGGGCATGGCGAAGGCGATATTGACCCGGTCCATGTAAGAAATGATGCAGGTGATGAGGATCGGCGGCACGATCCTCAGCCAGCGGAGCTTGGGTATCGCCTGGCTTTGGCTGACGGAAACGGAGGCTGTATTCATAAGGACCTCTTTCGATGTTCGCTTTTTTGTAGGGTCGGGCGTTATTGTTTTGCTTGGTTTGAGCGCAAGGGCGCCCGCACAGGCCCCATGGACCGGTGTTGTTATCGTTACGGGTGTTGCGGCCGATCAGGCGCTAAACGACGCCAGCGGTATCTTCACCACCACCTTGCGTATCGCGCTGGAGCGCTGGTTAATGCAGGCCGGGCGATGCACGTCCTGCGGAAAAAATACCGCGAAGTTGCCGGGTTGCATCGTGAGCCAGGATTCGTCGGCCACGTCCTGATAAAACAGGATGTCGCGCTGCGCCAGCAGCTCCTGATGAACGACGTTGTCGCCGCTGTCCGCCGCTACGCCGATAAGCTCGGTGCCGCTGACCAGAAACTGCACGTCGACGTTTTGCCTATGCACTTCCGGGCGCAGCGCATCCGGTGGTTGGGTATGCAGATCCAGCACTTGCACCACGTAGCCGGTGGCGGGATCTTCATAACGCCCTGCGGGCAAGACGCTGAAATCGGTGCGTTGCAGATAGGCGACGGCGTTGGCGACCGGCGTCGGATACTGCTCGGGCGCGGTGTTGGCGATGTGGCCGAATATCATGATGATCCTCCCGTTATAGCGCCTGAATGCGCGCCCAGACTCGTTCGTCAATCGGAATGCCGTCGCGCAGGTTTTCTTCCAGAATGCGCGGGAACTTGTGGCCCGGCAGGCGAATGGCGACGTCGGGATTGTCCCGTTCGGCGCTGGTGACGTAGCCCATGATGCGCTGCAGTTTATGATCGCGGCTGTCGCCGTCGATCAACCGGTCTATCTCAATCGCGATGAACACCTGGGAGACGCCGTATTCGTCGCGGTGATCTTCCGTCACTTCCGCCACCGAGGCGCCGCCGGACAGCAGGGTAGCGATCATGTCCAGCACGATCGACAGCGCCGATCCTTTCCAATACCCCATCGGCAAAATGCGCCGGTTCTCTTCGATGGTGGCCGGATCGCGGGTCAGGTGGCCGTCGTTGTCGAAGCCGCCGTCCACCGGCAGGGTTTTACCCGCCAGCCGGTTCAGCTCCAGCGCGCCGTAGGAAAACATCGACATCGACATATCCACCATGGTGATCGGGTTGCCGGGCACGGCGACGATCAGCGGGTTGGTGCCGATACGGCACGTTTTGGCGCCCCACGGCGGCATCACGGCGATCGAGTTGGTCCAGCAAATGCCGATATAGCCTTTCTCCGCCGCCTGCCAGCCGTAACCGCCGCCGCGCATCCAGTGGTTGGCGTTGCGCAGCGCCACCAGGCCGATGCCATGATCGTCGGCTAATTGCATGGCGCGATCCATCATGCGGCGGGCGGTAAGGTTGCCGATGCCCTGGTGCGCATCCCATTGCTCGATCGCCCCCAGAGACAACAGTTTGCTGGGTTCGGCGTCCGGCACGATATCGCCGGCGTCCAACTGCTGAATAAAGCGCGGAAAGCGGTTAACGCCGTGGGAGTAAACGCCGCTGGCGGTGGTGTCGGCGAACATGCCGGCGCAGTCGTCGGCGGTGTGTTCCGCCACGCCGCGCGCCAGCAGCACGCGTTTGAATTGCTGTTTTAACTCGCTGTAACTCACTCTCATGCCGGTTCTCCGCCTGTGCGAATCGTCTGTTTTTGGTTCGCTAAATTTCAATATACGAAATTGCATTTCAAATAAATGCTATCCCGGCGGTTCAGGGAAGTCAAAGCAAGAGGGGGTAAAATTATTCATGAAAAACATGACGTTAAAATTGAGTGGTGGTTTTGTGATCGCCGCCACGTTTTGGTGGGAATGACGTGCTTCAGACGCGACAAAGCAGGGCGGATCGAAACCCACCCTGCGTTTTGCGAGGCCCCGGCTAACCGCGGGTGTTCAGCACCATGCGGTAGAGCGAGGTGGTGGCGGTGATATAGAGCTCATCGCCGTTCGGGCCGCCGAAGGTACAATTGGAGACGCGTTCCGGCACGCTGATTTTGTCGATCTGTCGCCCCTGTGGATCAAAGACCAGCACGCCGTCGGCGCAGCTGCAAAACAGATTGCCGGCCCGATCGACGCAGAAGCCGTCCGGGAAACCGGGCTCCACCGTCGCGAAACGGCGGCCGGCTTCCAGCTCGCGGCTGTTGACCGCATAGACGCGCAGCTCGCGGCGGCCCAGCGTCGGAAAATCCACGATCGACATGTCCGCAACGTACAGCCATTTTTCATCCGGTGAAAACGCCAGGCCGTTCGGGCGCTGCAGGTCGCAGGCGGCGATGGTCAGCGAACCGTCGCGCGGATCGAAGCTGTAGAGATAACAGCCGACCACCTGGCTTTCCGATTTGTAACCCTCTTCGTCGCCGATGATGCCGTAGGGCGGATCGGTGAACCATAGGGTGCCGTCGGAGCGCACCGCCACGTCGTTCGGCGAATTAAAGCGCTTGCCGTCGACGCGGTCGATCAACAGGCGTACCTCGCCATCGCTTTCGGTGCGGCTAATGCCGCGCCGCCCGTGTTCGCAGCTGATCACGCGCCCCTCGCCGTCGCGCGCATTGCCGTTGGCGTAGTGAGACGGCGAGCGGTATAGGCTTAGCTCACCCCGGCGCGACCAGCGGAACATGCGATTGCCTTTCACGCCGCTGAACACCACCGCATCCTCCTGCGGCAGCCACACCGGCCCCTCGGCCCAGATCGCCGGCGAACACAGGCGCTCGAGCCGGGCGTGCGTGCGCAATGAATCGCCGTTCACTTCACGCCCCAGATCGCTTTGTAATGGCCCTGATAATCGTTTTGCGGGTCATACAGGTTATTGGCACCGCCGTCGGCGGCGATATTGTCGCGGGTGACCAGATGCGCCGGGGTGACGTAGCCGGAAGGCGGCTGCTTGGCGAAGGCGCGGTTGAATTCGTCCAGCAGTTGCCAACCGTGCAGCTTCAAGGGTTCCGGCACCGTCGCCGACTGGCTGTCGCCTGAGCGGATACGCTGGTAAGCGGAGATTGAACCGTCGCCGGCCGATACGTTGTAAGGTGCGTTCTTGCCGCCTTTGCCGGCGGTCTTCAGCGCCGGCGCCATAAAGTCGAAGTACAGATCGTTGATCGCCAGCGCATATTGGAATTTGTCGCCGTACTTCTGCAGCAGGCTGAAGGTCATCGCCGGCATGCGGTTGGCGGTATCGGCCAGCGGCGTGTCGATGAATTCCAGCAGCGTGCAGCCGCTGCATTTGGCGATCTCTTCTTTCATGACGTTGGCCTTGTCCAAGGCGATTTGGTACAGCGAGTCGGTGAAGATCAGCACGCTCGCCTTGCCGCCGGACTGCACCACCGCGTATTGCGCGGCGATGCGCGCCACTTCGTTGGAGTCCGACGTGACGTTATAGAACACGTTATATTTGGCGATGGGGCCCGGTTCCGGCACCGCATGCCAGGCGGTCAGCACGATACCCTGCTGCACGGCCTTTTTCAGCGGGATCTTGGCGACGTTAGGGTTCCAGCCGCCGATCACGATGCCGTCCGGCTTTTGGGCGATGGCCTGATTGAGCGATGCCAGCTGATCTTTCACCGAGCCGCCGCCGTCGAGCGTTTCCAGCTTCCAGCCGGCGGCTTTCGCCGCTTCGCTCAACCCCTGTTGCACCCCTTGCACGCCGCCGTTCTTCATGTCGGAGGCGATAAAAATGATCTTCTTGTTGGCCTGCAGCTGCGGGCCGCTGGTGGGGCCGTCCCACTGGGTGGCGCTGGCGGTGGCCTTCGCGACGGCGGCGGTGGCCTGATCGAGATAGGCGTCGGCCCAGGCCGGCGATGCGGCGAGCAAGAATGTGGTGAACCCCGGTAACAGCCAAATGCGTTTCATGGTGTGCTCCTGGTTTAAGGGTGGGTCGCTGTCTGATTGTTGTTGTCAGCCGGCGTCGCCTGGCTGCGTTGTACCGCTTTCTGATTGAGCAGCCGGCGGCGTTGGGCATAGCCGGCCAGGGTGATCGACAGCAACAGCGTCGCGCCGTTGAACAGCGGCTCGACCCAGAATTCACCGCCGAACTGCTGAATGCCGGCGATGCCGATAGCCAGAATGGCGATGCCGACCACGGTGCCCCAGACATTGACGCGCCCAGGGCGAATGGTGGTGCTGCCGAGGAAGGCGCCGACCAGCGCCGGCAGCAGATAGTCCATGCCGACGCTGGCCTGGCCGACGCCCTGTTCGGCGGCGATCAACACGCCGCTGAAACCGGTGAGCACGCTGGAGGCGATGAAAGCGCCGATGGTGAAGCGGTTGACCGAGATGCCGTTCAGGCGCGCCGCCGCCGGGTTGCCGCCCACCGCATACATGCAGCGGCCGAGCGGGGTATGTTCGGTGATGAGCCACAGCACCACCGCGACGATCAGCACGTAAAACGCCACGATCGGAATGCCGGCGATCTCGGTGTGGTGCAGCGCGATAAAGGCATCCGGCAAGTCGCCGACGATCTGCCGCCCGCCGGAGTGCCACAGGGCAATGGCGTACAGCACGGTGCCGGAGCCGAGAGTGGCGACGAAGCTGTCGATATCGGCCAGCGCCACCAGAA
The DNA here is from genome assembly GCF_052168875.1 of Serratia sp. CY38905. Taxonomy (NCBI): domain Bacteria; kingdom Pseudomonadati; phylum Pseudomonadota; class Gammaproteobacteria; order Enterobacterales; family Yersiniaceae; genus Serratia; species Serratia sp. CY38905. The sequence continues at coordinate 217,663 of NZ_JBJNLV010000007.1, read as the reverse complement.
TGCCGTTCAGCAACCCGTACAGCGCCGAGATCGCCAGCACCGTCAGCACCGCCATCTGCCAGGAGAAGCCGTATTCCACCTGCAGCGTGATCGCCAGGATATGCCACAACACAATGCCGAAACCGACGTTAAGATCGATCTTGCCCACGATCATCGGGATGGTCGCCGCCAGCGCCAACAGGGCGATTTTGGCCTTGCTCGACAGGATCGCCTGCAGCGTCAGCATCGACGCGAAAGAGGGAGTGATCAGTGAGAACAGCACGACCAGCGCGACGCACAGCAGCAGCAGGCCATAGCGGGTGAGAACCTGCATCAGCCAGGGGCCGGCGCCGTCCTGCGCCAGACTGACGCGCTGCTCCAGCGCGGTTGATTTAACGGATGTTTTAGACATGGCCTACCTCGGATTCTGACGTGATTGCGACGCTTTCCCCGGTGCTGGCAGAGGCCAGCTCCAATAAATTGGCGAATGACACCTGCTGATTTTTCAGCTCGCCGACCACTTTCCCACGGTTGAACACCAGTGCGCGGTTGCAAATATGGGCGATCTCCTCGAAATCGTTGGAGATCACCAGCACCGCCACGCCTTCCACCAGGGATTTATTCAGCAGGTGGTAGATTTCCGCTCGTGCGCCGACGTCCACGCCGGCGGTGGGATCTTCCAGGATCAGCAGCGGCGCTCCCAGGTGCATCCAGCGCGCCATCACCACCTTTTGCTGGTTGCCGCCGGACAGTGCGCTGATATCGATATTGACGTCCTTGGGGCGCACGTCGAATAGCTGCACTTTCCACCAACTGGCGCCGATCTCCGCTCGCCGCCCGTAGCGGGAGAGCAGCCGGTGGCCGCTGGCGCAGGGATTGATAAACAGGTTTTCACGCACGCTCATCGACATCACCAGGCTTTCGCCGGTGCGATCGCCCGCCACCAGCGAAACGCCGCACGCCATCGCCTGCTGCGGGGAGCTCACCTGATAGGGCCGATCGCGAAACCGAATCGCGCCGCCGTCGGCCTGACGCAACCCGAACAGCAGCCGGCCAATCTCTTCTTGCCCGGCCCCGCGCAGGCCGGCCAGTGCCAGCATCTCGCCCGGCTGCAAATCGAAGCTCACCGGGCCGATGTCGCCTACCGTGACGCTATCGAGCTGCAGCACCGGCGGACGATGTTCCGGTAGCGGTTCGCGCTGATCGTCCGCCATCGCTTCACCGACGATGGTTTGCACCAGATCCCGCAGCGAGTAGTCGGCGGTGCGGCCGCCGGCGACATAGCGCCCGTCGCGCATTACGCAGACCCGATCGGCGATTTCGATCACTTCGTCCAGGCGGTGGGTGACATAAATCATGCCGACCTTTTTGGCGCGCAGCCGGTTGATCACGGCGAACAGATGGCGCACGTCGTTGGCGGGCAGGGAGGCGGTCGGTTCATCCAGCACCAGCAGCTCGGCGTTGACCGCCACCGCGCGGGCGATCGCCAGCAGCGATTTTTCGGTGCGCGACAGTTCGAAGACGCGCGCATCGGGATCGAGCGCGATACCGACGTCGTGCAGCGCCTGCGCCGCCCGGCGGCGAATGGCGCGCCAGTCGATCAACCCAAAGCGGCGGGGAAACCCCATCACCAGCGCCATGTTCTCCGCCACCGTCATCCATTCAATCAGGCCGAGATCCTGATGAATAAAGGCGATCGGCTGGCGGCTGGCGCTTTTTATCGCGGCGGCGGAGGCGATGCTTGCGCCCTGAAAACGAATATCGCCGCCGTCGCGCGGGTAGACGCCCGCCAGCACTTTGATCAGCGTCGATTTGCCGGCGCCGTTTTCGCCCAGTAGCGCCAGAACCTCGCCCGGCATCACCTGCAGGCTGACGTCGTTGACCGCCACGTTGCCGCCAAATCGTTTGACGATGTGGCTGAGGGTAAGGATGGGTTGTGCCGCATTATCGATAGTCATGTGATGCGCCCCTGGTGTTGCGCCCGAGCGAAGATGCCGGGCAAATTAGCCAAACCGCTGGTGAGTATCTGGTCTTTAAATTTCAATATGCGAAATTCAATTTCAAAAATAATATGACGTTCGTTGCGCTAAATCAAAGGTGATGAAGTTTTAATTGTTTTTATTAAACAATGGGTTATTTTTTACTTTGCGGAAGTGTGACCGATGGCTCACTTCAATGCGGGGGAAATATTGCGGATTTTTGGCCCGCTGCGGACAATGAAACGGCGTTCCGTCTTCACGTGATGCAGGCCTTGGGGTAACATGCCCGGCAAAGAGCCTGCTGACTTCGCCGCAGCGCCGGTTGGCGGTTCGACACTGGAGAGATTTTCGCTATGAGCCTGAAAGCCGTCGACGAGAAAGATGACAAGAAAGACAAACCGCTGGGCAGCCAAAGCCTGTTCCGCGGTTTGCAGTTGATTGAGATCCTGAGCAATTTCCCCAATGGATGCCCACTGGCGCATCTGTCCGAACTGGCCGGCATGAACAAGAGCACGGTGCACCGCTTGCTGCAGGGGTTACACACCAGCGGCTATGTGACCCAGGCGCCGTCGCCGGGCAGCTACCGCCTGACCACCAAGTTCATTTCCATCGGCCAGAAGGCGCTGTCGTCACTCAATATCATTCACGTGGCCGCGCCGCATTTGGAACAGCTGAACCTGGAAGTGGGTGAGACGGTCAACTTCTCCAGCCGCGAAGACGACCACGTCATTCTGATCTACAAGCTGGAGCCGACCACCGGCATGATGCGCACCCGCGCCTATATCGGCCAGCATATGCCGCTGTACTGTTCGGCGATGGGTAAAATCTTCATGGCCTACGGCAACGACGATTACCCGGCCCACTACTGGCAGAGCCATCAGCAGGAGATTCAGACGCTGACGCGCAATACCATCACCGAGCTGCCGAAAATGTATGAGGAACTGGCCGATATTCGCCAGCGCGGTATGGCGATGGATCGCGAAGAAAACGAGCTGGGGGTCTCCTGCGTGGCGGCGCCGGTATTCGATATTCAACAGCGCGTGCCCTATGCGGTGTCTGTTTCTCTGCCGACCGCCAAGCTGCAGCAAATCGGCGTCAAAAGCCTGATTAAACCGGTGCTGGCCACTGCGCAACGCATCTCGCAGGAGCTGGGGTTCGTCACACCGATTTAAGTATTAGCATCTCTGATACTGGATTAGAAACATCAATTTCACCTAATGATCGCTTCCTCGTATGATGCGCGTGTTGACCGACACGCGCCCTCGTCCGGCGCCTTTTATCATCCGAGGAATCTCCCATGTTAGCCGTCTTCCTGCAGGGTTTTGCCCTGAGCGCCGCCATGATCTTGCCGCTGGGCCCGCAGAACGTATTCGTGATGAATCAGGGCATTCGCCGCCAGTATCATTTGATGATCGCCTCGCTGTGCGCGTTGAGCGATATCGTGCTGATCTGCGCCGGTATTTTCGGCGGCAGCGCGTTGCTGACCCGCTCGCCGCTGCTGCTGGCGCTGGTCACCTGGGGCGGGGTGGCGTTTCTGCTGTGGTACGGCTGGGGCGCGTTCCGTTCCGCCTTCAGCCCGCAACCGGCGCAGGCCGCGGCGCAGGAGCTGGCGCAGAGCCGCTGGCGCCTCGTGGTCACCATGCTGGCGGTCACCTGGCTGAACCCGCACGTTTATCTGGATACCTTTGTGGTGCTCGGCAGCCTGGGCGGGCAACTGACGGCGGACGTGCGCTCCTGGTTCGCGCTCGGCGCGGTCAGCGCGTCGGCGGTGTGGTTCTTCGGGCTGGCGCTGCTGGCCTCCTGGCTGGCGCCGTGGCTGAACACCCAGCGGGCGCAGCGCATCATCAACGCGCTGGTCGGGCTGGTGATGTGGGGCATCGCGCTGCAGCTGGCCTGGCAGGGGGCAAATTTATAAGAATTTGCCACTAATCCGAATTCAAAACGCCGCGCGATATGCTACGTTTGATGCCAGGAATCCGGCGGTTCTCACAGGGAAAAGCCGGCGATCAGAGACAGCCTGTCATTAAGGAGACACTGTGAAGCTAAAAGCATTGGCTATGGCCGCAATGGTCGGATTAGGGACGTTACCGATGGCGCTGCAGGCGGCTGAAGTGCCTGAAGGGCCGCACGTCGTCACCTCCGGCACCGCCAGCGTGGACGCCACGCCGGATATCGCCACCCTGGCGATCGAAGTGAGCGTTTCCTCCAAAGACGCCGCCCAGGCGAAGAAGCAGGTGGACGAGCGCGTAGCGCAGTACTTTGATTTCCTGCAGAAAAATAACATCGAGAAGAAAGACATCAGCGCCGCCAACCTGCGCACCCAGCCGGAGTACGACTACCTGAAAACCGGCGAGTCGGTGCTGAAGGGCTACCGGGCGGTGCGTCAGGTGCAGGTAACCCTGCGTCAGTTGGACAAGCTGAACGAGCTGCTGGACGGCGCGCTGAAATCCGGCCTGAACGAGATCCGCGCGGTGGAGCTGGGCGTCGCCAAGCCGGACGTGTATCGCGAGCAGGCGCGGCAAAAAGCGATCGAGAACGCGACTCAGCAGGCCGAATCCCTGGCCAAAGGTTTCCACGCCAAGCTGGGGCCGGTGTACAGCATTCGCTACCGGGTCGCCAACTACCAGCCGATGCCGGTGGCGCGGATGTATAAGGCGGCCGGTGCGGCGGCGGAAAGCGACGCGGCGCAAACCTATGAGCAGCAAAGCATTCACTTCGACGATCAGGTGGATGTGGTGTTCGAGCTGCAGCGCAACGCCGCGCAGTAAGGTGTTCGTGTTGAAGAAAAGGTTCGCTGCGGCGAACCTTTTTTCGTTTTAATCCTGGCGCAGCACCTGGTGGCCGTGTTCCAGCAGCGCGTCGGTCACTTTGCGCATCATGCGGCTTTCCGGCGCGAAGCGGTGCCAGTACAGCATGCGGCGCTGATACAGCCCCGGCGTCAGATCGATCAGCTCACCGGAAGCCAGCTCCTTTTCGATCTGCAGATGCGGGATCATACAGCAGGTGGTGCCCTGACGCGCCAGCTGCACGAAGGCTTCCGACGAGTTCACGATATGGCAAGGCACGCTGCCCGGCGACAGATCGAAGTTCTGCTGCAGGAACGCCTGGTGCATGTCGTCGAGATGATCGAAGGCCACCGCCGGCGCTTTCAGCAGCGCGGAGCGGGTGACGCCGCTCGGGAAATAGCGCTCGGCGAAGGCGCTGGAGGCCACGAACAGGTAATCCAGCGCCCCCAGCCGATCCACCAGGCAGCTAGGCAGCGGCTGCGGCTGAATACTCACCGCGCCCACCACCTCACCGCGGCGCAGCCGCTCCTGGGTGCGGGTTTCATCTTCCACCTGCAGATTCAGGCGAATTGGGGAATCCGCCAGCACCGGCTTCAGCGCCGGCAGCAGCCAGGTTGCCAGACTGTCTGCGTTGACCGCCAGCGACAGCAGCAGCGGCGTATCGACGCCGGTGTCGTTGCCCAGCCACTCTTCTTCCAGCAATTCCACCTGATGCAGCAACGCCAGCAGCTTTTGCCCTTGTTCGGTCGGGCGCGGCGGCACGGTACGGACCAGCAGCGGTTGGCCGAACAGGTTTTCCAGCTGTTTGATGCGTTGGGATACCGCCGATTGCGTGATGCAGAGTTTTTGAGCGGCGCGCTCGAAGCCGCGCTCACGGATCACCGCGTCCAGCGCTTGCAGCGTACGATAGTCTGGGCGTTTCATCGGAAAGATATCCCTTAAATTAGAATGATACCGGCACTATGCCACATTTTGCGCGCGGCGCAGGTGGAAAAATCACGCCCCCGTCTCGCCGCTAAGCGGCTAAAAATGCGGGCTGCGGCAAATAAGTGTGATCCTGCCGGCGTGAAAAACAGCGTTTTACCCTATAATACGCACACGTTTTCGTACAGAGGCAAGGGACATATTATGACGCAGGATGAACTGAAAAAAGCGGTGGGCTGGGCAGCGCTGGAATACGTGACGCCGGGCACCATCGTCGGGGTCGGCACCGGTTCTACCGCCGCCCACTTTATTGACGCGCTGGGCTCCATCAAGCACCAGATCGAAGGCGCGGTGTCCAGCTCCGACGCCTCCACCGCCAAGCTGAAAAGCCTCGGCATCCATGTGTTCGACAGCAATGAAGTGGACTCGCTCGATATTTATGTGGACGGCGCGGACGAAATCAACGGCCATATGCAGATGATCAAAGGCGGTGGCGCGGCGCTGACGCGCGAGAAGATCATCGCCGCCATCGCCAAGAAATTTATCTGCATCGTCGACGCCAGCAAGCAAGTGGACGTGCTGGGCAAGTTCCCGCTGCCGGTGGAAGTGATCCCGATGGCTCGCTCTTACGTGGCGCGTGAGCTGGTGAAACTCGGCGGCCTGCCGGAGTATCGCCAAAACGTGGTGACCGACAACGGCAACGTGATCCTCGATGTGCATAACTTGAGCATCACCGACGCCATCGCGCTGGAGAACAAGATCAACGGCATCGCCGGCGTGGTGACCGTGGGGCTGTTCGCCAACCGCGGCGCGGACGTGGCGCTGGTCGGCACCCCGGAAGGCGTGAAAGTGGTCAAATAAACCTCCGCCGTTTGTGGCCCGGTAGTGCCGGGCCGCATAATTCTTCGGTTAAAATATCTTTTCTGAAAAACGGCAAATTTGGTGACTTATGTCACATTGTGAAAACTGACTCCCCAAAGCTTCTGCCGAAAACTTTCCCTATGGCATTTTCTGCCGTAAACCGCCATCAACGCTGCGCCTTGTCCTGCTGGGCAGGCAATCGTTTGTATTGCCGCCCGCGTTATTTTTGTTATGTTGGATGGGAGCTGTGTCGTCACAGCCGCTTCTGAAGTCTGAACATAGGGTCGGGTAAATGGCAAAAGTATCATTGGAGAAAGACAGGATTAAATTCCTGTTGGTGGAAGGGGTTCATCAGAGCACGGTCGATAATTTACGTGCCGCCGGTTATACCAACATCGAATACCACAAGGGTGCGTTAGACACCGAATCGCTGAAGGCATCCATCCGCGATGCGCACTTCGTCGGCATCCGATCGCGTACGCATCTGACCGAAGAGGTGTTCGCCGCCGCAGAAAAACTGGTGGCTGTGGGCTGCTTCTGCATCGGCACCAACCAGGTTGATCTGAAAGCGGCGACCAAGCGCGGTATTCCGGTCTTCAACGCCCCGTTCTCCAATACCCGATCCGTGGCCGAAATGGTGCTGGGCGAGCTGCTGTTGATGCTGCGCGGCATTCCGGCCGCCAACGCCAAGGCGCACCGCGGCGTGTGGCACAAACTGGCCGTGGGCTCCTACGAGGCGCGCGGCAAAAAGCTGGGCATCATCGGCTACGGCCACATCGGCACCCAGCTGGGCATTCTGGCCGAAGGGCTGGGCATGAAGGTGTTCTTCTACGACATCGAGAACAAGCTGCCGTTAGGTAACGCGCAGCAGGTGCGCCATCTGTCCGATCTGCTCAATATGAGCGACGTGGTGACGCTGCACGTGCCGGAAACGCTGGCCACCAAGAACATGATGGGGGCGGAAGAGTTGGCACTGATGAAACCGGGCGCCATTCTGATCAACGCCTCGCGCGGCACCGTGGTGGATATTCCTGCGCTGTGCGACGCGCTGGCCAGCAATCACCTGGCGGGCGCGGCGATCGACGTCTTCCCGGAAGAACCGGCGACCAACAGCGATCCGTTCAACTCGCCGCTGTGTGAGTTCGACAACGTGCTGCTGACGCCGCACATCGGCGGCTCCACCCAGGAAGCGCAGGAGAATATCGGCGACGAAGTGGCCGGCAAGCTGGCGAAATACTCCGACAACGGGTCGACCCTGTCCGCCGTCAACTTCCCGGAAGTGTCGCTGCCGGCGCATGGCCCGAACGCCAGCCGCCTGCTGCACATCCACGAAAACCGCCCGGGCGTGCTGACGCAGATTAACCAGATCTTCGCCGAAGAGGGGGTTAACATCGCCGCGCAGTATCTGCAAACCGGGCCGGAAATCGGCTACGTGGTGATCGACATCGAAGCGGAAACCGCGCGCGCCGACGCCGCGCTGCAGCGCATGAAGGCCATCGACGGCACCATTCGCGCCCGTCTGCTGTTCTGATTCGGCGGCTCGCCGCAACAAAAAAGGCCGGAGCGATCCGGCCTTTTGCTATTTGGGCTCGTGCCACGCCCAGCTGCAGAGCGGGGTGAGGATTTCCGGCAGCGGGATATCCCAGTGCTCGATCGGCAGGTGCTCCACCTGCTGGCAATCATGGGCCAGGCCGATAGGATAGGGGCCGCCGCTGCGCCAGTTTTGCAGGGTGCGATCGTAAAAGCCGCCGCCCATGCCCAGACGCTGCCCGGTATGATCGAACGCCACCAGCGGCGTCAGCACGACGTCCAACTCGCCCAGCGGCAGCACCTGGCGCACATCGAGGCGCGGTTCGAGAATATTGAAGCGATTGCGCACCAGCGGCGTTTCCGGCGCATAGCGCAGGAACAGCAGGTGGCCAGGGCTGAACGGGTGCAGCACCGGCAGGTAAACCCGTTTGCCGAGCGTCCACAGTTGCTCGATCAGCGGCCCGGTGTCGAGTTCACCGTCAAACGACAGGAATACCGCGATGCTGTGCGCCGCCTTAATGTGCGTATGCGCGACGAGGCGCTCGGCTATCTTGTCTGCGGCAAAGCGTTGCTGGCCCGGCGTAAGCTCGCGCCGACGTTGGCGTATGAGTTGACGAATGGCTTGGCGCTGCTGCGCGAATTGGGGTTGAAAAGGCATCGTATCAGGCTTGCTCAGTGTGGCGTTCAGCACACATAAACCGCTGAGAAGGGGAATCTCCGAGATGCCGTCGCAGGCTGTAACCCTTGAACCCATGGTTCAAGGTGAACGTGCCGTCGCAATCTTAAGGCTTCTCGGCGCACCGAGCGTGCTCACCGATCGCGGAGCAACACATTCTGTTTGTACTAAATATCGGCTCAGGGGACTGGCCCGCTGGCGAACATCTCAGAGAAATTTTGTACTCGTTGCCGAAACTGTGATTTCAACAACTTAAGTTATTCGAATTGTGCATCCTGACGTTCAGAGATGCGACCTTGTTCAAGCAACGCTTGTTCAATGGTCTGCTGCAGCATCCGTATGCGTTGTTCCATATTGGACGCATAGTCACGGGTTTTCAACCGTTCTTGAGCAAGTTCGTGACAGACGTTCAATGCCGCGATGAAAACCAGTTGCTCAGTATTGGAGACTCTAGTGCGAACTTTAAGATCTTGCAACCGTTGGTTAAGATCGTCCGCCGCCATATTCAACGCATCTTGTTGTTCTGGCGGGCAATTGACTCTTAACGAGCGGCCAAAAATTTGAATATCTACCGGTTGTGCAGACATGCCACCTTCCTGCCTAAATTTCGCGCCAGCCTTGTCCGCCCTGGCCGGGCCGTCAAAGCGGGCGCCACTATATATACCTCGGTACCAAGATACAACCCCTTTTTCAGTACCTGGTTGTAATCTACTGTGGCGCACATTGCCAGTCAAAAAAGGGTTTCAAAATGCGTATTTACCGCACTTTCGTCACCCGCCGGCGCAGTGTGAAACCTGCCACATCGCGATTATAACTAGCCACTGAGGTGTCGCGCTTATCTGGTATAGCGACGGACCTTGGTGGTAGCATAACACGAACTTATCCTGCCAACGATGACGAATGCGCATGTCTATACAGAATACATTTCCAAGTTACCAATCTTTGACCGTGGCCCTCAACCAGCAGTCGGTGGCGCTGACCGCGGCAGAAATGCACGGCCTGATCAGCGGCCTGCTGTGCGGCGGCAGCCGTGATGCCGGCTGGCAGGCGCTGGTGCACGATCTGACCAACGAAGGCGTCGCCTTCCCGCAGGCGCTCAGCCAACCGCTGCAACAGCTGTATGAAGTGACGCGCGAAACGCTGGAAGACGACGAATTCCTGTTCCAACTGATGTTGCCGGAAGGGGAAGCCGTCAGCGTGTTCGATCGCGCCGACGCGTTGGCCGGTTGGGTCAACCACTTCCTGCTCGGGCTAGGCATGATGCAGCCCAAGCTGGCCCAGGTGAAAGACGAAGTCGGTGAAGCGATCGACGATCTGCGCAACATCGCGCAGCTGGGCTACGACGAAGACGAAGATCAGGAAGAATTGGAGCAGTCGCTGGAAGAAGTGGCGGAGTATGTGCGGGTTGCCGCCATCATGTGCTACGGCGAATTCACCCGTCACAAGCCAACGGCGCCGGAAAACATCAAACCGACGTTGCACTAAACGTCCTATCGGCCCTCCGCCGGCGATGCGGATGGCATGATTTCAGGAGAAGGTAATGACTCAGCAGGAATTCAACAACCGCCGTCAGGCGCTGTTGGCGAAAATGGCGCCGGCCAGCGCGGCGGTTATTTTCTCTGCGCCGGAAACGACGCGCAGTGCAGATTCAGACTATCCCTATCGGCAGAACAGCGACTTTTGGTACCTGACCGGCTTCAATGAGCCGGAAGCGGTGCTGGTGCTGATCAAAAGCGACGAAACGCACAACCACAGCGTGCTGTTCAACCGGGTGCGCGATCTGACGGCGGAAATCTGGTTTGGCCGCCGTCTGGGGCAAGACGCCGCGCCGGCGAAGCTGGGTGTGGATCGCGCGCTGCCGTTCGATGAAATCAATGACCAGCTGCACCTGCTGCTCAACGGCTTGGACGTGGTCTATCACGCGCAGGGCGAATACGCCTATGCCGATCAGATCCTGTTCGGCGCGCTGGACAAGCTGCGCAAGGGGTTCCGCCAGAATCTGCAGGCGCCGGCCACCGTGACCGACTGGCGGCCGTGGCTGCATGACATGCGCCTGTTCAAATCGCCGGAAGAGCTGGCGGTGATGCGTCGCGCCGGTGAGATCAGCGCGCTGGCGCACACCCGCGCGATGGAAAAATGCCGCCCGGGCATGTTCGAATACCAGTTGGAAGCGGAGATTCACCATGAATTCACCCGCCTCGGTGCCCGTTACCCGTCTTACAACACCATCGTCGGCAGCGGCGAAAACGGCTGTATCCTGCACTACACCGAGAACGAGAGCCAGATGCGCGATGGCGATCTGGTGCTGATCGACGCCGGTTGTGAGTACCAGGGGTATGCCGGCGACATCACCCGCACCTTCCCGGTCAACGGCAAGTTCAGCAAGCCGCAGCGCGCGGTGTACGACATCGTGCTGGCGTCGCTGCAGCGCGCTTTGGAACTGTTTAAACCCGGCACCAGCATCCGCGAAGTCAACGACGAAGTGGTGCGCATCATGGTGGTCGGGCTGGTGGAACTGGGCGTATTGAAAGGTGAAGTCGATCAGTTGATCGCCGAGCAGGCGCACCGGCAGTTCTTCATGCACGGGCTGAGCCACTGGCTGGGCCTCGACGTGCACGACGTCGGCCACTACGGCACGCCGAGCCGCGATCGGCTGCTGGAGCCGGGCATGGTGCTGACCGTGGAACCGGGGCTGTACATTGCGCCGGATGCGGACGTGCCGGCGGAATACCGCGGCATAGGCATCCGCATCGAGGACGACATCGTGATCACCGCCGACGGCAATGAAAACCTGACCGCTACCGTAGTGAAAGACGCCGATGCCATCGAAGCGTTGATGGCGGCGGAAAGGTCATAAAATGAGCGTAATTATCGTTGGTGGCGGTATGGCGGGCGCGACGCTGGCGCTGGCTATCTCGTCGCTTACTCAGGGAAGATTGGCGGTGGATCTGGTCGAGGCGACTCGGCCGGATGACCGCAGCCATCCGGGCTTTGACGCCCGCGCCATCGCACTGGCGCAGGGCACTTGCCAACAGCTGGCGCGCATCGGCGTTTGGCCGGCGCTGCGCGACTGCGCTACGCCGATCGCTCAGGTGCACGTCAGCGATCGCGGCCACGCCGGTTTCGTGAATCTGCAGGCGCAGGATTATCAGGTCGATGCGCTCGGCCAGGTGATCGAACTGCATGACGCCGGGCAGCGGCTGTTCGCGCTGCTGGCGAAGGCGCCGGGCGTTACGCTGCACTGCCCCGCGCGGGTGGTGGACGTGATTCGCACCGCCGAGCGGGCGGAAGTACAACTGGATACCGGTTTGCGCCTGCGCGGGCAACTGCTGGTGGCGGCCGACGGTTCGCGTTCGGCGCTGGCGCAGGCCTGCAACGTGCAGTGGCGGCAGGAGGACTATCCGCAGTTCGCCACCATCGCCAACGTCACCACGGCGGAAGATCCGCAGGGGCGCGCCTTCGAGCGCTTTACCCGCTACGGGCCGCTGGCGCTGCTGCCGATGTCGCAGGGGCGCAGTTCTTTGGTGTGGTGCCATGCGCGCGAAGATCGCGCCCGGGTGGATGCCTGGGACGACGAGCGTTTTATCGCCGAGCTGCAACAGGCCTTCGGCTGGCGGCTGGGGCGCATCCTCAAGGCCGGTAAACGGCACAGCTATCCGCTCAGCCTGCTGACCGCCGATCGCCATGTCAGCCATCGTCTGGCGCTGGTGGGCAACGCGGCGCAGACGCTGCATCCGATCGCCGGGCAGGGGTTCAACCTCGGTCTGCGCGACGTGATGTCGCTGGCGGAAACGCTGGCAGAAGCGATGGACAGCGGCGAAGACGCCGGTGGTTATGCGCTGCTGAGCCGCTATCAGCAGCGGCGGCAAAACGATCAGCAGGCGACGATCGGCGTGACCGACGGATTGATCCGCCTGTTCGCCAACCGTTATGCCCCGCTGGTGGTCGGCCGCAACCTGGGGCTGATGGCGATGGAGCGTTTGCCGGCGGTGCGCGACGCCTTCGCCAAGCGCACGCTGGGCTGGGTGGAACGTTAGACACAGAATCGGGCGCCCTGTGGCGCGCCCAAAACGCGGCGCGGCAAGGCGTCGCGCGTTATTAAGGAAATCGAGCAGCATGCAATCATTTGACGTGATTATCGCCGGTGGCGGTATGGTGGGGCTGGCGTTGGCCTGCGGCCTGCAGGGCAGCGGGCTGCGCGTGGCGGTGCTGGAGCAGCGCCAGCCGGACATGGCGCCGCCGTCGGAGCAGCCAGCGCTGCGCGTCTCCGCCATCAATGCCGCCAGCGAGCGTTTGCTGCAGCATATCGGCGTGTGGGATGACATTCTCCAGCTGCGCGCCAGCGCTTATAACGCGATGGAAGTGTGGGATCGCGACAGCTTCGGCAAAATCGCCTTCCGCGGCGACGAGTGCGGCTTCAGCCATCTTGGCCACATCATCGAAAACTCGGTGATCCAGCAGGCGCTGTGGAAACGCGCCGAAAGCCTGTCGGACATCACGCTGATTACCCCGGCCGCGCTCAAGCAGGTGGCGTGGGGCGAGAACGACGCTTTCGTCACGCTGGAGGATGGCCGCATGCTGACCGCCCGCCTAATGATCGGCGCCGACGGCGCCCAGTCGTGGCTGCGCCAGCACGCCGACATTCCGCTTACCTTCTGGGATTATCGCCACCATGCGCTGGTCGCCACCATTCGCACCGAAGAGCCGCATCAGGCGACGGCGCGGCAAATTTTCCACGGCGACGGCATTCTGGCGTTCCTGCCGTTCAGCGATCCGCATTTGAGCTCCATCGTCTGGTCGGTGACGCCGGAAGAGGCCGAGCGGCTCAAGCAGCTGGAACCGGCGCAGTTCAACCGCGAACTGGCGATGGCCTTCGACATGCGCCTGGGGGCTTGCAGCCTGGAAAGCGAACGGCTGGCGTTCCCGCTGACCGGCCGCTATGCGCGCAGTTTCGCCGCGCACCGCCTGGCGCTGGTGGGCGATGCGGCGCATACCGTGCATCCGTTGGCCGGGCAGGGCGTGAATCTGGGCTTTATGGACGCCGCCGAGCTGATTTCCGAACTGCGCCGCCTGCAGCGGCAGGGCAAGGATATCGGCCAGCACCTCTATCTGCGCCGCTATGAGCGCCGCCGCAAACATGGCGCGGCGGTAATGCTGGCCAGCATGCAGGGGTTCCGCGAACTGTTCGACGGCAATCACCCGGCCAAAAAGCTGCTGCGCGACGTGGGCCTGCGGCTGGCGGACAGCCTGCCGGGCGTCAAGCCGAAGCTGGTGCGTCAGGCGATGGGCCTGAACGATCTGCCCGAGTGGCTTGCCTGACATCCTGCCTTCTGCGAGCCCTCCGCGGGCTCGCGCTTCTTGCCTTATGCCATCGTCTTTCCTTATATAACCCTTCATTTGAAATAATCTAATTTCAGCCGCTTTTTATCATTACTTTTTCTAATTCCATGTTCGGTTATCAAAAGTCGGAATCTCATGTGCGGCCGTCGGTTTGTTATATAACTTCGGAGTTTTGCCGCTTTAATTGTTAATTTTGTGCCTTAAAGCGCATTTTTCCAGTGAAAAACTCTGCACACTAGCCCGGCATTTTACCGCCCCGGAACGGCGATGAGCCTATTTTAACTTATGGTTAATGTGGTCGTTCGGTGATAAGTTCGAGGGAAAGGTATCGTTTGCGTCACGGCGGTTGCACGCAGTTTCCGCCCGTCCCGGCGCAGCATTTGTGTTGAGCAGTCAGTGCGCCATGGCGATCGGGCCGCGAGCCAGGCTCCGCCGCATTGCGTGGCAGCACCCTAACTTCTAGCGACGAGTGGAAAGAGGGAAAAGATGGCAAAGCAAACCCCACTGTACGACCAGCACGTGGCGTGCGGTGCGCGCATGGTAGACTTTCACGGCTGGATGATGCCGCTGCACTACGGCTCGCAGCTTGATGAGCACCACGCGGTGCGTCAGGATGCCGGCATGTTCGACGTGTCTCACATGACCATTGTGGATCTGCACGGCGCCCGCACCCGCGAATTCCTGCGCTACCTGCTGGCGAACGACGTCGCCAAACTGACCCAACCCGGCAAAGCGCTGTACACCGGCATGCTGAATGCCTCCGGCGGCGTGATCGACGACCTGATCGTTTATTTCCTCACTGAAGACTATTTCCGCCTGGTGGTGAACTCCGCCACCCGCGACAAAGACCTGGCCTGGATCGAAGAGCACGCTGCGCCGTATGGCGTTGCGCTGACGGTACGCGACGATCTGGCGTTGATCGCGGTGCAGGGCCCGCAGGCCAAAGAGCGCGCCGGCACGCTGTTCACCCCGGAACAAAAAAGCGCGGTTGAAGGCATGAAGCCATTCTTCGGCGTACAGGCCGGCGAGCTGTTCATCGCCACCACCGGTTACACCGGCGAGGCCGGCTATGAGATCGCGCTGCCGAAAGCGCAGGCGGCGGATTTCTGGCAAAAATTGCTGGCCGCGGGCGTCAAGCCGGCCGGTCTGGGCGCGCGCGACACGCTGCGTCTGGAAGCGGGCATGAACCTCTACGGGCAAGAGATGGACGAAGGCGTTTCGCCGCTGGCCGCCAACATGGGCTGGACCATCGCCTGGCAGCCGGAAGATCGCCGTTTCATCGGCCGTGAAGCGCTGGAACAACAGCGCGATCAGGGCACCGAGCAACTGGTCGGCTTGATCATGACGGAAAAAGGCGTATTACGTAATGAGCTGCCGGTGCGTTTCACCGACGCGGCGGGGCAAACCCACGAAGGCGTGATCACCAGCGGTTCGTTCTCTCCGACGCTGGGCTTCAGCATCGCGCTGGCGCGCGTGCCGGCGGGCATCGGCGAGCAGGCCATCGTGCAGATCCGCAACCGTGAAATGCCGGTCAAAGTGACCAAGCCCGGTTTCGTTCGCGCCGGCAAGCCGCTGACAAATTGATTTTTTATTGATTGATTCTTTTATTTCTTCGAAGGAGTAACCGGCGATGAGCAATGTGCCAACAGAATTGAAATACGCATCCTCCCACGAGTGGGTTCGTGCAGAAGGTAACGGCGTTTACACCGTAGGCATCACCGAACACGCGCAGGAACTGCTGGGCGATATGGTGTTTGTCGATCTGCCGGAAGTGGGCCGCCGCGTCGCCGCCGGTGAAGATTGCGCCGTGGCGGAGTCCGTCAAGGCGGCGTCGGACATTTACGCGCCAATCAGCGGCGAAATCGTGGCGGTGAACGGCGAGCTGGAAAGCTCCCCGGAGCTGGTGAACAGCGAGCCTTACGGTGACGGCTTCCTGTTCCAGATTAAAGCCGCCGACGAAGGCGAGCTGGCGAACCTGCTGGACGCCGCGGCTTATCAGGCCTCGATCGACGAGTAATCGTGACCACGCCCCAGGCCTTTTGGCCGGGGCGTTTTAGTTACCGCTCAAGCTATATCCCGTATCACGCAAGCATTCAGGAATTTGTAGCAATGACCCAGACACTCAGCCAACTCGAACACAGCGAAGCGTTCATCGAACGCCACATCGGCTCTTCTGCGGAACAACGCCAGGAGTTGCTGGCAGCGGTGGGCGCTCGCTCGCTCAGCGCGCTGATCCAACAGATCGTGCCGGCGGACATTCAGCTGCCGGGGCCGCCGCCGGTCGGCGACGCGGCGACCGAACACCAGGCGCTGGCTGAGCTGAAGGCGATCGCCTCGCAGAATCAGCGCTACAAATCCTATATCGGCATGGGCTACAGCGCCGTGCTGACGCCGCCGGTGATCCTGCGCAACATGCTGGAAAATCCGGGCTGGTACACCGCTTACACCCCTTATCAGCCGGAAGTGTCGCAGGGCCGTCTGGAAGCGCTGCTGAACTTCCAGACCGTGACCCTCGATCTGACCGGCCTGGATCTGGCTTCCGCTTCGCTGCTGGATGAAGCTACCGCCGCCGCCGAAGCGATGGCCTTGGCCAAACGCGCCAGCAAGCTGAAAGACGCCAACCGCTTCTTCGTGGCTGACGACGTGCATCCGCAGACGCTGGACGTGGTGCGCACCCGCGCCGAAACCTTCGGCTTCGACGTCATCGTCGATAAAGCGGAAAAAGTGCTGGAGCTGGACGGCGTGTTCGGCGTGCTGCTGCAACAGGTGGGCACCACCGGCGAGCTGCACGACTACAGCGCGCTGCTGGCCGAACTGAAATCGCGCAAAATCATCACCAGCGTGGCCGCCGACATTATGGCCCTGGTGCTGCTGACCGCGCCGGGCAAGCAGGGCGCCGACGTGGTGTTCGGCTCCGCGCAGCGCTTCGGCGTGCCGATGGGCTACGGCGGCCCGCACGCCGCCTTCTTCGCCTGCCGCGACGAGTTCAAGCGCTCGATGCCGGGCCGCATCATCGGCGTTTCCCGCGATGCCGCCGGCAACACCGCGCTGCGCATGGCGATGCAGACCCGCGAGCAGCATATCCGCCGCGAAAAGGCCAACTCGAATATCTGTACCTCGCAGGTGCTGCTGGCCAACATCGCCAGCCTGTACGCGGTGTACCATGGCCCACAGGGGCTGCAGCGCATCGCCGGGCGTATCCATCGCCTGACCGACATTCTGGCCGCCGGGCTGCAGAAGGCCGGCCTGACGCTGCGCCACAACACCTGGTTCGACACCCTGACCGTTGAAGTGAAAGACAAAGCGGCGGTGCTGGAACGCGCGCTGAGCTTCGGCATCAACCTGCGTACCGATATCCACGGCGCCGTAGGCATCACGCTGGACGAAGCCACCTCGCGTGAAGACGTGCAAACGCTGTTCGCACTGCTGGCCGGCGACAACCACGGCCTGGACATCGACGCGCTGGACGCGGCGGTGAGCAAGAACAGTCAGTCGATCCCGGCCGCCATGTTGCGCCAGGATCCGATCCTGACCCACCCGGTATTCAACCGCTATCACAGCGAAACCGAGATGATGCGCTATATGCATCGCCTGGAGCGCAAGGATCTGGCGCTGAACCAGGCGATGATCCCGCTGGGCTCTTGCACCATGAAATTGAACGCCGCGGCGGAAATGATCCCGATCACCTGGCCTGAATTCTCCGAGCTGCACCCGTTCTGCCCGCCGGAGCAGGCTGCCGGCTACCAGCAGATGATCGGCCAACTGTCTCAGTGGCTGGTGCAACTGACCGGCTATGACGCGGTGTGCATGCAGCCGAACTCCGGCGCGCAGGGCGAATACGCCGGCCTGCTGGCGATCCGCCGCTACCACGAAAGCCGCAACGAAGCGGGCCGTCACGTCTGCCTGATCCCGAGCTCCGCGCACGGCACCAACCCGGCCTCCGCCCAGATGGCGGGCATGAGCGTGGTGGTGGTCGCCTGCGACAAGAACGGCAACATCGATCTGCACGATCTGCGCGTCAAGGCGGAGCAGGCGGGCGAAGAGCTCTCTTGCATCATGGTGACCTACCCGTCGACCCACGGCGTGTATGAAGAAACCATCCGCGAAGTGTGCCAGATCGTGCATCAGTTCGGCGGCCAGGTGTATCTGGACGGCGCCAACATGAACGCCCAGGTGGGTATCACCACGCCAGGCTACATCGGCGCGGACGTTTCGCACCTCAACCTGCATAAAACCTTCTGCATCCCGCACGGCGGCGGCGGCCCGGGCATGGGCCCGATCGGCGTGAAAGCGCACCTGGCGCCGTTTGTGCCGGGCCACAGCGTCGTGCAGATCGACGGCGTAACCACCCAGCAGGGCGCGGTTTCCGCAGCGCCGTTCGGCAGCGCCTCCATCCTGCCTATCAGCTGGATGTACATCCGCATGATGGGCGCGGAAGGCCTGAAGCAGGCCAGCCAGATGGCGATCCTGAATGCCAACTACATCGCTACCCGCCTGAAAGACGCCTATCCGATTCTGTATACCGGCCGCGATCACCGCGTGGCGCACGAATGTATCCTTGATATTCGTCCGCTGAAGGAAGAGACCGGTATCAGCGAAATGGACATCGCCAAGCGCCTGATCGACTTCGGCTTCCACGCGCCGACCATGTCGTTCCCGGTGGCGGGCACGCTGATGGTCGAGCCGACCGAGTCGGAAAGCAAAGTGGAGCTGGATCGCTTTATCGATGCGATGCTGGCGATCCGCAGCGAGATCGACCGCGTCGCCAAAGGCGAATGGCCGCTGGAAGACAACCCGCTGGTGAATGCGCCGCACGTGCAGGCTGAGCTGGTTAACGACTGGCAGCACCCGTACAGCCGTGAGCTGGCGGTGTTCCCGGTGGCCGGCGTGCGCGAGAACAAGTACTGGCCGAGCGTTAAGCGTCTGGATGACGTGTACGGCGACCGTAACCTGTTCTGCTCTTGCGTGCCGATGAGCGACTACGAATAACACGTTCGGCAAAGTTTGTGTTCGGGGGACACCGCATCATGCGGTGTCCCTTTTTATTTTATTGCGGCCTATTCTTTCCCGTACGTTCCCACGATTTGAGGAGTCACCATGCAAGCGGCAATCGTAACAGCGTTGGGGCAAGCCCCGGTTTTCGGCACCTTTGAGGAGCCTCAGGCGCAGGCGAATGAAGTGCCGATCGACGTTCTGGCGGCCGGTATCAAACAGCTGGATCGCGCCACCGTCGCCGGCACCCATTACTCCAGCCCCAAGCAGCTGCCGATCGTGCCCGGCACCGACGGCGTGGGCCGGACGGCCGACGGGCAACGGGTGTATTTCGCCTCCTTCCGCCGCCCTTACGGCGCGATGGCTGAGCGCAGCGTCGCGTCATGGACGGTGCCGGTGCCGGAGGAGGTGGACGACGCCACGGCGGCGGCGCTGATCAATCCGGCCTTCGCCGCCTGGCTGCCGCTGCGCTGGCGGGCGGATCTGCAGCCCGGTGAAACGGTGCTGATCATCGGCGCTACCGGCACTTCGGGAAAACTGGCGGTCGCCGCGGCGCGTCAGGCGGGAGCCGGGCGCATCGTTGCCGCCGGCCGTCGGCTGAGCGTGCTGGAAGCGTTGGGCGTGGATGCCACGGTGGATCTGAGCCTGCAGGGCGAGGCGCTGACGCAGGCCTTCGCGGCGGCGGCGGGGCCGGGCGGTTATCAGGTGATCGTCGATTATATCTGGGGTCCGGCGACCGAAGCGCTGCTCGCGACGCTCAATAATCACGATCTCTCGTCTTACGCCGGCGGGCGCGGCATTCGCCTGGTCAACGTCGGCTCGATGGCCGCGCCGGACATCCGGCTGCCGGCGGCGGTGCTGCGCAGCAATCAGCTGCAGATCCTCGGCAGCGGCACCGGCAACTTCCCGCCGATCCCGGAGATGCAGCGCTACGCGACCGAAATTCTGGCGCTGGCGGCGACGGGCGCGCTCACTATCGAGACGCAGGAGCACGCGCTGGCGGAGATCGCCGAGGTATGGGATCTGAACAAGAAAAGCGACGTGCGTTCGGTGATACGCATCGCCCGCTAAGTTCCTGCCGCTAGCAAGGGCAGACCAGGTGAATATCCTCCGGCTCGCGGGCGAACAGCTCGGCATCCGGGCGCTCGATGAGCCGGCACCCTTGCGCCAGATAGAAGTCTACGGTGCTTTTGTTGGGGATGGAGGAGACGTACAGCCCGGCGGCGCCTTCTTGCGCCGCCTGACGCAGGCAGAGCTGGAACAGCTGCTTGCCTAATCCCTGGCCGCGTTTGTGCGCGCTGACGTAAAAGAACAGCAGCTGGCGCAGATCCCGCTGCGGGCCGCGCGGCTCGGTGTCCAGCGCCGCCGCCGCCACGATCTCCTCGCCTTCGAACCGCGCGAAGAACGCGCCGCCGCGATCGAAGCAGGCTTCATGGATCGGCGTATAGGTTTCCCGGTCGTGCGGATCCCAACCGCGCACGTCGTAGTAGTCCGGGTAGGCTTGCAGTTTACCGTCCTGCAGGCGATACAGGGTGTCGATAATTTCGCTGCGGTCAATATCCCATAGTCGGTCGAGTTGCTGCCGTTGCAGCAGGACAGGGGCGCTCATGATCGTTGTTCACTCTCAGTCTGTGGCCGGTAACTTTCCGGCAAATCGATAATAAAACCGATGCCGCGATCGTCGAGGCCTTCGGTGACGCGCAGCTGCGCGCCAATCTTGTCGGCCAGGTTCCGGGCGATGGCCAATCCCAGTCCGCTGCCGGTCTGCTGCGTGCCGGGCACGCGGTAAAAGCGTTCAAACAGGCGCGGAAGGTGCTCTTCGCTCACTCCGGGGCCGTTGTCGCGCAACGTAATATAGCAGCCGAGCGGTGCCAGTGAACGGATATGGGCTTCGATGCGGCTGCCGGGCGGCGCGTACTTGAGTGCGTTATCCAGCAGGTTGGTGAAGATGGCGATCAGCGCAGGGCGATCGGTGGTTACCACCACGTCCTCGCTGCCGTCGAGCGAGAGTTCCACATCCTTTTCCAGCGCATAGGGGACGTGCTGCGCGATGCATTTTCCGATCTCTGCGTAGATGTCCACCGCCTCGATTTTCAGCGGAAAATCTTCCGCCTCCAGCTTGGCCAGGTTGATCAGCTGGCGCGACAGCGACGCCGCGCGATCCAGCCCCTGCTGCATGTCGCCGATGATCTCCCGGCGCTCCTGCTGCTCGCTGACCTGGGTCAGCAGATGCAGCTGCGCCAGCACGGCGGCGATCGGCGTGCGCAGTTCGTGCGCCGCATCGGCCATAAAGCGTTTCTCGCGCTGATTGGCGGCGTCGATGCGTGCCATCAGTTTGTTGACCTCCACCACCACCGGCCGGATTTCCTGATACTGCTCGCTGACATTGATCGGCGATAGGTTGCCCGGCTGGCGATCGGAGATGGTGCGGGCGATCTGGCGCAGCGGCCGCAGGCTGAAATAGGCGGTAAATAACAAGGTGACGATGATGGCTGCCAGAATGCCCAGCAGCGGTACGGCGGTGCTTTCCGCCGGATTGCCGAACTGCGTGGTGCGATCGTTGAACGATTCGCCGACGATGACCCGATACTGACGCTTTTCGCTCCAACTGCCGGCGAGATGCCAGTTGGCGCCGGCGTATTTAACGGAGCCGGACAGCACCGAAGGCGGCAGGCGCAGCGGTTCTCCCTGCGTCAGCGAACTGTAAAGCATCCGGTTTTCCCGATCATAAACCACGAACAGCGGGTGATAGTCGATTTGATCCTGCATGCCATTATTGATGGAATCAATGTACATGCCTTCAATGGTCTTGATGATGCCGAGATAATCGATATTGTCAGTGCCGGTTTCATCGAGAATATTGGCGATGCCTGCGGCGACGATGCGTTGCTGATTATCGAAATATTTCTCCATGTCGGGGTAATACCAATATTTCACCCAGGCGACGAGGAGCCCCCACAATAATAAAATGGCCAGCACCTGGAAAATAATGGTGCGCATAAAGAAGGATTTAAAACCGATCATGCCGCTACTCTTTCTTCAGCAAATAACCAATGCCGCGTACGGTAATAATCCTTTCTTTACCGATCTTGCGCCGTAAATTATGCATGTGCACTTCCAGCGAGTTGCTTTCCACACTGTCGCCGTGGCCGAACAGCCGCTGCTCCAACACCGCTTTGCGCACCACGGTGCCGGCGCAGCGCATCAGTTCATGCAGCAGGTGATACTCTTTTTTCGACAGCATCAGCAGCTCGTTATCCAGCGTCACCTGATGGTTGACCGGATCGAGATACAGCGTGCCGAGGCTCCAGGTTTGCGAAGCAAAGCCGGCCATACGCCGGTTGACCGCCTTGACGCGCGAGATGAGTTCGAGTAGCGCAAAGGGTTTGGCCAGAAAGTCGTCCGCGCCGGAGTCCAGGCTGTTCACCAGGCTTTCGATGCGGTCGCGAGCGGTCAGGATGATGATCGGGATATTTTGCCCGGCGGCCCGCCAGGCGATCAGCTTCTGCAAACCGTCGCCGTCCGGCAGCGTGAGATCCAACAGCATCAAATCGAACCCGCCGGATGAAAGTTTATTTTCCGCGTCGGCGAGCAGGCGCACCCAGCATAAATTAAAACCGGCCAGCTCCAATGCGCGGCACAGCGCCTTGCCTAATTGCAGGTCGTCTTCCACCAACAGTATGTTCACGTTTTTTCCGCTGAGATCTTTGAGTCGCGCTTATCTAACTATAACGTTGACGGGAAGACAACGGGGAAACCTGCACTGCCTGCACGTTCTTAAGCAAACCTTAATCTGGCTTTAATCTCGCGTTAAGGGAGCAAGAGGGAATTTCAGTTATTTTGCAGCCATTCGAAATCATGACAGAGGGCGCGAAACATGCAGACTGACGGTTCCCCGCTCGCGGGCACCTCGCGGCGGCTGATATATACAGGCGTGGCGACGCTGCTCGTTCTGTTGACGCTGTCTTTTCGCGGCGATGCGCAGAGCCATAGCGACAATGGCCCGCATGCTGCCGGCTTGCAACGGGGGCATCAGGCAGCGACGTCGGACGCCTACGGCTGCGTCAAAGCGCGGATTAAAAAGCAGCTGCGCCGCCTGGCTCAGCTTTGAAGCGCTTTTTAGGGCGCAGCTCTATACTCTGACGGGCAAACGGGGCGTCTGCATGCAGGCCGCTGTGTTGACATCGCTAACCAGAGAAAAAACAGTATGACGAAAGTGGCATTGGTGACCGGCGCGAGCCGGGGAATTGGCCGTGCGGCCGCGTTGTTGCTGGCCCGGCAGGGTTATGCAGTGGGCGTGAATTACCTGCGTGACGAAAGCGCGGCGCGGCAGGTGGTGGCGGAAATCGAGGCACAGGGCGGCAAGGCGCTGGCGTTGCAGGCCGACGTGGCCGATGAAGCGCAGGTGATGGCGATGTTCGCCGCGCTGGACGCCCGGCTGGGCACGCTCAGTGCGTTGGTCAACAATGCCGGCATTCTGTTCCGGCAGGCGAACATTGAGCAGTTGACCGCCGAGCGCATCAATCAGGTGCTGAGCACTAACGTTACCGGTTACTTCCTGTGTTGCCGCGAGGCGGTGAAGCGCATGGCGCTGCGCCATGGCGGGCAGGGCGGCGCGATCGTCAACGTTTCCTCCGCGGCGTCCCGGTTGGGGGCTGCCGGGGAATACGTCGATTACGCCGCCTCGAAAGGCGCCGTCGATACCCTGACCATCGGGTTATCGCGCGAGGTGGCGGCGCAGGGCATTCGCGTCAACGGCGTGCGGCCCGGATTCATCTATACCGAGATGCACGCCAGCGGCGGCGAGCCCGGCAGGGTGGATCGCGTGAAGGACAGTTTGCCGATGCAACGCGGCGGCCAACCGCAGGAAGTGGCGGAGGCGATCGCCTGGCTGCTGTCTGACGCCGCGTCTTACGTGACCGGCACTTTTATCGAGGCCGCCGGCGGGCGTTGAACGCATGAGGGGGTTTTGACATCCCGCCGTGCGGAGTGTATTTTGATTAAATAACAATCAAAATGTAGTTACAAAAATGTATGTTCATTTTGAATGGAATCAGGATAAAAATCACAGTAACCAGTGTAAACACCGCGTCAGTTTTGAGATTGCGCAACGGGTTTTTCTGGATCCCAACCATTTGGCCGTGCTGGAAAGGATTGAGGATGGAGAAGAACGCTGGCAAACGCTCGGTATGGTCGGCTCCTGTTTGTTGCTGGTGGCACATACGACGACCGAAAAGGATGTCGAAGGCGATGCCGTAGAGATCGTGCGCATCATTTCAGCACGCAAGGCCGATGCCAAAGAGAGGGGAAGATATGAAGCGCAAAAATTCAGCCAAAAATCTGGCGCATAGCGTACTCCCTCCGTTGACGGAGGAGCAGAAAGCGCAAATTGCTTCACTGAGCGCGCTGCCGGATGAGGATATCGATTATACCGATGCCCTGGCCCTGGGTGAGGAGAAGTGGCAGGCTGCGGTTCAGGGGCGTTTTTATAAACCGATGAAAGTATCGAAAACCATCCGAATCGATGCGGATGTGTTGGCCTGGCTCCAGCGGCCAGGCAAGGGCTATCAGAAACGCCTGAACGCTGTGCTGCGTGAGGCGATGTTGAAAGAGCATGAGCACGAGGAATAATTTGTGTCAGGTGGCTAACGGTCCGGTGAGATTCTCACCGGATTTTTTTGCTGTTTTTTAAGGCAACGCCTACCAACGTCGGCCACCTCTCGACGGAGCTCGGTCAAAACTATAAAACGGTCATTCCGTGGAACGTGAAATGTGACCGTTTACCGTTTATCTCCTGCTCATCGGCAGAACAGGGTCATCATAACTATTCCCGGTAATATCATGCGCCGCGGGGTTACCCGTCGTGCAGCAGCGCGCTGCGGAATGACAGGATATGCGCCTGCGCGGCCTCGGCGGCGGCGGCGCTGTCTTGTGCGGCCAGCGCGGCGATAATTGCCCGGTGTTCGTCGATCACTTCGCGCATATGCCCTTCCCGCGACAGGGTGCTGGCCCAAAAACGCTGTGCCCTGGCGTGCAGCACACTCAGGATATCCGCCAGCATGTTATTGCCGGCGATCTGCGCCAGCTCCTGGTGAAACTCATGATCGAGTGTCATCATTCGCACTCTATCTCGCTCCTGGCTCGCGGCTTCGATTTGCCGATTGAGTTCGGTCAGCGTCGCGATTTGCCTCTCGGTAATCCTCTGGCTCGCCAGCTGCATGCACAGCATCTCGTTAGCCAGCCTTACTTCGATCAATTCCAACGCATCGTCCATCGACAACGGTGAAACCATCACGCCTTTGCGCGGGATGACCTGCAGTAACCCCTCGTTGGCCAAGCGGTGGATTGCCTGATTGATCGGCGTTCTGCCCATATCCAGATCGTTCATCACCTGCGCGGTATTGAGATATTCGCCCGGCTTGTAGCTGAGTGTGACCAGCGCCTGTTTGAAGCGCCGGTAGGCCAGCTCGTTCAGTGAGACGCCGGCTTCTTCCGTCATCGGGCGCTGCGGGCTTTCTGCGTCAACAGTCTTCACGTTTTGCTCCTGCAAGAAGAAAGTTTTTAGACATAGTACACAAAAACATGGCATGAAAATCGCTTATTTGGTAACTAAAGATATAGTGAAATTTCACAGTGTTTTAACAAGAGGGGCGAAACTGCCATGAGACTGACCTTCACTTTACCTGAATCCCGTGGCGCGGCGACGTTGAATGTTGAGATTGATCATCTGGTGATCGCCGGTTGGACCGGACGCGATCGCGAAGCGATCTTGCACCATATTCGTGAATTGGCCGAGCTGGGCGTGCCCCAGCCCAGTGCAATCCCCCTGTTTTACCGCGTTGCCGCCAATCAGTTGAGCCAGCAAGAGACCATTGAAGTCATTGGCAACGCGACGTCCGGCGAAGCGGAGCCGCTGATTTTTGCCCATCGCGGCGAGCTGTTCGTGTCATTGGCGTCCGATCACACCGATCGTCAACTCGAAGCGCACAGCGTGGCGCTGTCGAAACAGATTTGCGTTAAACCGGTGGCGCGAGCAGCCTGGCCGCTGCAGGAGGTGCTGGAACATTGGGACAGTTTGATCTTGCGTTCGTGGATCAAGGAAGAGGGCGAATGGCGATTGTATCAACAGGGCAGCCTTGCCGCGCTGCGTACGCCTGGTGATTTGCTGGAGCGTTACTTCACCGGTATGCAGCCGCCGGAGTGCGGGCTGGCGCAACCGCAAACGCCCGACGGGTTGGCGATGACTTGCGGCACGGTAGCGGCGATCGGCGGCATTCGACCGGCCGGCGAGTTTCGCATGGAACTGGTGGACGATGTGCTTGGGCGCACCATCAGTCACGGTTATCGCAGCATTGAACTGCCGGTGGTGGCGTGATGAAAAAGCAGACGTTGATGCAGGCCAGCGCCGGCCTGGCTAGCGGTGAGTTCACCGCAGCGCAGCTGACCGCCGCCGCTTTGGCGCAGATCGCCGATGAGCGGGGAGAGGGGGCGCGCGCGTTTACGCGAACCTACGCCGAGTGGGCGCAACGGCAAGCGCAGGCCTCCGATCGGCGGCGTGCCGCCGGCTCGCCGCTGTCGGCGCTGGATGGCGTGCCTGTCTCAATCAAGGATCTGTTTGACGTGGTCGGTGAGGTGACCACGGCGGGCTCGCGCGTGTTAGCCGACGCGCCGCCCGCGGAAAAGCACGCTGCGGTAGTGGAACGGCTGTTGCAAGCCGGCGCGGTGGTGGTGGGCAAAACGACGATGACGGAATTTGCCTATTCCGGGCTGGGCATCAACCCGCATTACGGGACGCCGGCCAATCCCTGGGAGCGCCAGGCGGCACGCATTCCCGGCGGCTCCTCTTCAGGTGCGGCGGTGGCGGTGGCCGACGGCATGTGCCTGGGCGCGATTGGCAGCGATACCGGCGGGTCGGTACGCATTCCCGCCGCGCTGTGCGGGTTGACCGGGTATAAACCCACTGCACGGCGCATCAATGACGCTGGCTTATTGCCGCTGTCGCCTTCGCTGGATTCGATCGGCGTGATTGCTCATGACGTCGCCAGCTGTATTGCGCTGGACGCACTGATTGCCGACAGCCCGCTGCGGGTGCCGCAAAAAAGCTTGGCGCAGGCGCATTTTGCCGTGCCGCAAACGGTGGTGCTGGATGAACTGCAGCCGGCGGTTGCCGAGGCATTCCAGCGCAGCCTGCAATGCCTGTCTCAGGCGGGGGCGCAGATTGAATTCATTCCCGCTACGGCGTTCGCCGAACTGGCCGCGATCAATGCCAACGGTGGTTTCACCGCGCTGGAGTCCTGGCGCTGGCATCAAGCGTTGATCGCTGAACGGGCCGAGGGCTATGACCCGCGGGTGCTGTCGCGCATTCGCCGCGGTGCATCCTTGGGCGACGCCGATCTGCAGCTGTTGCAGCGGCAACGCGCCGACTGGCAGCGGCGGATTACGGCGGAGCTGCAGAGGTTTGACGCTCTGCTGATGCCGACCGTGCCGATGATTGCGCCAACTATCGGCGAGCTGGCGGCGGATGATGCCTACTTCCGTTGCAACGGACTGATGCTGCGCAATCCCGCGATCGTCAATTTCCTCGATGGCTGTGCGCTGTCCTTGCCCTGCCAGCGGCCGGGCGCCGCGCCGATCGGCCTGATGCTGGCGGGCTTGCCGATGTGTGATGAGGCGCTGCTGGGATGGGCGCTGGCGATCGAACGCCGTCTTGCCGAGGCGTGATTTTCCGGTGGGCGCAGGCCTGCCTTTTGAGATGACCAGGAGAATATCCATGAACGATTCCCCGAACGGAATGCTGTTTGTCGCGACGGATGTCGCCACGCAGGATGATGCGGATTTCAATCGCTGGTATGACCGCGAACACGTGGAGGAGCGGGTGCGGGTGCCCGGCTTTTTATCCGGCACACGCTATCGGGCATTGCAGGGCGGGCGTCAATATTTGGGGCTGTATAAAACCGAATCGTTGGCCAGTTTTACCTCCGAAGCCTATCGCGCCGCGTTTCAACACCAAACGCCTTGGTCGGTGGCCAGCCTGGAGAAAATGCGTGATCCAATGCGCCGGGTGTGTGCGGTGGAGGCGGTCACCGGCCAAGGGTGCGGCAGTCATCTCTGTATCTTCGTGCTGCCGTCGGCGGCATCGGAAGCGCTGCATGCCCGCATCTTGCAACTGGGCGCGCGGCTGGCTGAACAGCCTGGCTTTGTGCGCAGCAGCCTGTTAACGCCGGATGCCGAACTCAGTTCCCCGCTGCCGAAAGAATCGCGAGAAAACCGCCGAATACTGCCGATGCTATTGATCGAAAGCAGCGACGCCGAAGCCGGCCTGCGTTTAAGCGAGCAGGCCGCTGAAGCGCTGAACATGCCCGCCGCCGATGCCTGGCACTATGCCCTTGGCTGGCAACTGACCGCACAGGAGCTGACATCATGAACGCATACACCACTGAAACGGCACAGGCTGCCGCGCCGGCCGCAGAAAGTGCCGCCGCACCGCCCAATACCGGCAAGCTGGCGGCGGCCAGCTCGATCGGCACGGCGTTGGAATGGTACGATTTCACCGTCTACAACATCATGGCCGCGTTGATTTTCAACCATGTATTCTTCCCATCGTTCGATCCGCTGGTGGGCACGATTCTGGCGTTCTCCACTTACGCGGTGGGTTATGTTTCCCGGCCGATCGGTGGCATCGTGTTCGGCCACCTTGGCGATGTGTTGGGGCGGCGCTTTGTGCTGGTCACCACGCTGGTGATCATGGGCGTGACCACGGCGCTGATGGGATTGTTGCCCGGCTATGCCAGCTGGGGGATTTGGAGCCCGTTGCTGCTGGTGACGCTGCGCTTTATTCAGGGCATTGCGCTGGGCGGAGAATGGGCGGGGGCGGTGCTGTTGTCGATGGAACACGGTAAGCCGCATCAGCGCGGGCGCAACGCGTCCTTTGCTCAGGTAGGGCCGTCCTGCGGTTCGCTGATCGGCACCGGCCTGATTACGCTGGTGACGTTGGCGATGTCGGCGGACGATTTCCAGCAATGGGGCTGGCGGATCCCGTTCCTGCTGAGTCTGGTGCTGGTCATCTTCGGTTTGTGGCTGCGTCGGGGGGTGGGTGAGACGCCGGCATTTTTGCAACTGGAGGCATCGAAAGATGTTACGCAGTCGCCGATCCGCGAAGTATTCACGCAGCACATGCGCCCACTGCTGATCGCCGGCGGATCGCGTATCGGCTCTGACGTGCTCTATGCGTTGGTGGTCGTGTTCACGTTGACCTACGTCACCACCGTGCTGAATCTGCCGCGCCCGCTGGCGCTGGGCGCCACCATGCTGGGGGCGATAGGTAACGCCGTCGCGGTACCGCTGTTTGGCGCCTTGTCGGATCGCTTCGGCCGTCGTCCGGTGTATATCGGCGGTGCATTGGCGGCGATCGCGTGGGCGTTTGCATTCTTCGTCCTGCTCGACAGCAGTCAACCGGTGTTGATCTGCACGGCAGTGGTGATCGGGCTGTTGATCCATGCGGCGATGTATGGGCCACAGGCGGCATTCATCACGGAACAGTTCCCGACACGGGTGCGTTATGCCGGATCGTCGTTAGCCTATACCTTGGCGGGGATTATCGGTGGCGGCTTTGCCCCGCTGATCATCACTTCGTTGTTTAAATCTTACGACAGCACGCTGGCGATTTCCGCCTATGTTGCGTTGGCTCTGCTTATCACGCTTTGGGCGGTATGGGCGGCGCGGGAAACGGCGCATAAGCCGCTGTAAATAGAATGCCGGGCTACTTTAGGCCCGGCGTTCGGTCAAAACCACAAAAACGGTCATTAACGGTCATGTTGCGGAACGTGGAATTGTGACCGTTTACCGTTTCTCTCCTGTCTGCCTAAGACGCACGCGCATCATAACTGCCTGTTACTCCACACTTTCATAATTATTCATTTCATTTTCCTCCCGATTTTTTTGACAACTATCACACCGCCATCGTTGACCGATCGCGGGGCGATGCGCTTTGCGTCTGCGCGCAAAACGCGGCGCGGCAAATCGATATCGTAATCAACGTCGTGGAGGAGAAAAGAAACATGCTGCCTGTAGAACGTCATCGTTTTATCACCGAAGTCTTGAGCCAGCGCGGCCGCGTGATGGTGCAGGAGGTGGCGCAGCTGTGCCACATCTCTATCGAGACGGCGCGGCGTGATCTGGCCTTGCTGGAACGGCGCGGCCTGCTGCTGCGCAGCCACGGCGGCGCGGTGTTCGTCGAGCCGCCGGCGGTGGAGAAAACCTATGTGCCCGCCGAGATAGACCAGGGGGAATCTTTCCGCCAGCGCAGCAATGAGGCGCCGGAGCAGAAGACGCGCATCGCCAAACGCGCGCTGGAGTTTATCGCGCCGGGGGATTGCCTGCTGCTGGACAGCAGCTCCACCAGCTGGTTTTTGGCGCGCCAACTGCCGGATATCTCGCTGGTGGTGTTGACCAACTCGCTGCACATCATCCAGACGCTGGCCTGCAAGGCCAACGTGCGCACCATCGGACTGGGGGGCGAGTATTCCGCCAAGTATGAGGATTTTATCGGCGTGCTGGCGGAGCAGATGCTGAAAGAGTTCGTGATCAACAAGCTGTTTTTCTCCTGCCACGGCATCTGCCAGGACGGCGGCATCCGCGAAAGCAACGAGCACCATGCGCGGCTGAAGCAGCAGATGCTGCTGGCGTCGGAACGCAAGTTCCTGCTGGTGGACAGCAACAAGTTCGGCCGCCGCTCGTTCGCGCGCATCTGCCACTACCGGGAGATAGATACCTTAATCACCGATCGGCTCAGCGACGACGAATTTCGTCAGGAACTGGCCTGGAACAACGTCGACGTGATTGAAGTTTCACCCGCCGCGAAAAGGGCGGCGCGATAACAACAACGAAACCCCCTTATTTACAGCCAACACTTGTGGAGAGAGAACAATGAAAAAATCCGTACTGGTCGGTCTGTTTGCCTCGCTGCTGCTGTCGCTATCCGCGCAGGCGGCGGACAAGCTGAAAATGGGCGTGGTGGTGAAGATCGGCGGCATTCCGTGGTTCAACGCCATGGAGGCCGGCATTAAAAGCGAAGGCGCCAAACGCGGCATCGACGCCTGGATGGTCGGGCCGACGGCGGCGGATCCGGCGCTGCAGGTGCGCGCCATCGAAGATCTGATCGCGCAGAAGGTGGACATCATTGGCGTGGTGCCGAACGACGCCCGGGTGCTGGAGCCAGTGCTCAAGCGCGCGCAGGAGGCGGGCATCAAGGTGATCGTGCACGAATCCCCCGGCCAGAAGTACGCCGACTGGGACTTTGAGCTGGTGGACGCCTCGCAGCACGGGGTCAACCACATGAAAGCGCTGGCCGCCTGCATGAAAGAGCAGGGCAAGTACGCGGTGTACGTCGGCAGCCTGACGGTGCCGCTGCATATCACCTGGTCGGACTCGGCCATCAACTACCAGAAGCAGCACTACCCGAACATGCAGCTGGTGGGCGACAAGTTCGGCGTGGGGGAATCGCTGGATGACAGCGTGCGCACCACCAACGATCTGATGGCCAAATATCCCGATCTGAAAGGCGTGCTGGCGTTCGGATCGCAGGGGCCGATCGGCGCCGGTCGCGCGGTGCTCAACCGCGGCAAAAGCAACGATATCTGCGTCATCGGGCCGTTCAGCCCGGGCCAGGGCGCTTCGCTGGTCAATCGCGGCGCCATCAAGGGCGGTTACATCTGGAACCCGATGGTGGCGGGCGAAGTGTTCGTGCGCATCGCCGACATGATGCACAAGGGAGAAAAAATCACCGACGGCATGACCATCGAAGGCATGGGCAAGGTGCAGGTGGATGCGCAGCAGCACACCATTCTCGGCAACGCCACTGAAAGCCTGGATAAGCAAAACCTGCCGAAGCTGGTGAAGATGGGGCTGTAATCATGGCGATTTCCGGCAATACGGCAACCCAGGGCGCGCCGCTGATCGCGCTGCAACAGCTGTCGATGACCTTTGGCGGGCAGCGTGCGCTGAACGCTATCTCGCTGGCGCTGATGCCGGGGGAAGTGCACTGCCTGGCCGGCACCAACGGCTGCGGCAAGAGTACGTTGATCAAGGCGATCGCCGGCGTGTATCAACCGGACGACGGCAGCCGCATCACCATCGACGGGCAAACCTTCGGTCGGCTGTCGCCGGATCAGGCGCGCGCCTTCGGCATTCAGGTGATCTACCAGGATCTGTCGCTGTTTCCCAACCTGACGGTGGCGGAAAACATCGCCTTCGAGCACAACCTGCATGGGTTGCTGGGATGGTACCGCCCGGCGCGGCTGCGGCGCACCGCCGAGCGGCTGCTGCAGGAGCTGAGTTTCCATCTGGATCTCGATAAACGGGTGGCGGAGCTGCCGATCGCCCAGCGGCAGCAGGTGGCGATCTGCCGCGCGCTGGTGGCGGAGGCGCGGCTGGTGATCATGGATGAACCGACCGCCTCGCTGACCCGCACCGAGGTCAATCAGCTGCTGCGCACGGTGGATTACCTGAAAGCGAAAGGCATCTGCGTGGTGTTCGTCAGCCATCGGCTGGACGAGGTGCTGGAGATCTCGGATCGCGTCACGGTGATCCGCGACGGCAACAAGATCGGCACCTGGCCGGCGGCGGAGATCACCGGCGATCGTCTGACCGAGCTGATGACCGGTCTGAAGCTGGACTATCGCCTGAAGTCACCCAGCATGAATAAGGATCGGGTGCTGCTGGAGGCGGATCGCCTCAGCCGCGCCGGGCAGTATCAGGACGTGAGCTTCCGGCTGCATCAGGGTGAGGTGCTCGGTCTATGCGGGCTGCTCGGCTCCGGGCGCACCGAGCTGGCGCTGAGCCTGTTCGGCATGACTCGGCCGGACAGCGGCAAGCTCTACCTCGACAGCAAACCGGTGCGCTTTCGCGGCCATGAGGACGCGATCAAGGCCGGCATCGGCTACGTCTCGGAGGATCGCCTGACGCTCGGCCTGGTGCAGCAACAGTCGGTGGCGGACAACGCGGTGCTGACCATTCTCGATAAGCTGCGCGGGCGTTTTCGCCTGATTGACGACTACCGCAAGAATCGCATCGTCGCGGAGTGGATCGCCAAACTCGGCGTGCGGGTGGCGGATCCGGAGCAGGCGGTTTCGACGCTGTCCGGCGGCAATCAGCAAAAGATCGTGTTGGCCAAGTGGGTGCTGACCCAGCCACGGATCCTGATCCTCGACTCGCCGACCGTCGGCGTCGACGTCGGCGCCAAGGCCAGCATCTACCAACTGATCCATCTGCTGGCGCAGGAGGGGATCGCCATTTTGCTGATCTCCGACGAAGTGCCGGAGGTGTATTACAACTGCGATCGGGTGCTGCACTTCAGCGGCGGCAGCGTGATCGGCGAGTACCTGCCGGGGCAGGTGAGCCAGCAACAGCTGGCGGAGGCGGTCAATGCGTAGATTCAGCCTGAAACCGCGCGGTAACGAAGGCTACCTGGCCTGGGTGCTGTTGCTGACGGTCATCGTCTTTTCGCTGCTCAGCGAGCAGTTTTTAACGGTGCAAAACCTGCTCGATCTCTGCGAAAGCTATGCGGTGAGCGGCATCTTCGCCCTCGGCCTGTTCGTGGTGCTGGTGACCGGCGGCATCGATATCTCCTTCGCTGCGGTGGCCTCGGTGGTGCAGTACCTGATCGCCACGCTGGCGACCCATTACGGCCTGGCCAGCCCGGCGGGCAGCATTCTGCTGGCGTTGGCGATCGGCGCCGCGCTGGGCATGGTTAACGCGCTGCTGATCTACTGCCTGCGCATCGTCTCGATCATCGTCACCATCAGCATGCAGGCGTTGTTGTTCGGCATGCTGATGTGGCTGACCAACGGCCGCAGTCTGTACGCGCTGCCGGACTGGTGGACGCTGCCGCGCAGCGTGCTGCCGTTCCAGTTGGGTGAACAGAGCTATCAGCTCGGTTTGCCGACGCTGGTGATGCTGGCGGTGGCGCTGCTGACCTGGCTGCTGCTGAACAAGACGCACCTCGGGCGCCAGCTGTTTGCCGTCGGCGGCGATGCGGAATCGGCGCGGCGCATCGGCATTCGCGTCGGCCTGCTGCACCTGTTCGCCTACGGCTATCTGGGCGTGATGGCGGCGATCGGCGGCCTGGTGCAGGTGTACCGCATGGGCGAAGTGGTGCCCAACGCGCTGGTGGGCGGCGAGCTCGACGTACTGGCGGCGGCGGTGCTGGGCGGCGCCAGCCTGAACGGCGGCAAGGGCAGCGTGGTCGGCACGCTGATGGGCGTATTCCTGATCGGCGTGCTGAAAAACGGCCTCAACCTGATCGGCGTGTCCAGCTACTTCATGAACGTGGTGATCGGCCTGGTGATCGTCGCGGCGATCACCGTCACTCACTACAAGAAACGCAAAGAAACCGACGTCGGTTTCGCCTGAGGAGCGCCTGATGGGCAACTACCTGAAATTTCGACCGGACGGCACCGCCGTCGGCCTGTTGGCGCTGCTGGTGGCGGTGGTGCTGGCCTTCAGCCTGCTGATGCCGGGGCGCTTCTTCAGCGGCGCCACCTTCACCAGCGTGGCGTTCCAGCTGCCGGAGCTGGGCCTGCTGACCCTGGCGATGTTCATCCCGATCCTCAGCGGCGGCCTGAACCTGTGCATTATCGCCAGCGCCAACCTGACCAGCCTGCTGATGGCCTGGCTGTTCATCAGCTATCTGCCGCCGGACGCCGGATTGGGATTGCAGGCGCTGTGGCTGGTGTTGGCGCTGGCGGCGGCGATGCTGCTGGCCGTGACGATCGGCGCGGCGACCGGCGCGTTGGTTGCGTACGTCGGCGCGCATCCGATTCTGGTGACGCTGGCGACCATGACCACGGTCAACGGCATCGGCATCTATCTGACGCGCGGCGCAGCCCTGAGCGGCATGCCGGAGATCGTGCGGTTTATCGGCGCCGAGCGCGTGCTGGGCGTACCGGTACCGCTGTGGATCTTCTTGGCGGTTGCCGTGCTGCTGGCGCTGTTCTTGCAGAAAACCCGGCTCGGCAAATGCATCTACATGAGCGGCAGCAACATCAACGCCACCCACTTCAGCGGCGTGAATACCCATCGGGTGCTGATCGCCATTTACACCCTCTCCAGCCTGCTGTGCGTCATTGCCGGGCTGGTGATGATGGCGCGCTTCAACTCGGCGCGCATGGGCTACGGCGACTCTTACCTGCTGCTGACGGTGCTGGCGATCATTCTGGGCGGCACCGATCCGTTCGGCGGTTTTGGCCGGGTCAGCGGCGTGGTGCTGGCGCTGATCGTGCTGCAGGTGATCGCCACCGGTTTGAACCTGATGAACGTCAGCCCGCACTTCAGTCTGGCGATGTGGGGCGCGGTGCTGATTGCGGTGCTGGCGCTGAAGTTTTTCCGCCATCGCTATCGGCAGCGGCGGGCGATGCGCCGCAGTGCGGCCCAGGCCAGAGCCGCGGCGGGCCACTGATCCTTTTTCCCTTTTGCGCAGGATAACGCTAATGAAATACCAGATTTCACCTTCACTGATGTGCATGAACCTGATGGATATCCGGCAGCAATTGGCGGTGCTGAACCGCCGCGCCGATATGCTGCATATCGACATCATGGACGGGCACTACGTTAAAAACATCACGCTGTCGCCGTTCTTTATCGAACAGATCCGCCCGCACACCTCGTTGCTGCTGGACGTGCATCTGATGGTGGAGAACCCGACCGATTTTATCGATCCCATCGCCCGCGCCGGCGCGGACTTTATCTGCCCGCACGCCGAAACCATCAACCGCGACGCGTTCCGGGTGATCAACCAGATCCGCGCGCTGGGCAAAAAAGTGGGTGTGGTGCTGAACCCGGCTACGCCGGTGGAGTTTATCCGCCACTACCTTCATCTGCTGGACAAGATCACCGTGATGACCGTCGATCCGGGCTATGCCGGGCAGCCGTTCATTCCCGAAATGCTGGAAAAGATCCGCCAGTTGCGCGATCTGAAACGCCAGCAAAACCTGAGCTATCTGATCGAGATCGACGGATCCTGCAATCAGCGCACCTACCGTGATCTGATGGGCGCCGGCGCGGAAGTCTTGATCGTCGGCAGCTCCGGGCTGTTCAACCTCGATCCGGATCTGGAGACGGCATGGGAAAAAATGCTGGATCAGATGCGGCAGGCGGCCTGAGGCGGGGAACATGATGCGGCATTTTCTTGGCGTAGACGTCGGCGGCACCAATACCCGCCTGCTATTGATGGATGATGACGGCGAGTTCAGCGGTTACCGCAAGATGGCGACCGCCGATTGGGCACGACAGGCCGATCCGCTGGCGGCGTTGGGCCGCCTGATCGCCGGGCATTGCCAGGATCGTCAGGTGGCGCAGGTGATGCTGGGGCTGCCGGGTATCCTCAGCCGCGATCGCTCGCGGGTGCTGTCGCTGCCGTTCATTCCGGCGTTGGATGCTCAGCCGGTGGCGGCGCTGTTGGCCGACTTGCTGGCGCTGCCGGTGCGGATGGATAAAGACGTCAATCACCTGCTGTGGTGGGACTTGCAGCAGCTGCCGGCGCTGCCGCAGGTGGCGGTGGGGCTGTATTTGGGCACCGGCATGGGCAATAGCCTGTGGCTGAACGGCGATTTTTACCACGGGGCGCACGGCGCCGCCGGCGAGCTGGGGCACATTCCCTGGCCGGGCCATCAGGGCGAGTGCCCGTGCGGTAAACGGGGCTGCGTCGAGAGCCTGACCTCCGGTCACTGGCTGACCGGCTGGGCGCATGCCAACGCGGCGCAAACGCCGTTCGAACGGCTGTTCGAACGCCACGGCGAACATCCGGATCTGCGGCGCTTCGTCGAACGATTGGCGCAGACCATCGCCATCGAAATGAACGTGCTCGATCCAGAGCGGCTGATCCTGGGGGGCGGCGTGATCGCCATGAATGGTTTCCCGTTGGCGCAGCTGGAGCAAGAGATCCGCCGCCATCTGCGCGGGCCGCAGCCGGCGCAGGGGCTGGCGATCTCCGTCAGCCGCCTGACCGATGAAACCGGCAGTAAAGGCGCCTGCCTGGCCGCCTGGCGCCATTTCCAATTGAGCAGGGAGTACCCGCAATGAAAGGCAAAGTCTGCGTGTTCGGTTCGTTCAACCTGGATATCGTCGCCGGCATGGCGCGCTTTCCGCAGCCCGGCGAATCGCTGATCGCCCGCAACAGCATGATGGGAGCGGGCGGTAAGGGGGCCAACCAGGCCACCGCCGCGCTGCGCGCCGGGGCGCGGGTGCATTATATCGGCAAGGTGGGGCGCGACGACTTCGGCACCTTTGCCCGGCGCCATCTCGCCGCCGCCGGTTTCGATGCGGTGACGCTGTTCTCGACCGGCGATTGCCCGACCGGCAATGCGCTTATCTATGTTGCCGGCGAGGAGGCGGAGAACATGATCGCCGTCGATCCCGGCGCCAACCTGACGGTCAGCGAAGATGAGGTGCGCCAGTGCCGGCCGGCGATCGCCGCGGCGGACATTCTGTTGACCCAGCTGGAGAATAATCTGCCGGCGATTGAGCAGGTGATCGCCATCGCCCGCGAGGCGCAGACGTTCATCATTCTCAACCCGGCGCCGTTTCAGCCGGTGCCGGACAGCCTGCTGGCGCAGGTTGATATGCTGACGCCCAACGCCACCGAATGTACGTTGCTGACCGGCGTGCCGGTGCGGGATGTGGCTTCGGCGCGCCAGGCGGCGCAGGTGCTGCACGCCAAGGGCATTCGCTTGCTGATCGTGACCTTGGGGACGCAGGGCGCATTGTTCTCGGACGGAGAAAACAGCGAGCTGATCCCGGCGTTTCCGGCGCAGCCGAAAGACACCACCGGCGCAGGCGATGCGTTTAACGGCGCCCTGGCGGCGCAGCTGGCGAATCAGGTGCCGTTAGCCGATGCGGTGCGCTTCGCCGCCGCCTACGCCGCGGTCTGCGTGGAGCGCGCCGGGGCGGCGGGGTCGATGCCGAGCTATGAGGAGGCGTTGGAACGCCAGCGGGCGTTCGCTTGACGTTGAAGGGCTGCCGCGGCAGCCCGGTTCACTTACTTCAACCAGCCTTTGCGCTGCGCATCGCGCAGGTGCTGTTCCATGTGGTGCCACAGCTCGGGGTGCACGTCGGCGATCGATGCATTGCGCGCCAGCACCTGCTCCAGGCTGATGCCGTTCTCTACCCAGCTCTGGCCTTCATTGTGCAGGTTCATCAGCATCGGCATGGTGCGATCCAGCAGCAAAGCGAAGCGTGCATCGGCGCTTTCGCCATCTTCATATTCCTGCCATAAAGCGGTGAAATACTCGCGCTGAGCCTCCGGCAACATGCCGAACAGACGGCGCGCCGCCG
Source organism: Serratia sp. CY38905 (assembly GCF_052168875.1). Classification (NCBI taxonomy): domain Bacteria; kingdom Pseudomonadati; phylum Pseudomonadota; class Gammaproteobacteria; order Enterobacterales; family Yersiniaceae; genus Serratia; species Serratia sp. CY38905. Next base: position 179,270 of record NZ_JBJNLV010000007.1, on the reverse strand, counting down.
CCACTTCCTGATCGTGGATCGCCGCGCGGGCCGCCAGATCGTAGACCAGCACGTCGCCGGCGTCGATTTCCACAATGTCATGCAGCAGCGCCATCTGGATCACGCGCTGAATGTCTACGTCATCACCGGCGTAGGGCGCCAGGCTCATGGCGGCGATGGCGAAGTGCCAACTGTGTTCGGCGGAATTTTCCTGGCGCTGGGTGCCCAGCACTTTGGTGCGGCGTTGCACGCCTTTCAACTTATCGATTTCCATCAGGAACTGGATGACCTGGGTCATTGAGCCGAAATCTAACGCGGGTACAGCGGATGACATGGTGTAAACCTCAAGGTGGGTGGGTTGAAGCCTGACGATTGTAGACCACCGGGCGGGCGATTTCGATGGTTACACGCGTTCACATTTTTATTTTAGCGTACACGTGTACACTGGAATTATTCTCAGTTAAGCTGCTTTGCGTTAATTTCGCACAAAGCAGGGCATTTTGAGGGGTTGCGCGTTATGGGGAAAACGGACGTAGTGAAAGCCGGGAACAATAAGATTGTCGCCGCGGCTTATCCGTGGGCGGAAGAGATCGCCAACAGCATCAGCCACGGCATCGGGCTGGTGTTCGGTATCGTCGGCCTGGTGTTGCTACTGGTGCAGGCGGTGAATACCGGCGCGGATGCGACGGCCATCACCAGTTACAGCCTGTACGGCGGCAGCATGATCCTGCTGTTTCTCGCTTCCACGCTGTACCATGCGATCCCGCATCAGAAGGCCAAGCATTGGCTGAAAAAATTTGACCACTGTGCCATTTATCTCCTGATTGCCGGGACTTACACCCCGTTTCTGCTGGTAGGGCTGGATTCGCCGTTGGCGAAGGGCCTGATGGCGGTAATCTGGGGATTGGCGCTGCTCGGCGTGCTGTTCAAGCTGGCCTTCGCCCACCGTTTTGAAGCCCTGTCGCTGGTAACCTACCTGACGATGGGCTGGCTGTCGCTGATCGTGATTTATCAGCTGGTTACGCGGCTGGAGGCCGGCGGCGTCACGCTGCTGGCGATAGGCGGGGTGGTCTATACCCTCGGCGTGATTTTCTACGCCTCCAAGCGCATTCGCTTTGGCCACGCCATCTGGCATGCCTTCGTGCTCGGCGGCAGCGCCTGCCATTTCATGGCGATCTACCTCTACGTCTAAACGTTATCGCTACGTCTGAATGCGTATTGAACGGGCGCCTCTTTTGTTTTAAAAAAGAGGCGCTTGCTTCTTTCGGGTATCCAGCAAGCCCGTTCTTTCATTTCTGAGCCCGCATACTCTTTCTCTAAACTTTGTTCAGGACTCATCACGATGATCGTTCGCTTATCCAAAGCGCTGCTGGTCTGCGCTATCGCTTTGTTCGCTTCGCTGGTGGCCTTCGGCAATATCACCGATTACGGCTCCAACTTCGCCTTCGTGCGCCACGTCTTTATGATGGACACCATTTTCCCCGACGCCACCATCGGCTACCGTTCGATACAAACGCCGTGGCTGCATCACGCCGGCTATATCTTCATCATTGCGCTGGAGAGCCTGACCGCGCTGCTGTGCTGGATCGGCGGCCTGCGCTTGCTGTGCGGCCTGAAACTGCCCGCTAAAGCTTTCAACGGCCGGAAAAAGCTGGCGGTAGTGGGGCTGACGCTGGGCTTCCTCACCTGGCAGGTCGGCTTTATGTCGATTGGGGGCGAGTGGTTTGGCATGTGGATGTCGAAACAGTGGAACGGCGTGCCCGATGCGTTTCGCTTCTTCGTCACCATCATTCTGGTGCTGATTTATCTGGTGCAGCGCGACGGGGAGTTGGACGAGTAACGAAGACGGCCGCAGGCAGGGCGCCTGCGGCCGACGGATTATTTCTCTTCGGCCAGCGAATACGGCAGCGGTTTGATCGCCAGCTGGCTGGCGGCATCCTCGCGCACCCGCAGCTTGCTATCGGCGTCCAAATCGTTGTTCATCACCACCTGCACCCACAGCCTGCCGTCGGCCAGTTGGCTCGACGCCAGCACGGTGCCGGTGCGGCGCCAGTTTTCACCCAGCTGCAGCTCCAAATCTTCCGCCGCCTGCGGGGCGCGGGCGGCCTTACCTTCCAGCCAGTAGAGCGCACGCTTGTTGGCGCCGCGGAATTTGGCGCGCGCCACCATCTCCTGACCGGTATAGCAGCCCTTGCTGAAGCTGATGCCTTCCAGCGCCTGCAGGTTGGTGGCCTGCGGGATCAGCTGCGCGCTGTTGGCGGCGTCGATAACCGGATAGCCGGCTTCGATCTCCAGCGCAAGCCACTGGCCGCTGTCATTCAGTTCCGCCTGGTCATGCAGTTTGCCGATCAGCTGTTCGGCCACGGCGGGGCGGGTCACCAGCAGAAAACGTTCCGCCGGCGCATTGAAGTGCAGGATCGTGGTCTCGCCGTCCTGCACCACCGGGTGCTCGGTGCTCGGCAGCGTGGCGAACAGATCCGCCAGCGCGGCGCGCGCCTGGAAACCGGCGACGCCCAGCAACACCGCGTCGTTATCGGCGGCGATGGTGACTTTGGAGAACACCGCGTATTTTTTGATTTCCGCCAGCTGGCTGTCCAGCACGCTGCGGCGTTCCAGATAGGCGAAGCCTTCGCCACGGTGGAACAGACGCAGGTTGCTCCACATTTTGCCCTTGGCGTCGCAGTGGGCGCACAGCACGTGTTGATCGGCCGCCAGCGCGTCGATGTCCGCCGTCACCTGACCCTGGAGATATTTCACCGTGTCCGGCCCGTTCAACGTCACCAGCGACCAATCTTCCAGCGAGATCAGCGTCAGGGGCAGATGGGTGGAAGCGGAGGGCTGACGGGGTGGGAATGGAATGTTATGCGCCATAGTAAGTTCCTGCTCAACGTTTAGCTTACCTGAAGGGTATTGAACCCATGGTAAAAGAGGCGGCGGGCTTTGCAAACTGTTATTCGCGCCGCGGCGCCGGGGTGCGCTTTTTTTGGCATTTTGCGCTTTATTACGCTTTCCGCAGCAAAGCGCCTTCCCGGCGTGTATGTCAAATTGTTACTCTATAGGCTTGCGGCCAGGGCACCCTTGCAGACAGATCCCCGGCTGATGGAATTATATTGCGACGGCGTTGCCATACAGAGTGTCATTTGAACCCTGCGCTGGCGCTGCCGCGCTGAAAAGAGGTGAGTCATAACAACATGGATATTAACAACAAAGCACGTATTCACTGGGCTTGCCGCCGTGGCATGCGCGAGCTGGACATCTCCATCATGCCGTTCTTCGAGTACGAATACGACAGCCTGAATGACGCGGACAAGGCGCTGTTTATCCGCCTGCTGGAGTGCGACGATCCCGATTTGTTCAACTGGCTGATGAATCATGGCGCGCCGCAGGACGGCGAGCTGCAGAGAATGGTGACCCTGATCCAAACGCGAAATAAAGACCGTGGCCCAGTGGCGATGTGATATCCGCATTTCCTGGCGCACCCAGCTGTTTTCACTGTTGACCCACGGCGTGTTGATCCTGCTGATCCTGATTTCGCCCTGGCCGGAAGGTTTTGGCCCGCTCTGGCTGGTGCTGCTGACGCTGGTGGTGTTTCAGTGCATTCGCAGCCAGAAGCGCATCGCCGCGGCGCAGGGCGAGCTGCGGCTGCTGGCGGACCGGCGCTTCAGCTGGCACGGCCGCGAGTGGCGGCTGGCGAAAAAACCGTGGATGCCGGGTTACGGCATGCTGCTGACGCTGCTGCCGATGGAGGGCAAAAAGCGCCGCCGGCTGTGGCTGGCTTCCGACTGCATGAGCAAAGAGGAGTGGCGCCACCTGCGGCAGCTGTTGCTGTATCCGCCGGCGGGTGACGGCGAGGATCCCTGATGAAACCCGTACTCTGGTTGGTGGAGGATGAACCCAGCATTGCCGATACGCTGGTTTACACGCTGGAGAGCGAAGGCTTCGAGGTGCGCTGGTTCGAACGCGCGGAACCGGCGTTGCAGGCGCTGGCGCAAGGCGCGCCCGCGCTCGCTATCCTCGATGTCGGTTTGCCGGATATCAACGGCTTTGAATTGTGTCGCCGCCTGCTGGCTCAGGCGGCCGACCTGCCGATTCTGTTTCTCACCGCCCGCAGTGATGAAGTGGATCGCCTGATCGGGCTGGAGATCGGCGCCGACGACTATGTCGCCAAGCCGTTCTCTCCTCGCGAGGTCAGCGCGCGGGTGCGCACCATTTTGCGTCGCCTGCACAAGCAGCAGCGCCTGCAGCAGAGCGCGCCCTACCATTTCGGCGCTTTCGCGCTCGACGAAGACGCGGCCACCATCTCCTACCATCAGCGGCCGCTGCCGCTGACCCGTTACGAATACCTGCTGCTGAAGACGCTGCTGTTGGCGCCCGGACGGGTGTTCTCGCGGCAGCAACTGATGGAAAGCGTTTGGGCGCAGGCGGAAGAAAGCCTGGATCGCACCGTCGATACCCACATCAAAACACTGCGCGCCAAGCTGCGTGCGGTTGAACCCGGTGAACCGCCGATCCACACCCACCGCGGATTGGGCTACAGCGTGAGCCGCCAGCCATGAAAATTGGCCTGCGCCTGCTGCTGGGGTACTTTCTGATCGTAGCGGTGGCCGGGTACTTCGTGCTGAGCATTTTCGTCCAGGAAGTGAAGCCCGGCGTGCGGCGCGCTACCGAAGGCACGCTGGTGGACACCGCCAACCTGCTGGCGCAGATCGCCCGTCAGGACATGCAGCGCGGCGATGCGGCGCATGGCCAACTGGCGCAGGCGTTTACGCAGCTGAATCAGCGGCCGATCGGCGCCAACATTTCCGGCATCCGCAAGGACCGCAGTGAATACCACGTCTATCTTACCGATGCCCAGGGCCGGGTCATCTTCGATTCCGCCGGCCGCGCGCAGGGGCAGGATTATTCGCGCTGGAATGACGTTTATCGAACGCTGCGCGGCCAGTACGGCGCCCGCAGCACCCGCAGCGACCCGCAGGATGAAAACAGTTCGGTGATGTATGTGGCCGCGCCGGTGATAGAACAAGGGCGCATTATCGGCGTGCTCACCGTGGGTAAACCCAACAGCACCATGGCGCCGGTGATCAAGCGCAGCGAACGGCGCATTCTGTGGGCCGGCGCGTTGCTGCTGGGGATCGCTCTGCTGATCGGGGCGGTGTTCGTCTGGTGGATCAACCGGTCGATAGGCCGGCTGGTGCGTTATGCCGATGGGGTGGCGCAGGGCGAAAATGCGCCATTGCCCAAAGTGGGCGGCCGGGAACTGACCCAGCTGGCGCAGGCGCTGGAGAGCATGCGCCTGAAGCTGGAAGGCAAAGCCTATATCGAACAATATGCGCATGCCCTGACGCATGAGCTGAAAAGCCCGCTGGCGGCGATCAGGGGCGCGGCGGAGCTGTTGCAGGAGCTGCCGCCGCCGGAAACCGCTCGGCGTTTTCTCACCAACATTGAGCAGCAAAGCGCGCGCATCCAACAACTGGTGGATAAACTGCTGGTGCAGGCGCGGCTGGAGAGCCGGCCAGACATGGAGACGGCGCCCATCGCGATCGCGGCGTTGATCGACCAGACGGTGGCGGGCAAAGAGGCGCAGGCGACGCAGCGCGGCGTCAGGTTGCGGCTGGAGGCGCTGGCGGAGGTGACGCTGAACGGCGATGCGTTGCTGATCAGCCAGGCGCTGACCAACCTGCTGGACAACGCGATCGACTTTACCCCGCCGGGCGGTTGCGTCAGCGTGCGAGGCGAACGGCGGGAACAGCATTACTGCATCAGCGTTTGCGACGACGGCAGCGGCATTCCTGACTATGCGTTCGATAAGGTGTTCGAGCGCTTTTATTCGTTGCCGCGCGCCGAACGGCCAAAAAGCAGCGGGCTGGGGCTGAACTTCGTGCAGGAGGTCGCCCGTCTGCATCATGGCGGCATTCACCTGCGCAACCGCCGGCCGCACGGGGTGGAAGCGACGTTCATGTTATCGCTGTGACTTCACCTTCCCTTCACATAACCACATTCTGATTTCACCTGCGGGTTTTATCGTGGCCTCATTACCTACGAGGAGCGAGCATGATGAAATCGGTACTTTTCTGGAAAATAACCACGCTGCTGGGATTGATGGTGGTGATGTTGATCCCCATAGCCCAACTGATGAGCGTGATCGACGAACGCAGCGGCTATCGGCAAAGCGTGGTCGGGCAGGTGAGCGAAAGCACCAGCGGGGCGCAGCGCGTGCTCGGCCCGTTGATTGTCATTCCTTATGTCGAACGAGAAGAGAAAAAAGACGAGAAAGGACAAACGGTGGTGCAGCGGGTGCAGCATCACCGCTATTTGCTGCCGGAGTCGCTTCAGGTGCAGGGGGCGCCGAATGTGGAAGTGCGCAAGTTGGGCATTTATCAGGCGCAGGTTTACCAGGGGCCGCTGAACTTCAAGGTGCGTTTCGGCCAGCCGGAGCTGGCGGATTTGCAACGTGCCAACGTGACCGTCGGCCAGCCGTTCCTGCTGGTGGCGCTGAGCGATTCTCGCGGCATCAAGAGCATTTCCCCGCTGGCAACGCCGCAGCCGGTGGCGTTTGAGCCGGGCACCGGCGTGGGATCGTTGCGCCAGGGGATCCACGCACCGCTGACGCTGGCGGCGCTGCAACAAAAAGCGGGGCTGAGCGCCGACTTCACCCTGACGCTGGCGGGCACCAGCAGCCTGTCGCTGGTGCCGCTGGGGCGCAGCAGCGAGCTGCAGCTGCAAAGCAACTGGCCGCACCCGAATTTCCTCGGCAACTTCCTGCCGGACGAACGCAAGGTGACGGAGCAAGGGTTTAGCGCTCGCTGGCGCAGCACCTGGTTCGCCAACAACATCAACAGTGCGTTCCATTACGACGATGGCATTATCGACGAGGACAAGCTGCCGGCCTTCAGCGCCAGCCTGGTCGAACCGGTCGATCACTATCAGTTGACCGAGCGCGCGGTCAAATACGCGCTGCTGTTTATCGGGCTGACATTTATGGCGTTTTTCCTGTTCGAAACCCTGACCGGGCTGCGGGTGCACCCGATTCAATACCTGCTGGTCGGCGCGGCGCTGGTGTTGTTCTACCTGATTCTGCTGGCCTTCTCCGAACACCTGGGATTCGCTCTCGCTTACCTGGCGGCCAGCATCGCCTGCAGCGGTCTGATCGGCTTCTATCTGAGCGCCGTACTGCGCGGCAAGCTGCGCGGTGCGCTGTTCGCCGCGAGCCTGTTGCTGTTGTACGGCGTGCTCTATTTGCTGTTGCAGTCGGAGGACAATGCGTTGGTGTTGGGGGCGGGGCTGCTGTTCGCCATTCTGGCGGGCATTATGCTGTTGACGCGCAAGCTGGACTGGTATCAGGTGGCGGATCCGGCGCGGTTGACCAAGGAAACGCCGGCCGGGGAAGATGAGCCACGCTTCCGTCTGTGGAAATAAGCGGGGGAATCGGGCGCGCTCAGCGCCCGACAGCGGCTACAGCAGCGGCTCCATCTCCAACAGGATCTGTTCGCACCATTGCTGCAGGCGCTCTTCGCTCAGATCGTATTGATTGACCTCATCGAGCGCCAGGCCAACGAAGTGTTTGCCGTCGGCGCTCAGCGGTTTGGGGCTGGTGAACTCGAAGCCCTCAGTGGGCCAGAAGCCGATGAACTGTACGCCCAGCGGCGCGATGTGATCGTGCAGCATGCCCAGCGCGTCGAGGAACCACTCACCGTAACCGAGCTGATCGCCCATGCCGTACATGGCGACGATCTTGCCTTTCAGATCCAGCGCCGGCAGCTGCGGCCAGATCGCTTCCCAGTCTTCCTGCAGTTCGCCGAAATCCCAGGTCGGGATGCCGAGGATCAGTATGGAATAGTCCTCCATCAGCTTGGGAGAGACGTCTTTCAGGTTGTGCAGGTCGACCAGGTCTTCACCCAGAATCTCACGGATTTTTTCTGCCGCCATCTCGGTGTAGCAGGTGCTGGAGCCGTAAAACAGACCAATCTTCATGTGTAAACCGTTACGTTGCCGTTTAGAGAATTGCAGCGAGTATACCTGATTTGCGTCGGCTTAAGGCATAATGGCGCGGGTGGAAATGCAACAAAGAGAGGACCGCGTGCAACAGCAAGACCATGCGCTGATTGAACAATTCCTGGATGCGCTGTGGCTTGAGCGCAATCTGGCGGAAAATACGCTGGCCTCCTACCGGCTGGATTTGCAGGCGCTGGGCACCTGGCTTGGCCAGCAAAACACCGCCTTGCTGCAGGCGCAGGCGTTGGATCTGCAGGCGTTTCTCGCCGAGCGGGTGGACGGCGGCTACAAGGCCACCAGCTCCGCGCGTTTGCTGAGCGCCATGCGCCGCCTGTTTCAGTACCTGTACCGCGAAAAGCTGCGCGCCGACGATCCCACCGCGCAGCTGGCGTCTCCCAAGCTGCCGCAGCGTTTGCCGAAGGATTTGAGCGAGGCGCAGGTCGATGCGCTGCTGCAGGCGCCCTGCGTCGATCAGCCGCTGGAACTGCGCGACAAGGCGATGCTCGAAGTGTTGTACGCCACCGGGCTGCGAGTTTCCGAACTGGTGGGGCTGAGCATCAGCGACGTCAGCCTGCGCCAGGGCGTGGTGCGGGTGATCGGCAAGGGCAACAAGGAGCGGCTGGTGCCGCTGGGCGAAGAGGCGGTCTACTGGATCGAAAATTATCTTGAGCACGGCCGCCCGTGGCTGGTCAACGGCCAGACGCTGGACGTGCTGTTTCCCAGCACCCGCTGCCAGCAAATGACCCGACAGACGTTCTGGCATCGAATCAAACACTATGCCATCCTTGCGGGCATCGACAGCGAGCGTCTGTCGCCGCACGTGTTGCGGCACGCGTTCGCCACCCATTTGCTGAACCATGGGGCCGATCTCCGTGTCGTACAGATGTTGTTAGGGCACAGCGATCTCTCGACCACGCAAATTTATACTCATGTAGCGACCGAACGACTGAAACAGCTACATCAACAGCATCACCCGCGCGCCTGAGCGGCGGGTTCGAAAGGATTGGAACAATGAAAAAAGGTTTAATGCTGCTCTCACTGCTGGTGGCTTCGGTGACCAGCGCCGCCCATGCCGATGACGCGGCGATCAAAAAAGCGCTCGCCAGCCTGGGCATCCAGCAGGCGGACGTGCAGCCTTCACCAGTCAACGGCCTGAAAACCGTGCTGACCGACAGCGGCGTGCTGTACGCCTCCGAAGACGGTAAGCACATTCTGCAGGGCCCGCTGTTCGACGTCAGCGGCAAAGAGCCGGTCAACGTGACCAACCAACTGCTGGGCAGCAAGATGGACGCGCTGAAAGATCAGATGATCGTTTACAAAGCGCCGAAAGAGAAACACGTGATCACCGTGTTCACCGACATCACCTGCGGTTACTGCCACAAGCTGCACCAGCAGATGAAAGAGTACAACGATCTGGGCATCACCGTGCGCTACCTGGCGTTCCCGCGCCAGGGGCTGGCCTCCCAGGCTGAGAAAGACATGCAGTCGATCTGGTGCACCGCCGACAAGGCCAAGGCGTTCGACGCCGCCATGAAGGGCGATGCCGTTTCTCCGGCGACCTGCAAAACCGACATCAGCAAGCATTACGAGCTGGGCGTGCAGTTCGGCATTCAGGGCACGCCGGCGATCATCCTGGAAAACGGCATGATGATCCCGGGTTATCAGGGGCCGAAAGAGATGGCCGCCATGCTGGATGCGCACCAGGCCGCCACCAAAGCCGGTGGTTAATCGCCGGTGAGTATCAAAACGCAACTACGCCGCCGCCCGGCGGCGGACGACACGCATCTGCCCGCCAGTTTGCCGCCGCTGCTGCGCCGGCTTTACGCCCTGCGCGGCGTGCAGGCTGAGCAAGAGCTGGAACGCGGCGTCAAGGGCATGCTGCCCTGGCAACAGCTGGACGGCATCGACGACGCCGTTAGCCTGCTGCAACAGGCGCTGGCCGACGGCCGCCGCATCATGGTGGTGGGCGATTTCGACGCCGACGGCGCCACCAGCACCGCACTGACGGTGCTGGCGCTGCGCAGCATGGGCGGCGCCAGCGTCGACTACCTGGTGCCGAACCGCTTTGAAGACGGCTACGGCCTGAGCCCCGAAGTAGTGGAGCAGGCGGCGGCGCGCGGCGCGGAGCTGATCGTCACCGTCGATAACGGCATCTCCTCCCACGCCGGCGTCGACGTGGCGCACGCCAAGGGCATGCAGGTGTTGGTGACCGATCACCACCTGCCGGGCGAGACCCTGCCGGCGGCCGAAGCGATCGTCAATCCCAACCTGCGCGGCTGCGCCTTCCCGTCCAAATCGCTGGCCGGGGTGGGCGTCGCGTTCTACCTGATGCTGGCGCTGCGCGCCCGGCTGCGGGACAGCGGCTGGTTCGAACAGCGCGCGCTGGCGATGCCCAATCTGGCGGAACTGCTGGATCTGGTGGCGCTCGGCACCGTGGCCGACGTGGTGCCGTTGGACGCCAACAACCGCATTCTGGTGTATCAGGGGCTGAACCGCATCCGTGCCGGCAAATGCCGACCGGGCATCCGCGCGCTGCTTGAGGTGGCCAACCGCGACGCCCGCCAGCTGGCGGCCAACGATCTCGGTTTCGCCCTCGGCCCACGTCTCAACGCCGCCGGCAGGCTGGACGACATGTCTATTGGCGTGGCGCTGCTGCTGAGCGACGACATTGCGCAGGCGCGCATGCTGGCCAACGATCTCGACGCGCTGAACCAGACGCGACGCGAGATAGAGCAGGGCATGCAGGTGGAAGCCCTGCAGCTGTGCGACCAGTTGGAGCGCACCAGTACCGAGCTGCCTTACGGGCTGGCGATGTATCACCCGGAATGGCACCAGGGCGTGGTGGGCATCCTCGCCTCACGTATCAAAGAGCGTTTCCACCGCCCGGTGATCGCGTTCGCGCCGGCGGGCGACGGCATCCTGAAAGGCTCCGGCCGTTCGGTGCCTGGCCTGCACATGCGCGACGCGCTGGAGCGGCTGGATATGCTGAACCCCGGGCTGATGATGAAGTTCGGCGGCCACGCGATGGCGGCCGGGCTGTCGCTGGAAGAGGCCAGGTTCGACGAGTTCCGCCAGCGCTTCGGCGAGCTGGTGGGGGAATGGCTCGATCCGGCGATGCTGGAAGGGGTGATCTGGTCTGACGGCGAGCTGGCGATGCAGGAGCTGTCGCTGACGACGGCGGAGCTGCTGCGCGAGGGCGGCCCGTGGGGCCAGGCGTTCCCGGAACCGACCTTCGACGGCAAGTTCCGCATCCTGCAGCAGCGGCTGGTGGGCGAGAAACACCTGAAGCTGATGGTGGAGCCGCTCGGCGGCGGCCCGCTGCTCGACGGCATCGCATTCAACGTGGACACCACGCTGTGGCCGGACAGCAGCGTGCGTGAGGTCGAACTGGCCTACAAGCTCGACGTCAACGAGTTTCGCGGCAACCGCAACTTGCAGCTGCTGATCCAGCATCTTTGGCCGCGCTGAGGCGAAATTGAACACAATTCGGGGATTGGGCTCTCCAATCCCCTGCATCCTTTCCGATCGCCACAAAAACTGACCAACTCGCTATAAACTGCCGCCCGGATCCGTTAGAATTAGCGGTTCCAATGGCATTCCGCCATCGACGACATCAACGTAAAAGAACGAAACCATGTTTGAAATTAACCCGGTAAAAAACCGAATTCAGGACCTGTCCGAGCGGACTGCGGTTCTTAGGGGGTATCTTTGACTATGATGCCAAGAAGGAACGCCTAGAAGAGGTCAACGCCGAGCTGGAGCAGCCGGACGTTTGGAACGAGCCGGAGCGCGCACAGGCGCTCGGCAAAGAGCGCGCCGCGCTGGAAGCCATCGTTGAAACCATCGATCAGCTGGAGCAGGGCGGCGAAGACGTCGGCGGGCTGCTGGAACTGGCGGTGGAAGCCGACGATGAAGAGACCTTCAACGAAGCGGTCGCCGAGCTGGATCAGCTGATGAGCAAGCTGGATCAGTTGGAATTCCGCCGCATGTTCTCCGGCGAATACGACAGCGCCGACTGCTACCTGGATATCCAGGCCGGCTCCGGCGGCACCGAAGCGCAGGACTGGGCCAGCATGCTGCTGCGCATGTACCTGCGCTGGGCCGAAGCCAAGGGCTTCAAGACCGAAGTGATCGAAGAGTCCGACGGCGACGTCGCGGGCCTGAAATCCGCCACCATCAAGATCATCGGCGACTACGCGTTCGGCTGGTTGCGCACTGAAACCGGCGTTCACCGCCTGGTGCGCAAGAGCCCGTTCGACTCCGGCGGCCGCCGCCACACCTCGTTCAGCTCGGTGTTCATCTACCCGGAAGTCGACGACGATATCGATATCGAAATCAACCCGGCGGATCTGCGTATCGACGTGTACCGCGCCTCCGGTGCGGGCGGTCAGCACGTCAACAAAACCGAATCCGCCGTACGTATTACTCACCTGCCAACCAACATCGTGGTGCAGTGCCAGAACGATCGTTCTCAGCATAAGAACAAGGATCAAGCGTTTAAACAGCTGCGAGCCAAGCTGTACGAGTTTGAGATGCAAAAGAAAAATGCTGATAAGCAGACGATGGAAGACAACAAGTCCGACATCGGCTGGGGCAGCCAAATCCGTTCTTACGTGCTGGATGACTCCCGCATCAAGGATTTGCGCACCAACGTCGAAACGCGTAACACGCAGGCCGTACTGGATGGCGACCTGGATAAATTCATTGAGGCAAGTTTGAAAGCCGGGTTATGAGGAATAGAAATGTCTGAACAACAAGTACAGGGCGCCGATCAGGCGCTGGATCTCAATAACGAACTGCAGTCCCGCCGCGAGAAACTGGCCGGCCTGCGCGAGAACGGCATTGCGTTCCCGAATGACTTCCGTCGCGACTCCACCTCCGACAAACTGCACGCCGCGTACGGCGATAAAGACAACGAAGAGCTGGAAGCGCTGGGCGTAGAAGTGACCGTCGCCGGCCGCATGATGACCCGCCGTATTATGGGCAAGGCATCCTTCGTCACGCTGCAGGACGTGGGTGGCCGCATCCAGCTGTACGTCGCGCGCGACGATCTGGCTGAAGGCGTGTACAACGACCAGTTCAAGAAGTGGGACCTGGGCGATATTCTCGGCGCACGCGGCAAGCTGTTCAAAACCAAGACCGGCGAACTGTCGATCCACTGCACCGAGCTGCGTCTGCTGACCAAAGCGCTGCGCCCGCTGCCGGACAAATTCCACGGCCTGGCGGATCAGGAAACCCGTTACCGCCAGCGTTACCTGGACCTGATCGCCAACGAAGAATCGCGCAACACCTTCAAGGTGCGTTCTCAGGTGATGTCGGCTATCCGTAACTTCATGGTGGAACGCGGCTTCATGGAAGTCGAAACCCCGATGATGCAGGTGATCCCGGGCGGTGCGTCCGCGCGTCCGTTCATCACCCACCACAACGCGCTGGATATCGATATGTACCTGCGCATCGCGCCGGAACTGTATCTGAAGCGTCTGGTGGTTGGTGGCTTTGAGCGCGTGTTCGAAATCAACCGTAACTTCCGTAACGAAGGCGTTTCTCCGCGTCACAACCCAGAGTTCACCATGATGGAACTCTACATGGCTTACGCGGATTACAAAGACCTGATCGAGCTGACCGAGACGCTGTTCCGCACCCTGACCGAGAAAGTGCTGGGCACCTCTCAGGTGCAGTACGGCGACGAAGTGTTCGACTTCGGCAAGCCGTTCGAGAAGCTGACCATGACCGAGGCGATCAAGAAATACCGCCCGGAAACCGATCTGGCTGACCTGGCCGACATGGGCAAAGCGGTGGCCATCGCAGAATCCATCGGCATCAAGGTTGAGAAGAGCTGGGGTCTGGGCCGCGTCGTGACCGAGATCTTCGAAGAAGTGGCGGAAAGCCATCTGATTCAGCCGACCTTCATCACCGAGTACCCGGCTGAAGTGTCGCCGCTGGCGCGCCGCAACGACGTTAACCCGGAAATCACCGACCGCTTCGAGTTCTTCATCGGCGGCCGTGAAATCGGCAACGGTTTCTCCGAGCTGAACGACGCCGAAGACCAGGCGCAGCGCTTTGCCGATCAGGTGAACGCCAAAGACGCCGGCGACGACGAAGCGATGTTCTACGACGAAGACTACGTCACCGCGCTGGAGCACGGCCTGCCGCCGACCGCCGGTCTGGGCATCGGTATCGACCGCATGGTGATGCTGTTCACCAACAGCCACACCATCCGCGACGTGATTCTGTTCCCGGCGATGCGCCCACAGAAATAATTCCGTTTAGCGTGAAACCACCGGTGCAGGCAACTGCGCCGGTTTTTTTTGCCCACCGGACTTAACCGCTTAAAACATCGACAGTTACGCGCCATCTCCGCTTGCCCGCCGCCGATAACCGGTTATAATGCCTGTCGCACACCGATGCGGGTGTAGTTCAATGGTAGAACGGCAGCTTCCCAAGCTGCATACGAGGGTTCGATTCCCTTCACCCGCTCCAGCACTCCCTCATGAAAACATCCTGATTCTCCGAAACGTTATCCCGAACCAATCCTTTGCTCATAAAGCGCTGTTTCTGTTTGTCCGCCATTCCAACCGCATCATCAGCACTGTGGTGAAGAAAGCGGGGCAAAAAAATGCCGCCCCGGGGGACGGCATGTCGGCATTCAGCGAACCAGATGCAAGAAATGCAGATGTTTCTCGTACTGGTCAAGAATATCGTTGATCAACTGCTCCTGATTCCAGCCCATGACATCGTAGTTCTGGCCGCCTTCTTTCAGGTAGATCTCCGCGCGATAATACTTGTGCTGCTCGGCTTGCTGTTCATCGTTATCCAGCCCGGCGAGGGCGAACGTCGGCGAGCTGTAGCCGCGCAGTCTGACTTCATAGATAAAGTTAAGCTCATCGCCCAAATCGACCTCGAAACGAATGCGGTCTTCCGCGGTGGCATTGATGCTGCTGAGCGTGTTTTGTTTACTCAGCTCTTCCTGCACCAGCGTCATGGCAGGCTGGATGACCTCATCCATAAAGCGCTTAACCAGCGAGCGTTTTGGCAGATAGGCGATATTGCGCAGCCTGCGCTGCCAGGGAATGGGGTTGCGGGCGGCGGTGGGGGCGATGGTGGCCATATTTTGGCTGTCGCGTTTGGTCAGATCGCGGCGCAGGGCCTTAAGCAAGCCGTAAATGGATATCAGCAAGATGGCCGAGAAAGGCAATGCGCTGGCGATGGTGACGGTTTGCAGCGCGCTGAGCCCCCCGGCGATCAGCAAGGCGATGGCGACGATGCCCATCAGCGACGCCCAGAAAATGCGTTGCCAAACCGGCGTGTTGCTGGAGCCGCCCGAAGCCAGCGTATCCACGACCATGGCGCCGGAATCGGCGGAGGTGACGAAAAAGACGATAACCATCGCCATGGCGATAAACGAAAGCACGCTGGAGAACGGGAAATGCTCCAGGAAGTTAAACAACGCCAGCGCCACGTCTTGTTGTACCGTAGCGGCGAGGTCTGTCGCGCCCTTTTCCATGATGAGGTAAATGGCGCTGTTGCCGAACACCGTCATCCACATGAGGGTGAAGCCGGCCGGGACGAACAGCACGCCCGTGACAAATTCGCGGATGGTTCGGCCGCGGGAAACTCGTGCGATGAACATACCGACGAAAGGCGACCAGGAGAGCCACCACCCCCAATAGAGCAGCGTCCATCCGCCTAACCAGTTGCTGGATTTCGGCTCATAGGCATACAGGTTGAACGTCTTGCTGACCAGCTCGGACAGATAGCCGCCGGTATTTTCCACAAAGGATTTCAACAGCAGAACGGTTGGCCCCAACAGCAAGACCAAGGCCAGGAGCAACAGCGCCAGGCCAAGGTTCAGCTCCGACAGAAAGCGTATGCCTTTCTCCAGCCCTGAAACCACTGAAATGGTGGCCAGCCCGGTAATCACCACGATCAATATCACCTGAACGGTTTCGTTGATCGGCACGCCAAACAGGTGGTTAAGCCCGGCGTTGACCTGCAACACGCCATAACCCAGCGAGGTCGCGACCCCGAATACGGTGCCGATGACCGCGAAGATATCGACGGCGTGGCCGATAGGGCCATAAATGCGGTCGCCGATGATCGGATAAAGCGCAGAGCGCAGGGTCAACGGCAGGCCATGCCGATAGCTGAAGAAGGCCAGAATCAACGCCACGATGGCGTAGATCGCCCAGGCGTGCAGCCCCCAGTGGAAAAAGGTCAGGCGCATGGCCTGTTTGGCCGCCTCGACGCTCTCGGGCGTGCCGACCGGCGGCGAAAGATAGTGCATAACCGGTTCTGCCACGCCGAAGAACATCAGGCCGATGCCCATCCCCGCTGAAAACAGCATGGCAAACCATGAGTGGTAGCGAAAATCGGGTTGCGCATGATCGGGGCCGAGTTTGATGTCGCCGTAGCGGGAAAGCCCCAGAAACGTCACGCTGAGCAAAATCAGCGCCACGGCCAAAATATAAAACCAGCTGGCGTTGGTGAAGATTTGTTGCTGCAGAAGTTTGAAGTTCTTGTCAGCGACGTCGGGGAAAAAGGCGGCGAACGCGACCAGAAGAAAAATGAGGACTGCAGAGGTGAAGAATACCGCTTTGTTGATATGGCTTTGCGGATTTTTTAGGGGGGTGTCTTTCTCACTCATAAATTAATTTATTCCATTTGTTTGATTATCGCCCTGAATGGAGGAGAGGTGTAACCTGTTATATCGTAGCAAAATAGTCAGGCTGTCGGTGTCGGTCAATAGGGCGGAATTACCGCTGCCTGAGTGCGGTAATTCCGAGTTATTCCGTGTTGCCGTTAGTTAAATAAAAATGCCAATAACCCCGTCACCTTATTTTTATTTTCCCATCCTTCCAATTTCATGCAGGCATTAACGTGTTCTGTTCTGCGCATTGCATTGCTGTCCGAGGGAAAGGCGCCGCCACCGGCGTTGGGGATCTCCGTGCCGTTGATAGTCATGGAGGAGAAGGCCGGTGAGCTGGCGTGCAAAGACAGGCTGACGGGATAGCGCTGTTCAGCTGCTTGCCGGCAGCTGGCTCTGGCTGCTTCCAGGGGCGTCGGGGTTGCCGTTTGCGCTTCCCATTTCTCCGGCGTGGCGCAGGAAGACATCATCAACGCGGCGGCGATAACTGCATATTTTCGCAAAGTAAAAATCCATTTCTAAAATAAAACCCTCTGTATTCTACCCCCGGCGTTGCGCGATGGGCAGCGTTGGTGAAGGCGTCTGTTGTTTGACCGATATGGCCTGCGAAAGATGTGGCGCTGTGCAGCCCGCTCAATAAGGTGAGCGGGCCGATGTGGCGAGTTAACTGAGGATATCTTCGGCGATCACTTTAAACAGCGTGTCTATTTCGCTCTGGGTGTTGTAGTGCATCATGCCGATGCGCAGCACGCCGCCGTCCTGTAACCCCAACTGCTGGATCAGGCCCAGCGCATAGAAATGCCCGCTGCCGGCGCAGATGTTGTGCTGCCCGAGATGACGGGCGATCGCATCAGGCGTCTGGCCGCTGAAGGTCAGGGCGAAGGTTGGCGTGCGGCGCGCGCTGTCCGCCTGTGAATGGCCGTAGAGCCGCACGCCGTCGAGTTGCTGCAGCCGTTGCAAAAAGTGGCGGCACAGCGCCTCTTCATGCTGGTGGTAGGCGGCGAAACTCTCCTGCAAACGCTGCCTTAACGGCGCGCCGGGCGTGCCCCACTGCGCCAGATAGTCGATCGCCGCCGCGACGCCGGCCAGCGCCTCGAAGCTTTGCGTGCCGGTCTCGAAACGGCCGGGGCCGACGTCGGTGGCCGGCTCGACTTTATATGGCCGCAGGCGTTGCAGCCACTGCGGCGCAAGGTAGGCCATGCCGACGTGCGGGCCAAAGAACTTGTAGGCGGAGCATACCAGGAAATCACAGCCCAGCGCCTGCACGTCGATCAGGTTGTGCGGCGCATAGTGCACGGCGTCGACATACACCTGCGCGCCGACCCGATGCGCGGCTTCGACGATGGTTTTGATATCGACGATGCTGCCGGTGACGTTGGAGGCGTAGCTGACCGCCACCAGGCGAGTGTTGGCGTTGATGCGTTCACACACCTTTGCGGCGTCGAGAGAACAGTCTGCGCTCTCCAGCGGTATCTGATGCACCATGGCTCCTTTGTCGGCGGCGGCCTGCTGCCAGCTGGAGACGTTGGCGTAGTGATCGAGCGCGGTGACGATGATCTCATCGCCGGCCTGCCAGTCGCGGCTGATGATGCGGCTGAGATGGAAAGTCAGCGTGGTCATGTTCATGCCGAAGACAATGTTGTCGGGCGACGGCGCATTTAACAAGGCGCGCACCGATTCTCGCGCCTGGCCCATCACCTCGCCGGTGACCCGGCTGGAGAAGTAGTGGCCGCCCAGGTTGGCGTTGTATTTCCCCAGGTAGTCCGTCATTTTTTCCAGCACGCCCCGTGAAACCTGCGCTCCACCGGGGCCGTCGAAAAAGATCGCCGGTTTGCCGTCGATTTGCTGAGACAGGGCGCTGAACTGGCGTCGGGCGAGCTCGGGCGTAAAGGTCATGCTTTCTCTCCCCGCGCGGTGAGGACGAAGAGATCCAAATGGCCTTCCTCAGTTGGGTTCACGGCGTTGATCGGCGTGGCGTTGTGCCACAGTTTGCTGTCCGCCAGCAGCACGGCCTCACCGTCCGCCAGCGCTTTTTTAAAGAAGGGATCGTGGTGGCTGTCGTCGTACAGCATAATTTCACCGCCGACGATGTTGTGCCGGTGAATGGCGATCATCGCGATATGGTCGAAACCGTCCTGGTGAATGCCTTCCGGCGCCACCTGGGTATCTTTCTCGATGGCGACCACGCGCATCTGATGGATCTCAATCTCGGCGCCTTCCGGCAGCTCGTTGCTTTCTGCAAACAGGTTGCACATCTCCGCCATGCCGGCGCTCTGCAGTACGGCGCTGTCGATAGGCTCGAAGCGGCGCACCACGTTGCCCTGGAAGTGGTTGATCTGATCGGACTGCATGAAGGTGCGTGGCCCCACTTCGGCGACGTTGGGGTTGAGGTATTTAACGACCGAATAACGGCGCAGGCGATATTTGCCGTCGGCGTGTTGCGTGTGGGGCAAGGAGGAAAACGAAGGCATCAGTTGTTGGGTGGCTTGCGGGCTTAGTACAGTCATACTTATTACGTTTTCGTGTTTCTGTAACATAATCACCTCTAATAATAATAATTTCTGATGTTGTAGGGGGTAATTCGATTGAATTGTAGACGACTCTATAACCAACGCAATTTGGCGGTGGCGAGGTGTGACGGCGGTCGTAAAGTGGGGTGAACGCGGAGAGGGAACGGTTGCATCAACGCGTTTTTCGGTGGTAATGAGAGGTAAACGTCATTCTTACAAGAGCATCCCAATCAAGCTTGGTTTACACCTGGCTAAGGAGTGGGGGCATGATAGAACACTGCCCGTCAGATGAGGGGGGAGGGATAAGAGGACAAATTATCGAATGGTGTGCACAAGACTTTCATATCTATTGGCGATTTTCTGTCAGGGCAGAGGTCTGCTTTATTATATTGAATATTTTAACTTTAATGAAAAAGAGTGGAGGTTAAAGATATTTTATCCAAGATTTTTATGCATAGGTAAACCATTGTGAAGAACAAAATATCAGGCGGGTATTGATTTTTTAGATTTAAATTTCAAAGTGAAAGTCTATAACTAGAAAAGTGGAGGAAAAAAAGTGCTGAGCTATTTTTATAAATAAGTGTCTGTATTGTGAGCTTGGAATATGAATAATCCATTAGCCTCATTATCATTAGCGTGGATGCTTTCTGGCTGTACCAGCCCTTATCCGATCCCGGTAGAAAAACCTCGACCCGCACCGTGGTCGGTCGCGGCAGAAAAAAAACCTAAGATTGATAACATTAAAAAAATCGCTTTGGTTTATCGAGAATTATGGCGAGGGAAATACATAAGTCTTTATCGGAAAACCTATGGGTATAATGAGGTGGGTTTTTTTGGTACTCTCGTCGCTGTAATTTCTGCCGCAAGTGGTTCAGTGACGACTGCGATGTACAGTGGCGGCATTGCTGTTGGCGATAATATTTTTTCTGGTCATTATAATTATGCGGCGCAAATCTATAATTACAAGACGGCTGCGGCATCGGCTAATTACATGTATGAAGTTATCAACCTTTTAGACCAGGGTGTTGTGTTAATTATTGATAATAACAAGGCATACTATACTGATGTGGGAAATTATCTTTACCAAAATCTGGGGGATTTGGCATATGAATTGGAAATCAGGCTGGCGGGTGTTGAATTAATCACGCCTAATCTTGATGCAATGGCGGAGGCTATTAAAAAAGAACAACAAAACAAAGCAAGGTTGTTGGGTGTCACAACGAGTCAGGGGTATAAGTTTTACAGTAAAGAAGATAAAGAGTTAGCTGTCGCTTCTGTGACGTTGAAAATAAAAATCTGCCGAATTAATATGACCGACAAACCGTCATAATTTATTATGTATGTCTTTATGCTTGTCGGTAATATATATCATTTGGCGCCATGCTTTCACCGAGGGTAACATTATGTCAAATGTCATCACCCACTCATGGAAAAATAGCCGGACTTCTCCAGGTGAGCCGGTCATGCCAGATCCTGTTGTTATGATTAAAGATGATGGCCATATTTTAATTATTGCCGATGCAGATACGGATGCCGATGGTAGTCCTGATGCGGAGGAAATCGATCCGACAGGTCAAAAGGAAACCAGCTTAAGAAGAGGGAATGGTTGGCGAGGTGAGGGAGATTATGTCAATGCGCGAATTATTCCTTATTTTGTTATTCCAGGTAATTGGAAGAAGATCACCGGAGTCGCTGTAAATATGGGGGATATGGCTAAAATAAATTATAGAGATAGTCATATCTATGCAATCTGTGCAGACGTCGGTGGAAAAGAGTCTATCGGAGAGGCTTCCATTGCCGCAGTTGAAGCGCTTGGCGTTAACCCATGGAGTAAAAATAAGAAAAAAATAATCAGAGGGATCGGGTATGGAGTGGCCTATGAGATCATTGCAGGCTCTGCAAGCTTGGGGGCAACGGTGAGTTTTGAAACGATCCAGGCATATGGTCGAGAGTTGTTCAAGGAAAATTTGCCTTTTAGTTTGCCGATGAAAATCGAAGATATCTCAGGTGTTATGTTAGGTAGTAATGGAAAGGGAACGCCGACGGTAGTTATCTCGTCGAAATCGGGAGAAAGTCATGTTAAAGAATATAGTGATACTCAGGAACTTGCTCTGATATTGCAACTGCTGCCCAAAACAAAGGTCACGATAGATGCACCGTTTGTCGCGCAACTGGCTGATGCCGTGGTGTGGGATGATCATTTTTACAGCAACGCTGAGCGGTTTGTCGGGATGTTTAAAGAAGATTACCGTTCAATCCGGGAAGCGGTAGAAGACTGGTTTGTGCCGGAATACAGCCCTACCGCGACAAGCAATGCCTGCGTTGCACACCAGGTCAGTTGCCTTAAGCTCTGTGGCTTGCCTTATCCGAAACTTGGCAGCATGCAGTCTATCAATGTTGATTACTTCGTTGAATGGGCTCTAGAGCAGGGATGGCAGAAGATAACCCACCGTGCGAGTCTGGCGCCGGGAGATATTTGTGTCTCCGGGCCGATTGGCCACCCCAAGGAGTTTGACCACGTTTATTGCTTTGTCTCGTTTTCTACCGAGCAGGTTGGTTATGCAGTTATTTTTGATAATCAATACTTTGGCATCCATACACGTTCTCTCGACGGTATAGGTTCAAAGATAGGGGAATGGCGTTACGCAATAAGAATGCCCTAGGGAATTTTTATTGGCGTGATATCCAAAGCCGCCGCTCAAGAGAGCGGCGGCTACCGAGTTAGCTTTTTTTAAACAGATTCGCCGCCTGGAACAGCGCAAAGGAGCTGACCAGCATCTCGATGCCGACGATCGCCGTCACCAGCGTGACCGATGCCGCCGGGCCTGAGCCGATCAGCATCCAGGCGATGATCAAATCGAGCACGCCGATAACGAACTGCAGCCAGTTGCCCGGCAGCCCGCGGCGCATGTAGCCCGCCGCCAGGCGCGCGATACCGCCGAGCGCGAACAGCACGGCGAGGTACACCGCCAGCGCCAGAATGCCCGCCAGCGGGCTGGCGATGAACACATAGCCGATAATCAGGTAGGCCACGCCCAGCAGAATGCCGCCGATCATCGGCCAGGTATTCTGCGCCCGGTTGGCGATCATGGCGATAATCAGCCCGGCGCCGCTCAGTAGCAGCAGGATGCCGACCACGATGCTCAGCGCCGCGCCGGAGGCGAAAGGATTGACCAGGCACAGTATGCCGCCCGCCAGCAGCAGGAAGGCGATGATCAGCAGGGTGGTACGTTGCTTTTTGAGCAATTCTTCGCTCAGGAGGGGCAGATTATTGCGGTCGAGGTTCAACATGATAGTTCTCCATTTTGCGTATTACGATCCTGAAATCTACGACTGTCGATTACTAGCATAGTCGCCATTGGGGATATAAGAGAAAATGCCGCGGCAGTAATGGGTTGAAAAATCGCCTGCTATCCATTGAATTCATCAACAATGAAATCAATTAATACTCTGACAGCGGGAGGCAGGCCTTGTCGGGTGGGGTAAATGGCGACAATTTTATGCGCCTCCACAGACCAATCGTCGAAAACGGTTTTCAGGCTTCCTGCCATCAACTCTTGCTCCGCCAGCGCCAGCGGCAAAAAACCAACGCCGACGCCGCCCACCAAGGCATCTTTTATCAGGCGAATATCGTCGCACACCAGGCATGGATCGCTGTTGATTTTGATCTCGCGCTTGGCTTGACGAAATGTCCAGGTAGCCTGGACGTGTGAAGACAGCCAGCCAAGCGTGGGCACTTTCGATAAATCCGCAGGTTTGCTTAAAGCATATTTGTCGAATGCTGATGCGCTCACCATAAATGCAGAAGGTATGGTGCAAATGGTCCGCATAACCAGATTGCTGTTTTTGGGCACGTCGGTGACAATTTTTAATGAGATATCATATCCTTCGGCAATGATATCAACATCTCTGTTGAATATCTTTACATGCAGACTGACCTCGGGATACTGCAACATGAACTTGGTTAAAATAGCTGGCAAGCCAAGATCAATAAGCATGTTTGAACATGTTATCCTTATTTTCCCCGTGGGTTTTTCGATTTTATTAATAATGAAATTATCCGCCTCTTCAGCGGCGGTGAGCATTTTTATACAGTAGCGATAATATTCCTTTCCGATATCGGTAATCATTATTTTTCGGGTTGAACGTTGAATTAACCTGACGTTAAGCCTCTTTTCAAGATTGGATATCTTTCTGGACAGCATGGATTTTGATATGCCGAATTTCTTGCTGGCGGCAAGAAAACCACCACATTCAACCACTTTGGCAAACATAAACATTTCATTGAAATCTATCATACAAATCTGACCTTCCCATTGGTGAAATACTCATTCCCAATTTTCTTACTGTTTATCCTGTCTATTCATTGCTAGTTTGAAAAGTGAAGATTTCATTGCATGGTAAATATTTGAAATGCTTCAAACCATCAGAATTTGATGATATGGCGCCGGGCGCGTTGAAATATCTCTGGTCGTTACGACGAGTTAGCCGCCGACCGGCGCTTAAATAATCGCCACAAGGTTTCAGGATGAATAAGTGAGGATATATGAGCTCTCCAGCCAACTTTAATAATCAACGCCCGGTGATTAACCCTGCCGATGCGGCAATGCTGCTTATCGACCATCAAAGCGGTTTGTTTCAAACGATTGGTGATATGCCCATGCCTGATCTGCGCCGCTATGCGACAGCGCTCGCCAAAATCGCCACTCTGGCGAAAATGCCTGTCATTACTACCGCTTCCGTGCCGCAGGGGCCAAATGGGCCATTGATTCCGGAAATCCACGAAAGTGCGCCCCATGCGCAGTATGTCGCTCGCACCGGACAGATAAACGCCTGGGATAACCCGGATTTCGTTGCGGCGGTGAAAGCCACGGGCAAAAAACAGTTGATCATCGCAGGTACGATCACCAGCGTTTGTATGGCTTTCCCGGCGATCAGCGCAATTGACGCCGGTTATCAGGTGTTTGCCGTGGTTGATGCCTCCGGCACCTATTCCAAGATGGCTCAGGAAATCACCTTGGCTCGCGTGGTGCAAGCCGGGGCGGTGCCGATGGATACCGCCGCCGTCGCGTCGGAAATTCAGCAAACCTGGAATCGCGCGGATGCGGCTGAATGGGCAGAAGTTTACACCTTAATCTTCCCGAACTATCGCTTGCTGATTGAAAGCTACAACAAAGCGCAGGATGTGATTAAGAAAAACGAGATCCTGGACTCGCAGCGTTGAAACGTCCTTTGCCTGCTCGTTTTTCGCTTGGCGCCTGAGGGCGCCATTTTCGTGCTGTTTATCGCCCCCCTTTATCCCCCTTTTTTGACTGACCCGGCGCAAATGTTACACTGTGCGGCTGACGCGTATCAGAACCGAAACGACGACTGGGGACAGGATTTGAGCACAGGAAGCAAACTGGCTGGGTGGCGCCGCGTGGCGGTGTGTTTGGCATTGGGGCTGCTGTTGGCCGGGTGTTCGGGCAAAAACACCTATAACCGCGACTATGACAAACTGCCGAAGGGCAGTTATTCCGGCAAAACCTATACCGTCAAACGGGGCGATACGCTGTATTACATCGCCTGGATCACCGACAGTGAAGTCAGCGAGCTGGCCAGAATCAACAAAATTCGTCCGCCTTATAGCCTCGAGGTGGGGCAGAAACTGCGGCTGAGCGGCAGCGCGCCGGCCAAAACCGCCGCTACGCGCCGTAAAAAGTCGTCTTCCGCCGCAATCGTCAAACAAACGCCGCCGCCGGGCGCTTCCCGCTGCTGGCGCTGGCCGACCAGCGGTCGGATCGTGCAGGCGTACTCCAATTCCGACGGCGGCAACAAGGGCATCGATATCGCCGGCAAGCGCGGCCAGCCGATCTACGCTTCCGCCAAGGGCAAAGTGGTGTACGTCGGCAATCAGCTGCGCGGCTACGGCAATCTGATCATGATTAAGCACGGTGAGGACTTCATTACCGCCTATGCGCACAACGACACCACGCTGGTGCGCAACGGCCAGGATGTGAAGGCGGGGCAGAAGATCGGCACCATGGGCAGCACCGGCACCGATTCGGTATTCCTGCACTTCCAGATCCGCTACCGCGCCACTGCGCT
Organism: Serratia sp. CY38905; assembly: GCF_052168875.1. Taxonomy (NCBI): domain Bacteria; kingdom Pseudomonadati; phylum Pseudomonadota; class Gammaproteobacteria; order Enterobacterales; family Yersiniaceae; genus Serratia; species Serratia sp. CY38905. Next base: position 154,058 of record NZ_JBJNLV010000007.1, on the reverse strand, counting down.
CGATCCGCAGCGTTATCTGCCGCCGCAGGGATCGTCGCCGTCCTGTTGACGTCAGTCAGGCTCCGTGAGGAGCCTGACTTTTGTTACTTCAGCGGCAGGTAAAGATCGGTCACCAGTTCATATTCCGCCACCTCGTGCACAAAGTTGTGGTAGTGGAAATAGAGCGGAAAATCGCGCGGTTCCTCGCCGCTGTTCGGCAACCACTCGCTGTAGAGATAACGAGCGCTTTCAGACAGCCCATCCAGCGAGCCGTGATGGCGCAGCACCGCGCAGCGTCCGGCCGGCAGCGTGCTGTTCACCACGCCGAAGGCGTTGTCTTCGGGGATCGGCGCAGTGACCTCGCCGCAAATGAAGAAGCGGAAGTCCTGCGCTTCGGTGGTGGCCGGATCGTGCGGTGCGATGCCGTAAGTGCGGCTGCTTCTGACCGGCGACAGGCCGCTGGTTTTGCGCCACTCGATAAAGCGTGCGGCGGTTTCGTTGACCAGCGCGGACGGGCCGCGATGTTCGATCATCGCCACCGGCGTGGCCGGGAAGTCGACAATGTCTACCTTCATGGGTTGTTTCCTTGTGTGTTTCGGCTCGGGAAAGCGCTGCTGCCAATCGATCCAGGCCGGCCGTTTGCGAAACTGGCTTGGCGTTTGGCTGAACGCCTGTTTGAAGGCGCGGCTGAAGGACTCCGGGTTTTGAAAACCGGCGTCCAGCGCGATGTCAATCACCGGCTCCAGCGGGTTATACGCCAGGCGGTACGAGGCGCGTTTGAGCCTCATCCACTGGATATAACGCCACACCGAGATGCCGCAATACGCGCTAAACTGGCGTTGAAAGTGAAAGCGCGAAAAGTGGGCCACTTCGCTCAGTTTTTCGACGGTGAGCGCCTCGTCCAGGTGGCGGTCGATATAGTCAAAGACCTGCGCAAAGCGCTTTGCATACGTCTGGGTCATGTGATTGTCTCCTCCATGCCTGAACTTTGCCCGAGCCGCCGCTGCTTCTCCTGACGGATGATGCTGAGTTGCCACCGCAGGAAAACGGGATGGCTGCGGCGTTCGCCGCCGGCCAGGCCAAACTCATAACCCCCGCGCGGCCGTGCGCCGCGATCCCGACCGAGAAGATGAATATTACATGATGGATCGTTCCCGTTTGCTGAAATTCCTGCTGCCCTACCTGTGGCCGAAAGACAACCCGCGGCTGCGGGGGTACCTGGTGGTGGCCTTCGTGTTCATGGTGGCGGCCAAGGTCAGCACCACGCTGGTGCCGCTGGCCTACAAAGCGATGGTCGATGCGCTGAGCGGTGAGACGGCGAAAATGCTGGCGGTGCCGCTGGGGCTGATCGTCGCCTACGGCGTGGCGCGGGTGGGCGGCGCGCTGTTTGAGGAGCTGCGCAACGTGATGTTCATTCACGTCAGCCAGAACGCCACGCGCCTGCTGGGCGTGCGGGTGTTTCGCCAGCTGCATGCGCTGAGCCTGCGCTTCCATCTGGAGCGCCAGACCGGCGGGCTGTCGTTGTCCATCGAGCGCGGCACCCAGGCGGTGTCCACGGTGCTGTCGCGGCTGCTGTTCTCCATCGTGCCTATCCTGTTCGAGCTCTCGCTGGTCACGGCGATCATGTGGCACATGCTGAACGGCTGGTTCGCGCTGGCGATCCTGACGACGGTCGGCTGCTACATCCTGTTTACCGTGCTGGCGGTCAGCTGGCGCACCCGCTTTCGCCGCGAGCTCAACAAGGCCAACGCCGACGCCAACAGTAAATCCATCGACAGTCTGCTGAACTATGAGACCGTGAAGTATTTCGGCAATGAAGAGTTCGAGGCCGAGCGTTTCGACCTGTCGCGCCGGCTGTACGAATACGCCGCCATCAAGAACCAATTCAGTTTTACGGCGATCAACCTGGGGCAAACCGCCATTATTTCGATCGGACTGATCGTGATGATGGCCATGGCGGCGCAGGGCATTACCCAGGGGAGGATGACGGTCGGCGACTTCGTGCTGGTCAACGCCTATCTGCTGCAGCTGTATCAGCCGCTGAACTTCTTCGGCTTTATTTATTCCGAGGTGCGCCAGGCGCTGATCGACATGGAAAACATGTTCGATCTGCTGCAGGAAAAGCGTGAGATCGTCGATAGCCCGGATGCGCAGCCGCTGCGTCTCGATCGCGGCGAAGTGCGGTTCGACGCGGTCAGCTTCGGTTACGACACGCGGCGGCCGATCCTCAAGCAGGTGAGTTTTACCATTCCGGCGGGCCACACGGTGGCGGTGGTCGGCGCCTCCGGCGCGGGCAAGTCCACGCTGTCGCGCCTGCTGTTCCGTTTCTACGACGTGCAGGGCGGCGCTATTACCCTCGACGGCCAGGACATTCGCCAACTGACCCAGGCCAGCCTGCGGCAGGCGATCGGCATCGTGCCGCAGGATACGGTGCTGTTCAACGATACGCTGCGCTACAACATCGGCTACGGCAAAACCGGCTCCAGCGATGAAGAAATCGAGCGGGCGGCGCGGCTGGCGCATATCCATGATTTTATCGTCGGTTTGCCCGACGGTTACGACACCCGGGTGGGCGAGCGCGGGCTGAAGCTGTCGGGCGGTGAAAAGCAGCGGGTAGCGATCGCGCGCACCATTCTGAAAAATCCGGCCATCCTGGTGTTCGACGAGGCGACCAGCGCGCTGGATACCCAGACCGAGCGCGAAATCCAGGGGCACCTGCGCGAGGTAAGCCGCAACCACACCACGCTGGTGATCGCCCACCGGCTCTCCACCGTGGTGGACGCCGATGAAATCATCGTGCTGGAGGCGGGGGAGATCGTCGAGCGCGGGGGGCACGAGGCACTGCTGGCGGCTAACGGCCGCTACGCCGCGATGTGGCAAACCCAGTATAGCGAAGAGCAGGAGCCACACTGACGGAGGGGGTCACGCCGCCGATGGCGCGGCCTTGAGCCGTTGTATCACGTAGTCGCAGGCGATGCGGCAGTCCTGCTTCAGGTCCGTCTCGTCGCCGGCCAGGCTGCCGCGCAGCCAGAGCCCATCGATCATCGCCGCCAGCCCGCGCGCCGCGTCGCGCGCCTGCGGCAGCGGCAGCTCGCGGCGGAACTGGCTGCAAATATTGGAATAGAGCCGCCGATCGTTGGCGCGCTGCAGGCGGCGCAGCACCGGCTGATGCATGCTGGCGGCCCAGAAGTCGAGCCAGGCGCGCATGGACACGGCATTGGTTTGGCTGGGGTGGAAGTTGCCCTGGATAATGGCGAACAGCTGTGACTGGCTGTCGCTTGCCGCCTGCGCGCGGCACTCGGCCACCGCATCGCGCAGGTCGCGCAGGATTTTGCGCATGGTGGCGCTCAGCAGCCCCTCTTTATCGCCAAAATAGTGGCTGACGATGCCGGTCGACAGCCCGGCTTCTTTCGCCACCTGAGACAGGGTGACGCCGGCCAGCCCGACGACGTTAATGGTCTCGAAGGCGGCGTTAATCAACTGCTCCTTACGCTGTTCCGGAATGTCTCTTCGGTACATATTTTCCTCAACTGATAGGCCAATCACACTTTGGATTTGATTGATTGAACGGTCAATCAATACTCTATATGCTGCGAGAATGTCAAATAAATGGCGATAATATGTTAACTAAAAGTTGCATTGAAATCGTCTGTCTTTCGCATCATGGAAGCCTGCCAATGACAACAAAAACTCCCCCATCGCTTGACGAAGAACCTGTCAGATTGAATGTTCCGGTATTTTTCGGCTCGGCGGCGGTGATCCTGCTGCTGGGAACGCTGGTCGTTCTGTTCCCCTCCGCCAGCAAACTGTGGCTGAACGCCGCGCAAAGCTGGGTCGCCGACGTATTCGGCTGGTACTACATGTTATTGATGGTCGCCTGCATGGCATTCGTGTTCTGGCTGGCGCTGTCGCGCTTCGGCCATATTCGCCTCAGCCAGGATGACGAGCCGCCGCAGTTCAGCTATCCCTCGTGGGTGGCGATGCTGTTCTCGTCGGGCATCGGCATTGCGCTGGTGTACTACGGCGCCTATGAGCCGCTGGATCACTTCCTGTCGCCACCGGAAGGCAGCGGCGGCACCGTGCAGGCGGCGCGACAGGCGATGGCGCTGACCTTTTTGCACTGGGGGCTGCACGGCTGGGCGCTGTATGCGCTGATCGCCACCGCGCTGGCCTATTTCGCCTATTGCCGCGGCCTGCCGCTGGCGCTGCGCTCTGCGCTATACCCGATCTTCGGCGAGCGCACCCACGGTTGTGTCGGTCATCTGGTGGACAGCTTCGGCATTCTGGTGACGGTGATCTCGATGGTGACCAACCTGGGGATCGGCGCGCTGCTGGTGAACTCCGGGCTGTTTTATCTGTTCGACATCCCGCAAAGCACCGGCGTGCTGCTGGCGCTGATCGTGGTGATGATGGTGGTGGCCACGCTGGCGGCGGTCACCGGCGTCGAGAAGGGCATCGCCATGCTGTCGAACATCAACGTCGGCTTCCTGTGCCTGCTGCTGCTGTTCGTGTTTTTGGCCGGGCCGACGCTGAACCTGCTGAACGGCATGTTGCAGAACCTCGGCGATTATCTTACCTCGCTGGTCAGCCGCAGCTTCGATATGTATCTGTACGGCAAGGCGCGCCAGTGGCAGGGCGCCTGGACGCTGTTCTACTGGGCCTGGTGGGTGGCGTGGGCGCCGTTCGTCGGGCTGTTCATCGCGCGCATCTCCAAAGGGCGCACCATTCGCGAACTGATTTTCGGCGTGCTGCTGATCCCGCTGGGCTTCACGCTGGCGTGGCTGTCGATCTTCGGCAATACCGCCATCAGTCTGGTGCTGGAAGGCGGGCAGGCGATCCTGGGGCAGGTGGCGCAAAGCGATCCGCCGATGGCGGTGTTCAAGCTGTTCGAATACTTGCCCTATACCCAACTGACCGCCGGCTTTGTGGTGGTGATCAGCTTCGTGCTGTTCCTGACGCCGGTCGATTCCGGCACGCTGATGATAGCCAACCTCTCCTGCCAGGGCGGCTCCGCCCATGATGACGCGCCGGCCTGGCTGCGCGTGTTCTGGGCAGCGGTCACCACGTTGGTATGCGCCGGCTTGCTGTACGCCGGCAGTTTCAGCGCGATGCAGACCGCGGTGGTGCTGTGCGGCCTGCCGTTCTCGGCGGTGATCGTGCTGTACATGATCAGCCTGCGCAAGGATCTGCGCCGTTACGCCATGAAGCCGGCGCTGCCCTGAGGCGGTTTATTCGCCCGCGCGCGGCCGGTGATGCACGTACTCGACAATCGTGCCGTCCGGCAGGCGCGCATTGAAACAGGCGCCGGTGGGTACCTCCACCGGGCCGAAGAAAATCTCGGCGCCGGCGGCCAGCAGCCGCTGGTGGTAGGGATAAATGTCATCGACCAGCAGCGTGCCGACGGTGCTGCGGAAAGGACTCAACTGCTCTTCCGCCCCTTCCAGGATCAGAAACGGCCCCACCGCCGCCAATACCAGCCGATGTTCGGGAAAATCGAAGCGCATGTCCGCCGTTACGCCGTGCAGCTGTTCGTAAAAGGCGATGGCGCGGTCGATTTCGCCTTCGCCAACGTAGACCCGAATCAGCACGCGCGGCTCACGCAGCGATGAAGAGTCGGCGGTTTTGCGCCAGAAACCGGCTTTTGTCAGTGCTGTCGTCATGTTCATCTCCTTGCTGGTTGCCTGCCGCTTATCATGCCGTTGTTTTCCCATCCGGGGTTGGATCGAGTTGGCATAAGCTAGCCGCGCCGGTAATAACCCGCTACCAGGGCGTTAAGGGGCGGTCTGTTTGTGATTCCTGTCACGGCCTGCGCTTTTATTATCATTCAGCATTGATAATGTCATTGCGTGATTATTGATTAACACAATGGAGTTAATGGTTCTCGTTATGGCCGCTATAAAGCAAACGGATTCAAATAATAAAGAGGGCGGGGTAATGCGGCTGATGAAAAGGGAAATACCGTCCATTTATAAGCAGGAGTTAAGTTTTATTTGTTAACCTGTTTATAAATCAGCGCGTTTTGGCTTTTTCGATAAAAGTAAAAAGTGCCGTTTAATTTTATTTAAATCATTAAAAACATGATGTTGATTTATTTTCATGTCATTCGCGTTCTGTGAAAAATACCTGAATTGCCTCTGCGTCGCCGTTTTCAACGGCTGTTTGACATGCCCGTAGCTTGAGATAAGTTTATATCATTAACATGTTAATGAGTTGTTATCGTGACCGATGGCCAATATCTCTCTTGGCCGAGCGCTTAACCGACTTATGCCATGGCCGCTCGCCATTTATAAGTTAACTTATGGACCAATGACGCTATGAATAATTCGCCAGGACAGCGCTCGCGATTGAGCGAAGAGAACCGATTGCTGATCATTTTGTTTTTCGTTTTCGGCTGCGTGTTCGTCGATCGTCTGACCATCTCTTTTCTGTTTCCGATGATTGCCGCCGATTTGAAGCTGAGCAACGTGCATCTTGGCACGCTGTCGGCGGTGCTGGCATTGACCTGGGCGCTATCTGGCGCGGGGCTGGGGGCGATTGCCGATCGCTTTAATATCCGCAAACCGATGCTGATCCTGTCGATCCTGGTGTTTTCGCTGTTCTCCGCGCTGTCGGGGCTGGTCAGCGGCTTTGCCATGTTATTGATCTTCCGAGCGCTGATGGGGATCGCCGAAGGGCCGGTGCTGCCGATCGCGCAATCGCTGATGGTGGAAAAATCGCAGCCGCAGCGCCGCGGCTTCAATATGGGGCTGATCCAGGGGGCGGCGCCGGGATTGTTGGGCGGTATTATCGCGCCGCCGCTGATCATCTATCTGGCGCAGAAGTGGGGCTGGAGCATGGCGTTTCACCTGACCGCCGTGCCGGGCATCATTCTGGCGTGGCTGATCTATCGTTATGTGAACGGCAAGAAGGATCCCGCTTTCAGCGCCGCGCCGGCGGCCGACAAGGCGGCGAACAAAGGCGCTTACGGCGAGCTGTTTAAAATCAAGAACGTAGCGCTGTGCATTCTGATCTCCTGCGTGTTCGTCACCTGGTTCATGATCATCATTACCTTCACCCCCAACTTTTTGGTGACCGACCGTGGCTTCAGCGAGGGCACGATGGGCGGCATCATGAGCGCCATCGGCGCCGCCTGGGTGTTTTGGGGCGTGGCGGTGCCGGCGATTTCCGATCGCCTTGGCCGCAAGCCGACGCTGATCTTCTTTTCGCTGCTGGCGGTGTGCTGCCCGCTGTTCCTCAGTTACGTCGATAACCCGTGGCTGCTGGGCGTGCTGGTGTTCCTGTCTTATACCGGCCTTGGCTGCTTCACGCTGTTTATGGCCACCATCCCGTCTGAAACGGTGTCACCGGCCCGCATCGCGACCGCGTTGGGGCTGGTGATGGGGATTGGCGAGGTGATTGGCGGCTGTCTGGCGCCGTTTATCGCCGGGCTGATCGCCGATCGCTATGGGCTGGTCAGCGTGATGTGGCTGGCGGCTACCGGCGCCGTGTGCGCCGGCGTACTGAGTTGTTTTCTCGATGAAACTGCACCTGCGGTGGTGAGCCGCAGAGCGGTGAAACCGGCGGGCGTCGCCGACGTTTGAGGCGGTTTTCATCCCATTCAATCAAGGAGAGCGAAGATGTCAGCAGAACAATCCGTACTGAATCAGAATGCTGAACCGGACTGGAAGAATTACGACGATTTTGCGCGCGGTATCGACACTAACCGGCTGCCGGGCACCCAGGATTGGCGCGGCAAAACGCTGCAGATCGCTTTTGAAAGCAGCGGGGAAATCACGTTGCGCTTCAGCGCCGATCGGCAGCGGGTGCTGTGGGCCTGGGGCGGGGAGAGCGGCGAGGACGCTTACGAAGAGGTGCAAACCTCCGCCGCGCGCTATTTCTTCAATATTCCGCTGCAGTCGCCGGGCAACGAGTGCCTGACGCTGGTACTCAATCGTGACAGCGGCCGGGCGCTGCTGGTGCGCAGCACGCTGTTGCCGGAACAGACGGTGGAAAAGGGGTCCCGTCTCAAGCAAAGCTTCCACGTCGGCCGGATTGTCGGCGCCACGCCGGGTGGCGTCGCGCCGCATCTGACCCGCGAGCTTATCGGCTATCGCACGCTGAACGTCTACAGCCCCAACCACTATTACGAACATTTCTATGTCAACACCGAGCGCTACGCCTGGCAAAACCTGCGCGGCGAACAATTCGGTCACGGCGACATGGACTACGCCACCTACTACAAGTTTGAGGACGAGATGTTCCTGTTCACCTTCCGGGAAAAGATCATCCCGGTGTGCTCGGTGTTCTTCTTCGACTTTATTTCCGGGCGCTGCACCGGCACCTTCCTCGGGCTGGACGCCGCCGGCCGGGTGTTGGTGTCACCGGCCGGGGCCTTCATCAGCAAGATGAGCTATAACGCCTACCCGGAAGGCGTGCAGCCGCTTTGATTCAGGCGTTTCTGACCAGCGATCCGGCGTTGATTTCCGCAATGGTTTTCGCGCCGGTGAGCGTCATGGCGACGCGCATTTCCTTGTCGATCAGATCCAGCAAGTTAGCCACCCCGGCTTCACCGGCCGCCGCCAGCGCATAGACGAAGGCGCGCCCCAGCAGCACGCTGTCGGCGCCCAGCGCGATCATGCGCACTACGTCCAGGCCGCTGCGGATGCCGGAGTCGGCCAGCAGGGTAATGTCGCCTTTCACCGCGTCGGCGATCGCCGGCATGGCGCGCGCGGTCGACAGCACGCCGTCCAGCTGGCGGCCACCGTGGTTGGAGACGATGATGCCGTCGGCGCCGAAGCGCACCGCGTCTTTGGCGTCTTCCGGATCGAGAATGCCTTTGATGATCATCGGGCCGTCCCAGAATTCACGGATCCACTCCAGATCTTTCCAGGAAATCGACGGATCGAAGTTGGCGCCCAGCCAGCCGATGTAGTCTTCCAGGCTGGTCGGTTTACCGCGGTAGGCCGAGACGTTGCCCAGATCGTGCGGCTTGCCGAGCAGGCCGACATCCCAGGCCCACTGCGGATGCGCAAACGCCTGCAGCACGCGGCGCAGGGCGGCATTAGGGCCGCTCATCCCCGAGTGGGCGTCGCGATAACGGGCGCCGGGCACCGGCATGTCGACGGTGAACACCAGCGTTTTCACGCCGGCGGCCTTGGCGCGCTCCAGCGCATTGCGCATAAAGCCGCGATCTTTCAGCACGTAGAGCTGGAACCACATCGGCCGATCGATCGCCGGCGCCACCTCTTCGATCGGGCAGACCGACACGGTGGACAGCGTGAACGGAATGCCTTTTTTGGCCGCGGCGCGCGCGGCCTGCACTTCGCCGCGGCGGGCGTACATGCCGGTCAACCCTACCGGCCCCAGCGCCACCGGCATCGCCAGCTGCTCGCCGAACAGCGTGGTCTGCAGGCTGAGTTCGGACATATTGCGCAGCACGCGCTGGCGCAGGGCAATATCGGCCAGATCCGCGGTATTGCGCTTCAGCGTATGCTCCGCGTAGGCCCCGCCGTCGATGTAGTGAAACAGAAACGGCGGCAGTTTGGCCTGGGCGGCGGCCCGGTAGTCGGTTGACGCGGAGATGATCATAGTGTTTACCTTCTTGTCTTGCTTGCGATAACGAGTGGTCAGTCAGAGCGTGAGGATCGCCGCCATACCGGCCGCAATCCCGCCGTACGCCAGCATCGGCAGTACGGTCTTTCTGATGATTTTGCCTTCGGCGTTGCCGATCCCGAGGATCGAACAGACCGCGATAATGTTGTTCAGGCACACCATGTTGCCCATGGCGCCGCCGACGGACTGCAAGGCCAGCGTCAGGTTGACGTCAAGGCCGCTGCTCTGGGCGATCGATTGCTGAATGCCGCCGAACGTCAGGTTCGAAACGGTATTGGAACCGGAGAAGAACGATCCCAACGCGCCGAGGAACGAAGAGAACAGCAGCCAGCTCTCGCCGGTCAGCGCCGCCAGCGCTTTACCGATCAGGATCACCGGCGCGTTGTCGCCGCCCTGCATCATCAGGTTGACCATCACCAGCGCGCCGAACAGGGCGATAAAGGGCCGCGTGATACGCCCGCCGGTTTCGCTGAACATTTGCCGCACCTGGCCGCCATTCAGACGGAACAGCGGAATGCACAGCAGCACCACCAGCAGGAACGGGATCAGCGCCGGGACATACAGCGTTTTGTAGCCGGCGGCGGCGGAGGTGCCCAGCACCTGCTGCAGTTCGACGATCAGCGCCCGGCTGATGCGCAGCTCCCCGAGCCAGCCGAGGTTTTCCTGCCACAGCAGCGCGGTGTTGTTGAGCAAGGCTTTAAGGCCCAGCTGGTGGACGCGCGTCACTATCAGGATAGCAATCAGCAGCAGGGTTGGGGTCATGGCCTTGACCACCTGCATGAACGGCACCGCCTGCCCGGCGCTCTGCGGTTTGCCGCTGCGGGCGAGGCCGATGCCGCCGCGCGCCAGCAGCACCGACAGCGCCAGGCCGATGGCGCCGCCGACCAGCGCCGGGAATTCATAGTTCACCTGAGCCAGCAGCAGATAGGGCAGGGTGCAGCTCAGCACGCTGAGCAGGATAAACGGCAGGTTGCGGCGGATATCCTGCCAGGAAACGATAAAGCGCAGCGCCAGCAGAGGAATGACGAAGCCGGCGACAAAATGGATCAGCGCGGTCTGCCGGCCGATCTCCAGCAGGCTGGCGTCCGACAGGCCGAGGTTGGCAAAGCCGAACCAGGTGGGGGTGCCCACGGCGCCGAAGGAGACCGGCACCGAGTTCATCACCAGTGTCAGCAGGGCGACGCGCAGCGGGTTGAAGCCCAGCCCGACCAGAATCGGCGCAGCGATGGCGGCCGGGGTGCCGAAGCCGCTGGCGCCCTCAATCATAAAGGCGAACGCCCAGCCGATAATCATCAGCTGGGCCACGGGATTGGGGCTGATGGTTTCCAGCCAGCGGCGCACTACGTTCTCCGCGCCGCTTACCTGCATCAGTTTGTTGAGCAGGATGGCGCCGGCGATGATGGTGATCGGCGTCAGCGTCGATACCAGCGCGGTGATGATATTGGCATGCAGCAGCCGCAGCGAGGCATCGAACCACAGGAGCTGTACGGCGTAGACCACGGCGGCCGTCAGCGGCAGGGCGAGATAAGAGGGCACGCCATTCCTTTTGGTCATCATCCAAATCAGCAGGACGATGGGCGCAATACTGAAAAACAGGGGCATAAGATCCTCAGGGTTATTATTTTTATGGTCAGAGATATGTAGCTGAAAGGTTAATTAGCGCAACATTTTCATTCTAATCACAACGTCGACGACGATGCCATGCGGTATTTTTTTAACATCGGCGAACGGCGCCGGCGGTGGGAAATTGGCCGGTAGAAGGGGATGAATTAACTGCTTAAAAATCAGATTGATAGAAAGTATTATTGTGTGATGAATGCGCAGGCTCACATTAATTAAGCGGTAATGTTCAATAGATTATGTCCAAAAATGCCGTAATCTCCGCGGCCTTTTGCGGCCGCGGGGAAATAATCAGCGAGGAAAATTCAAAAATAGTGGCTGATATTTTGGTAGGAACCGATGATATGCTCGATCAGCAGACGGGTTTTTAACGGCAGATTGCGGGTGTAAGGATAGACGGCGTAAATGCCCAATACCTTGCCGCAGTGGCCGGCCAGGATCTCCGTCAGTTTGCCGTCCTGCAAATCTTCATACACCATGCAGCGTGGCACCATGGCGATGCCGTGGCCGCCGATCACCGCTTTGCGGATCGCCCGCGCATTGTTGGCCGACAGGTTGCCGTTAACCTGCAGCTCGTAGATGTCGTTGCGCCCCGGCCGCTTCATCAGCCAGTTGGCGGTGCCGCTCTCCTGATAGGTGTAGGTCAGGCAGTTGTGGCCGAGCAGGTCTTCGGCGCAGCGCGGTTCCGGGTGGCTTTCCAGATACCCCGGCGAGCAGACGATCACCCAGCGGGAATCGAAGATCGGCCGGGCAATCAGGCTTGAATCCGGCATGGTGCCGGTGCGGATCGCCAGATCGATGCCTTCTTCCACCAGATCGGCAAAGCGATTTTCCAGCCGCATCTCGACTTTCAGGCTGGGATGCAGAGCGCAAAATTCCGCCACGCTCTCGCTCAGCAGCAGCTCGCCCGAAATGGTCGGCACCGACATGCGAATGGTGCCGGTCAACTCTTCGCTCTTTTCGCTGACGGCGTACAGCGCCTCCTGCACTTTGGCGCCAATCTCTTTGGCCTGCTGGTAGAGCGCCTGGCCGCTTTCGGTCAGCGTCAGGCTGCGCGTGGTGCGGTACAGCAGACGGGCGCCCAGCGATTTTTCCAGCCGCCCGATGCGTTTACTGACCACCGAGCTGGTGATGCCGGCGCTCTCCGCGGCCTTGCTGAACGAGCCGCAGTCGACGATCAGGGCGAACAGAATCAGGTCGTTGGCGTATTCGTGGGTGGCGAGCATGGGCATCCTGTAGAGTGAGAGTCCTTTTGTCCCAGTGTAAATCCGACGCGGCAGGAAGCAATCTTTTCAGCGTGTCGCACGTCGTCACCAACTGGTCTGATCTGAATTTTTCTTATTTGTTTTTTCATTTTACTGAGAATTATCCTTTTTTATTTTTCTTGGTGTAACCGGTTTTAGTCTACTTTTCTTGTTTTTAGTCTTATTTAAATTGGAATAGTCCTGTAATCGAGCGTTACTTATTCGATTAACTTTAACTTGCAGTGTAAATAATTGTATTGATCTGCTCGTTTGGGATGGCTATGCTTTTTCCCGAAGCGCTCTCATTGTTATTGGTTAAATAGTTTTGAAATGTATTGAAGGATTGCTCTGTCTGCCGACAGGGTAATGGGTAGTGTGTTTATGTTTTAATATAAATAAGGATATTGTAATGAAAAAAATCAATCTGTCAGAAGCGGAAAACATCGTCGGCGGTACTTTTGTTTGTACCAAGGAATTTGCCTGGGTGGGCAGCGGCAACAACCGCACCTGCCAGCTGGTGAAAACCTGTGCGAACAAATTCGGTGGCGTACAGAAGTCTTATTACCCGGCGCCGGTAGCAAGCTGCCCGTCTAACCCAACCACGCCAAGCTGATGCGGGTTGACCCCCTGCATTTAGATTAGCGGTGGGCAGGCGGGCAGCGTTCGCGCTGTCCCGCCTGATACCGGCGAAAAAGTCGTCTTACGTTCTCATTATTTACGGTATTAACTCTTTTTCATGTATTCACTCTGCCGGGTGAATATTAATATATGCGCAGGATGCGTCCGTTATGTATAAACGTCCCTTGCTTTTTATCGGCTACACGCTCGTTATTATTTTTGCCTCTTCTTTTTTGACCGCATTTTATTTTCAACATTACGTCATGCAACCGGCGGAGGCGGAAAGCCTGAGTTTTATCTCCCCGGAAAAAATCGAACAAAGCCCGTTGCAAGACGATAATACCATTGTCGAAGTCTTCTCTTACGCCTGCCACTATTGTGAAGTCAACGAAAGCGGCGTGGCAGAGCTGGAAAAACGTTTGCCGGCGGGCGCCAAATTGGTGCGCTTGCACCTCAGCGACGACAGTCAAGCCGGCATGGCGGCCTTTGCGCCCCTGTTCGCCACGCTGACGATCATGGGGATCGAAGCACAGCATCGCCCCGCCGCTTATCGCGCCATTATCAAAGAAAACCTCAACCTGGCGGACGACAAGCAGCTTAGCGCCTGGCTGACGGCCAACGGTATCGATGAGGCTGCCTATCGGCAGGCCAGAGAGTCAGAGCGGGTCAAGGCGTTGTTGGCGCATATGACGGCGGTGAGCCGCTATTACCAGATCAACGCGACCCCCAGTTTTATCGTCAATCGCAAATGGCTGGCGCTGCAAGATCGCGAGTTTTCCGCTTTCAGCCGGCAGCTGCTGTCGCTGTTGCAGCACGATAAACCGCTGGCCCCCTGATGCGCCTGCTCGCGGTTCGGGGGTATTTGGCCTGGCGCAACGGCCTGGACGCGATGGCCCGCTTATCGGCTGCCGGTGCCGGGATGGGCAACCGCCTGACGTGTGCCCTGCTGCGGCGCGTGGACTATCGCCTGTGGCTGGCGGTGCGCCGGCGGTTGAGGGGAAGCAGGCCGCAGCGCCGCTTTCGCCACCGGCATGCGGTAGCGCTGGCGAACCGCCAAAGCCTGTTGGGTGAAGGCAAGCTGGACTTCGCCTGGCTGATGCAGCGGCGGCAGTGGCTGGACATGGCGGCGGTCTCTGCCCGCAATGCGGCGTTGATGAGCCATTTGGCGCACTGTTCCGCGCAGCTTGATCAGGTCGTGGAACCGCTGCATCGCGCGGGCGTGCCGGTGCTGCTGGCGCCGATGCATACGGTCTCCGACGTGTTGGCGACGCTGGTCGGCGCGGGCGTTTATCCCGGGCGGGCCACGGTGATCGTTTCCGGCGATGTGCAGGCGTTTGCGCGGCGATCGCCGGAAGACGAATGGCGGCAGCGGCTCGACTATTGCTCGATTCACGACGATCCGCGGCACATCGCCGGCACCCTGTCGCAGGCGATGCTGGAAGCGGCGGAACATCGGCGCAACATCATCCTCTTCCCCGACATCACGCCGGATTACACCCTGCACAGCAATCAGGATGTGGCGGCTAAATTGGCCTGCCATCTGTTCGGCCGGCCGGCGCATTTGCACAGCGGCATCGTTAGGCTGTCCCGGGCGCTGCGGGCTCAGGTGGTGTTCTATTCGCTTTATTTCGATCGCGGCATCCGCATTCACATTGAAGAACCTGTCGCCGCAGATCGGGTCGGCCGCGTCATGCCGGCGATCGTCGAGCGAACCCTCCGGCGGCATGCGGATGATTGGCTGCTATGGCATTCGCACTCTTTATTTTTTATAAACGGATAAGTCAGGGATATCACAACGTATGGAAAACACCCTTCCTACGCCGGTCTTGCAGAGCGAAATCAATGAGTGCGGGCTGGCCTGCATCGCCATGCTGGCGGAAACTCAGGGCATTCGCGCACCGTTGACGGAGCTGCGGGAGCGTTATCCCGCTTCGCAGCACGGCACTTCGCTGGCGACGCTGTGCGCCATTTTGGGAGAGCTGGCGCTACCGGCTTATCCGGTGGCGTTCGAGCACCGGGATCTGGCGGCGCTGCCGTTACCGGCCATTTTGCATTACGGCGCGGGCCACTATGTGTTATTGGCGTATCGCCAGGGGGGGTACGTGTGCGTAATGAACCCGGCGTTGGGGCAGCAGCTGCTGCCGTATGCCGCCCTGAAAGCGGAAATCAGCGGTTATGCGTTGGTGCTGGATCGCGATGATTTGCCGGCCACCGTCGCGGCCCGGCGCAGCCACCGCCGCAGCGCTTTCGCCAGCTTAAGCCTGAAGGATACCGCCGGCATCGCCGGCATCTATCGCCTGGCGGCGATGACGTTTTTTATCTCACTGACGCTGTTCATCATGCCGATGATGGTCGCCAGCGCGATCAATCAGGTGTTCGCCATGGCCGGCGAGGTCGCGTTCCCCTACGCCTATTATCTGCTGGCGTTTGTGGCGTCCACGGCGTTGGCGCTGATTGCGCGCACCCTCACCGAACGCTTCATCAAAAATTTCGTGTTGTTGCACGGCGCCGCCGGTTTTTCTCGCCTGCTGGAAAACTCACTCAATTTCTTCAGCAAGCGCGCCCCCGGCGAGATCTTCAGCCGTTTCACCAGCTGGCAGATGGCCGCCGGCCAGAAAATCGAACTGGACAACGGCCTGCGCACCGACTGGATCATCGGCGCCATCGCGCTGGCGGTGATGTGCTACCTGAGCCCGATGCTGGCGCTGGTGCCGGTTGTCGGCGTGCTGCTGATGGGGGCGGTCAGCGTATGGGCCATCTACCGCGATCGGCATTACACCCAGCAGCTGCAGGTGCGAGGCGCGGTGCAAAATGACTTCATCCTGGAAACCATCCAGGGGTTTTCGACCATCAAATCAGCCGGCCTGGCCGGCCAGCGGCAGGAAGGGTTCGCCGAACATGCCCGCTCGCTGTTCAATTGCCTGCAGCAGCAAAAGATCTATGAACAGATAAAAGGCAGCATTTACCAGTTGATCGGCAGTCTGGAGATGGTGTTGTTCATGCTGCTGGCGTTGCCGCTGCTCAAGGAGGGCGAACTCAGTCTGGGGGCATTCTTCGCCTACAGCTTTTTGCGCGAAATCTTTACTTCGTACAGCAGCAAGATCTTTTTTGCCGTTTTGCAGAAAAACCAGCTGCACGTCATCGATGAACGCGCGCGGGATCTGTTTCCTGCGGTATCCGCTCGGGCCAAGTCTGCGGACGAAAGCGTGAGCCATTTTGACGCGCGGTTGGCGTATCGGAGTGTGGCCTTCGCTTACGACGCCGGTCAACCGGTGTTGCGCGATTTGTCGCTGACGCTGGAGCGTGGCGAGTGCATCGCCATTTGCGGCGGTTCCGGCGCGGGCAAGAGCACGTTGCTGAAGGTGCTCGCCTGCCTGCTGACGCCGCAGCAGGGGGAGCTGACGCTGGATGGGCGCGTACTGGCAAGTGCCGCCGCGCAGCGGCTGTTCTTCCTGCAAAGCCAGGAGGACATTCTGTTCAACGCCTCGGTGTTGCAGAACATCACGCTGTTCGCGCCGTCTGCGCCGGGCCAGCAACGGCAGGTGGAACAGGCGTTGCGCAGTTTGGGGCTGGCGGACGCGGTGGCGCAGCTGCCGGGGGGCGTGAACGCCCTGGTGCGGGAGAGCCATGCCGGGCTGTCGCTGGGGCAGCGGCAGCGTCTGTTGCTGGCGCGCGCCATGTACAGCCGTTGCCCGGTGTTGGTGCTGGACGAACCGACGGCGAATCTGGATGAAAAGACCGCGGCGGCGGTGATGTCGGCTCTGGTGGCGCATTGCCGTGAAAACCGTAAAACCCTGGTGACGGTCACCCATAATCCGCGGCTGTTGCCGTTATTCGATCGGGTCTTGCGCATGTCGCAGGGGCGGCTGGTGGCTGAGCCCACCGACGACGCCAGGATGAATGATTGTGCAGAGGTGGAGTGAGGTGCCCGGAAAGAGACGCTGGCGGCGAGTGGTGTTGGCGATGGTCGTTTTGGCGGCGTTGCTTGGCGGGCTGTCGTTGCTGAATCGGCCCCCTGACACGCAACCACCGCAAACGGCGCGCGTTGAGCGCGGTGACATCGAAAAAAGCGTGTTGGCGACCGGGATTCTGAAACCGCTTCGGCAGGTGAACGTGGGCGCGCAGGTCAACGGGCAGTTGAAAAAACTGTATGTCAAACAGGGTGACAGGGTGATCCAGGGGCAGCTGTTGGCCGAGATCGATCCGACGCTGCAGCTTAACGAACTGCGCAAGTCACAGGCTGAATTACGCAGCGCACAGGCACAGAAACTGGCGAGCCAGGCACAGCTGAAGCAGTACCAGCTGGAGCTGAAGCGGCAAAGAGCGCTGGCGCGAGACCGCGCCGGCGTGGCCAGCGATTTGGAAAAAGCGCAGGCGCAGCACGACGCGCAACTGGCGCAGTTGAAAGTGAACGAGTCGCAGATCGTCCAGGCCGAAGTGGCGCAGGAAACCGCCAGGGCCAATCTGGCTTTTACCCGTATTACCGCCCCTATCGACGGCGAGGTGCTGGGCATCGTCACCCAGGAAGGGCAAACCATCGTCTCGTCGCAAAGCGCGCCGACCATTTTGGTGATGGCAGACGTGGATACCATGATGGTGCATACCCGCATATCGGAAAATGACATCTTGCAGGTGAAGACGGGGCAGCCGCTGTGGTTTTACGTCGCCGCCGATCCCAGCCGCCGATATGAGGGGGCGATGGGCGCGATACAGCAGGCGCCGGCGGAGGCGCTGGAAACCGACCCACTGGGCAGGAACTCAAGCCAGCAAACGGCGGCGGTGTATTACAACGGCGTGTTTGCCGTCGCCAACGGCGAGCGTCGATTGCGCACCTCGATGACGGCGCAGGTATTCATCATGACCGAACGCGCACAGGGGGTGGTGCGGGTACCGATGGCTGCGCTGGGCGCGGCATTGGATGAAGGAAGCTATCAGGTCAAGGTGCTGGAAGGCGGGCAAACGGTGGTGCGCCGCGTGCGTATCGGTACCCGCGATCGCCGCTATGCCGAAGTGTTGGAAGGGCTGAACGCAGGAGAGCAGGTGCTGCTGGAGCAACAGCCTGATGTGGAGGAGGGCGCTGATGTCAGTTAACACCGCTCCCATCATTGCGTTGGATAACGTCTCGCGCGAGTTTCAGGCGGGGGAGCAGAAAATTGCGGTCCTCAAGCGCATTTCCCTGAGCATTCAACGGGGGGAAATGGTCGCTATCGTCGGCGCCTCCGGTTCCGGAAAATCGACGTTGATGAACATCATCGGCTGTCTGGACAAACCTTCTCAGGGCGACGTGCACATCAACGGGGTGGCTATTGGGCAAGCCGACGCCGATCGCCTGGCGCAGCTTCGCAGCCGGCATATCGGCTTTATCTTCCAGCGCTATCACCTGATGCCCTATCTGACCGCCGGTGAGAATGTGGCGATCCCGGCGTTGTATACCGCCATGCCGGCCGCCGAACGCCGCCTGCGGGCAGCGCATTTGCTGGCCCGGCTCGGGTTGGCGCAGCGCGGCGGTCATCGCCCGGCGCAGCTTTCCGGTGGGCAACAGCAGCGGGTCAGTATTGCTCGCGCCCTGATGAACGGCGCGGAAATTATTTTGGCCGACGAACCGACAGGTGCGCTGGATAGCGCCAGCGGTCAGGCGTTGATGACCATTTTGCACGAGCTGAACGCTATCGGGCATACCGTCGTCATCGTGACACACGATCGGCGGATCGCCGAACAGGCGCGGCGGATCATTGAGATCGGCGACGGCGAGATCGTGGCGGATCGTCGCCATGAAGCCTCCCGACATCTTTCTACGTTCGAACGACCGCTGGCGGTACCGCTGAAACGCATGGCGCCGGGCGCGGCGTTGAAAGAGGCCGTCGGCATGGCCTGGCGGGCATTGCTGGGGCACCGGGTCCGGGCACTGCTATCGATGCTCGGCATCATTATCGGCATTGCGGCGGTGGTCTCCGCCATCGCCATCGGAGAAGGCACGCGGCGTAATATTCTCAATGAAATCAGCCAGCTTGGCACCAGCACGCTGGAGATTCGCCCAGGCCTCGGGTGGGAGAAACCGCGGCCCGACCTTGCGCGCTCGCTGAGCGAGCGGGATGCCGCATTATTGGCGGCGCTGCCTTACGTCGACAGCGTTTCGCCGGTGATCGGCACCCAACTGCTGGCCGTTCGCGAAGGCAAACAGGTGCCGCTTGCCGTGATGGGCGTCGGCGAAGGGTATTTCCGCACGCAGGGCATTCGCCTGCTTTCCGGCGGCCTGTTTACCGCGCAGGATCTGAGTGAGCGCGCACCGGTAGCGGTGATTGATCCCTTGCTGAAACAGGCGCTGTTTGCTTCCCGGCAAGACCCTATAGGCGCGGTAGTGCTGATCGCGGGCGTGCCTTATCGGGTGATCGGCGTCGCTCAGCGCCGCGGCGCTCAATACGCCGGCTCTCAACCGCTTGCCTGGCTGCCCCATACCTCCCTGACCGGCCGCATCGCCGGCGATATGCCGCTGGAATCCATTGTGATGCGAGTGAATGAAAAACTGACGCTGGAAGAGGCGGGGCGGGATGCGACCCGGCGTTTGATCGTAGAACACGGGCGGCGTGATTTCTTCACGTTGACCGACGATCAGCTGACGCAATCCATTCAGCGCGCCTCAGGCTCCATGCAACTGTTGATTACCGCGATTGCCGCCATCTCGCTGCTGGTGGGCGGTGTGGGGGTGATGAACATCATGCTGGTCTCGGTGACGGAACGGACCCATGAGATCGGTATTCGAATGGCGGTGGGCGCCGCCGAGAAGGACATTATGCGGCAGTTTTTGATTGAGGCGGTGGTGATCTGCAGCCTGGGAGGCGTGTTGGGGATCGCCTGCGCCGCGCTGGTCAAAGGGGTTCTGAGCGGATTGGCGCCGCAGGTGACGATGATCTTTACCTGGCCGCCGTTGCTGCTGGCCTGTGGATTTTCAGCGTTGATCGGTGTCGGGTTCGGGTTCTTTCCGGCTCGCACCGCCGCGCGCCTGCAGCCGGTGGAGGCGCTGGCGCGAGAATGAGCCGACTTTGGGTTTACGGGCTGGTGATGCTGTCGCTGAGCGCCTGCGGAGGGCGGCCGATCGACGCCACGGCGCCACCGTCGCTGCCGCAGCAGTGGCGCGTGGTCGATGAGCGTTCCGGTTCGCTGCGGGCGGGCGTCGCCTGGTGGGAAAACTTCAATGATCCGCAACTCTCCTCGCTGATCGATGGCGTGCTGATCGCGAATCAGGATTTGGCGCTGGCCGGATTGCAGTGGCGCGAGGCCATGTTGGAGGCCGGATTAACGGAGGGCAACTTGACGCCGGATTTCACCGCCAGCCTGAGCGGCCGCAATACCCGAGCGTTGCGGGGCGTGTCTACGCCGCAGGAAAGCTACCGTGCAGGGCTTTCTCTGAGCTATGAACTGGATTTATGGGGCAAGCTGGCGCGCATTCGCGAACAGGCCGAATGGCTGGCCGTCGCCTCGGAGTTGGACCGGCGCAATACCGCGTTGACCTTGATCGGTGCTACCGCGCGCGGGTACTGGCAGATTGCCGACTTGAATCAGCAAGTCCTCCATCAGCAACAGGCGCTGGCGATCGCGCGTGAAACTTTGCGGCTGGTGGCGGCACGTCACACCGCCGGCGACGTTGGCCGATTCGAGCTGTTGCAGGCGGAGCAAAGCTTGTTGGCGCGAGAGAATCAGCTGCATGAGCTGGAGCGGCAGCGGGAAGATGCGCGTAACTCGTTGGCACTGTTGTTCGGGCGATCGCCGCTGCTGCGCTATAGCGAACGGCGTTCGTTGCCGCTTGACGAGGTAGCTGTCGCGCAGCGTCAGCCGGCGTGGGTGATTGCGCGCCGGCCGGATGTTCAGGCAGCAGAACGCCGTCTGAGAGCGGCGCTGGCCGGTGCCGAGGCGGCAAGATTGAGTTTTTATCCGGCGCTGAGCCTGGAGGCCGGGTTGGATGCCGGCAGCGGACTTTTCCGCCAGTGGTTCAGTGAACCTTCTCGCTCGCTGGGCGCCACGTTGACGCTGCCGTTTATCGAATGGCGCAAGATGCGTTTGTCCAGCGACAAAGCGGCGTTGCAGGCGCAGCGGGCGGAGATTCAATTTCGCGATGCGGTCTACCGTGCGCTGGCCGATGTGGACAACGCCATGCGACAACGCCTGGAAGCACAGCGGCAAATCGGCAATCAGCGGTGGCATCTGGCGATGAGCCGACAAGCCGTGGCGTTGGCGCGACATCAATATCAGGCTGGTTCCGTTGCGCTGCAAACGCTGCTGGATGCGCAAGAGGCGGTGTTGGCCAGCGAGAATTCGCTGTCGGCACTGCAATTCCGCTATCTGAACGCCACGATGCAACTCTGGCTGGCGCTGGGCGGCAACGAGGCTTTCGCATCCGGGCAAGGAGAATAAGCATGGAGAAAACAAGACGCGTAGTGGTTACCGGTTACGGTGCCGTCACCGCGCTGGGGGGCAACGCGCAGCAAAGCTGGCAGGCTATCATGGCCAGCCGTCTGGCCTATCGTTATCACGATAAATCGGCGGCGGGGATCCACGCGCGCTTTTTTGCTTTGCTGGAGGCCGAACCGCCGCTGGAGGGCGTTGCCGCGCGGGTAAGCCGCCGCTTGCCCAGATTCGCCAGACTGGCGCTTGCCGCCGCCGCGGAGGCGATCGAAATGGCGTTTTCATCCAGTTTTGTTGGGCCCGCGCACTTTTATTCGTCGTTGGAGTGCGGAGCGATTATCGGCAGCGGCTGGGGCGGCCAGGATGAGATCATGCAAAACAATGCGGACTATCTGCAATCTGGGCTGGGGCAGCTGTTTGGCTGTTTTCACGCGATGCCCAATATCGCGACCGCCATATGCGGCCAGCATTGGTTGCTACGGGGCTATCAAGGCTCGCCGGCGGCGGCCTGCGCGACCGGCGGCATCGCGATTGGCGATGCGTTTGAGGTGATACGCTGCGGCCGCGCTTCAATGATGCTGGCCGGCGCCTCGGAGTCGCTGCGCGGCAACGGCGCGATCTGGAATATGGATGCGTTGCGTTTGTTGAGCCGGGAGCAAAAGGATATCACCAAAGCCAGTTGCCCGTTTAGCCGGGAACGCAACGGTTTCGTCCTGGCGGAAGGGGCCGCCGTATTATGCCTTGAGGAACGGGAAGCGGCTTTAGCGCGCGGTGCGACGATTTTGGGCGAAATCAAAGGATACGGCAACTTTTCAGACGCTTTTGATCTTACCGCGCCGTCGAAGGATCCTCAGGCCAAGGTGAAAACCCTACGACGGGCCTTGGAGCAGGCGGGGCTCGGCAGCCATGAAATCGACTATATCAATGCGCATGGCACGTCTACGTTGCAAAACGACGTGAACGAAACCGAGGCGATCAAGGCGGCGCTGGGGCGTGATGCCTATCGCACACCGATTTCCAGCACGAAATCTTATACCGGGCACCTGCTTGGCGCATCCGGCAGCTTTGAGGCGATCGTCTGCCTGCAAGCGTTACAGCAGCAAATGATGCCGGCGACCTGCCATTTGCACGAAGCCGATCCCGCATGCGATCTCGATTATATTCGCGAAGGACATCGGCATGGTCGTCTGCGTAATGTCATGAGCCTCAGTTTCGGTTTCGGCGGCGCCAATGCGGCGCTGGTATTTGGCAATCACTATGAATAACGGTAGAACGCATGGAAAAATATCATCGGTTATATGAGACGATTTGCGGCATGTTGCATGAAGCCCGAGGGCTGGAGAGAACGCTGCTGTCGGCAGACATGCCGCTACAGCAGCTTGGGCTGGACAGCCTGGATTATATGGAGCTGATGTTGTTGGTTCGGCGAGAATTCGGTATTACGCTCACTGCGGAAATGCTTATCGAGCATCCTGAATTGACCCTCGGCGAATTGTGCCACCTGATAACCCGTCAATAATTTCATCCCCCCAGGCGATCGCTTGCTAGGGTCTGGCCTGGGTTTTTCGTCTGTTGTAACGTCCATTTCATTCTTTTCGCATCCTGCTTCACTCAGTTATCGATATCCATAAATATTAATGCTTATCCGTCAGGTTAATATGGCCAGAGATGGCGTTTTTTTATTCAACCTTTGGCGGCGTTATGAATGATGAGTGTTAATTATGTGGCGATATTTTTTAGGAATATTCTTTGTTTTGCCGGTTAATTTATCAATCTCACTCTACATCGCGCTTGTAAGTGATAATGCAAGCTAAAGAAAATAGGGGCAGTGCGGCCTCATTATTTATGATACGGCCGGAATGCTGCGCAGATTATTCACGATAGCGATTCTCAGGGGCGATTGATGGCCGCGAGAATAACGGTTGTCGCGCTGTTCGCATTCGGTAAATCCGCTATACTCCGCGCTGGATGCAGGAACCTATCCATATGTCAGGGGTTGCCCTGAGTGTCCATTGTGGTGATGTAAAAGGAAAATGACAGCCACATTTTTCCTATCAAAGTAATGAGGTTGTATGTCTAATCGTAAACATCTGACGCCTTCTGAAGTGGAGAGACTGCTTGAGGTCACGCTGCATGGAAAGAATCCAGAACGCGATTATTGTTTGATTTATATGTGTTTTATTCATGGGTGCCGCGCCAGTGAAATAGGGGGATGGCGTTTGTCGGATATCGATCTGGAAGGCGGTAATATCTATGTGCATCGGTTGAAAAATGGTTTTTCCACCGTGCATCCGCTTTATCTGCGCGAAAGACAATGTTTGCGGCGCTGGTTGGATAAACGTCAGCGGCACCGCTGGGCCGATCAGGAGTGGCTGTTTCTTTCCAATCGCGGCGGCCGCCTGTCGCGTCAACGTATTTACGGGTTGATTCGCCATTACAGCAAGGTGGCTAAATTGGAGGTCAATGCGCACCCGCACATGCTGCGGCATGGCTGCGGATTTGCATTGGCGGATCGCGGTGTCGACACCCGTTTAATTCAGGATTACCTCGGGCACCGAAATATCCAGAATACGGTGATTTATACCGCCAGCAATGCGCAGCGCTTCAAGGAAATTTGGTAAGTGTGATTTAAGTTAATAACGTTAAGGAGTCACTTTGAACTAAACTGAAACATACTGTAAGGACGCGTAAAAACAATGTCAATATTCCCATGCCTTCTTTCCAGGATAAAGATAAATATCATTTAAAAACAATGCGTTGTGTTTTTTGTGCATGCCATGTCATCCCTGGCAATCTAAGTAAAATCCTACTTAAAACCCCACGAGTTTAAATCACTGCGTTATCACCTCGGTTTTTTAGTCTGATTTATCAGTTATTCATCAATTGGTTGGTTTTAAATTCCGACAAATGTCTATTTATTGGTTTAAAAATCCAAAGGAGTCACTTTAGTTCAAAATGAATCGTTTGGGTGAATAAGCCAGAATCCATCAATCAACTTGGCTTAAGACGTTTCCCATTCATGGAACTAAATAAAAGGAATGACATTAAGGATATGTCGGAAATAAACCCATGCACATTTTGCATAATTTTAAGGAAAGTAGGATGAAAAAGAATCTGTTGGCTGTAGCTATATTGACCGCGTCCGCATTTACCACTTCTGCATTTGCCGCCGACGGCGCGCTGAATATTACTGGCACCATCACCGATCAGTCTTGCACCGTCGATGCGGATTCCAAAAACAAGCAGGTCGCTCTGGGCAAGATCGCCAAAGATGCGTTCACCCTGTCCAAAACTGCCGGCGCCAAGGCGTTCAATCTGGTGCTGAAAAATTGCCCGGCCACCGTCACCGGCGCCACCGTGCGTTTTGACGGCACTCAGGTGCAGGGGCAGTCCGGGCTGCTGCAACTGACCGGCGCCGGCACCGCCGGGGTCGCGGGCGGCATTGGCGTGCAACTGCTGGACGACGGCAGCAACGTGTTAAATATCGGCAACGATTCCCGCGTCTATACCCTGGCCGAGAACAAAGACAACGTTCTGGGCTTTGTTGCGCGCTATTTCGCTTATGACAACGTTTCCGTCGGTAGCGCCAACGCTACGGCCAACTTCACCATCGTTTATCAGTAAGGCCATGCCGTTACGGCGGCGGAACAGTTAGAAAAATGAGCCAGAGAGCGTGTTCTCTGGCTCTTATTCATCGGTGATGGAAACGGGAAGAAAGAGAATGAAAGCGGGATACTTTGTGCTGACGGCGGCGTTGCTGATGACGCTTTGGACTCCGGTACGGGCCGGTGTAGTAGTGGGGGGAACGCGCCTGATCTACGACGGCGGCAAAAAAGAGTCTGCTCTGAATATCAGTAATCCGGATGCGATGCCTTATCTGATCCAATCCTGGGTCGATGCGCAAGAAGGCGATAGCGCGAAAGCGCCTTTTATCATTACACCGCCGCTATTTCGCTTGGATGGCGGCCAAAATAACCTGCTGCGCGTGGTACGTGCGGGCGGCAATTTACCGACGGACAGAGAGTCGCTGTATTGGCTGAATGTGAAGGCGATCCCCTCGGTGGAAAAGAAAGAAAATACCCTGCAAATCGCCATCAAGACCCGTATCAAGTTGATTTACCGCCCGCAAGGGCTCACCGGCAATCTGGAGGAGGCGGCCGGTAAAGTGACGTGGCGGCGCAGTGGCGATCGTCTGCAGGTGACCAACCCTTCACCCTACTACCTCACCTTTTTCAATTTGAAGCTGAATGGCCGCGCCATTACCGGCAACACCATGGTAGCGCCGCAGGCGAGCGCCAGTTTCCCGTTGCCGACGGCGAATGGCGCAGGAGGCGGTCTGAGCTGGCAAATCATCAATGACTATGGCGGCACCGGCCAGACCTTCACCAGCACATTATAACCGGGCTGCGGTACGTGTTTTTTGCTCCGGAATAACGCTGGAGCAGGTGTTCGGCTTACCTGGCTTTTCGTCGGGCCGAGCCAATCGGGACAGGGAGTTAAAAGGATGAATAACCCGAATTGCATTGGTTTACCAGGGGCGCGATCGGTTCTTGCCGGCCTGATATCTTGCCAGGTGGCGCTGCTGAGCCCGATCGGCACGGCTTATGCGCGCGATTATTTCAACCCGGCGTTGCTGGAAATCGATAATCCGGCGCTGCGCGGCGCCGATCTCTCCGTATTTGAGGAGAACAGCAGCCAGGCGCCCGGGAACTATCGGGTCGATCTTTACCTGAACGGCGAACAGATAGACAGCCTCGACGTCGAGTTCCGGCTTATGCCAGGGGCCGGCGGTAAACAAACGCTGCAACCTTGTTTCAGTACTGAGAAATTGGCTGAATTGGGCGTGAGGGTTGCCATGTTTCCGGCGATGGTGCCTGGGGAGAGTTGCGTCAATTTGGCGCAGGCCATTCCACAAGCCTCTTCGACATTCCTGTTCAATCAGTTGAGGCTGAATTTGAGCATCCCGCAGGCGGCGCTGCGCTTGAATGCGCGCGACTACGTTTCCCCGGATAAATGGGATTCCGGCATACCGGCGCTGTTGGTCAATTACAATTTCAGCGGCGCCAATAGCCAGATGCGCGCCAGCGAACGGCAAAACAACAATAACTATTACCTCAATCTGCGCTCGGGCATCAACTGGGGCGCCTGGCGCCTGCGTAACTATTCGATCTGGAATCATTACTCCGGTGGTTCTTCTTCCTGGCGCTCAATCAATACCTACCTGCAGCGCGATATCGTTGCGTTGCAAAGCCGCCTGACCCTGGGTGACAGCACAACATCCAGCGATGTGTTCGATAGCGTGCAGTTCCGCGGCGGGCAGTTGGCCTCTGAGGACGATATCCTGCCGGACAGCATGAAAGGGTACTCGCCGGTAGTGCGCGGGATCGCACGCACGAATGCGCAAATCATAATCCGGCAAAACGGCTACGTGATTTATCAAAGCTATGTGCCGCCGGGGGCGTTTGAAATTTCCGATCTGTATCCCACGGGTGGCAGCGGCGACCTGAATGTAAACGTGCGTGAGGCAGACGGCCAGGAGCAGCATTTTGTGGTGCCGTACGCCGTGGTGCCGGTATTGCAGCGCGAAGGGCGGTTTAAATACAGCCTGACCAGCGGGAAATACCGGTCATACAGCGGCGGCGTTGATGAACGCCCGTTCAGCCAGGCAACCGGGATCTACGGTTTGCCTTGGGGGGCCACGTTGTATGGCGGCGTGCAGGCGGCCAGTAAATATCAGTCTTTGGCGCTGGGATGGGGGCAGAACATGGGGGCGGTAGGCGCGCTGTCTGCCGATGTCACCCAAGCCTGGACCAAGCAGGAAACCCGGCCGAAGGAACAGGGGCAATCATGGCGTCTGCGTTACGGTAAAAACTTCATTGAAACCGGCACCAACTTTAGTTTGGCCAGTTACCGCTACTCCACGCGCGGCTTTTATAGCCTGCAGGAGGCGCTGGAGAGCTATGGCGGCAACAGCGCCGTCTATAGCGATCACAAGAAGAGCCGCGCCGAGCTGACGATGAGCCAAAGCCTGTGGGAGCGGGGAGGAACGCTGTCGCTCAGCCTGTTTAACGAAGACTACTGGGATAACAATCGCCGTTCGCAGTCTGTCAGCCTCAGCTACAACAACAGCTGGGAAGCGGTCAGTTACGGGCTGAATTACACGTTCAACCAGAACGGTTACGACAGTAACGGCAATCGCAGCAGCATTCGTGACCATATCGTGGCTTTCAACGTCAGCGTACCGCTCAGCAAATGGCTGCCGGGCAGCTACGCCACCTACAGTATGAACGCCAGTCGCAATGGTGCCACTAGCAACAACCTTGGGTTGAGCGGTACGGCGTTGCCGGGAAACAATCTGAACTACAGCATCAGCCAGGGCTATACCGGCAGGGATGTGGGGGCGAACGGCAATATTCAGGCGGATTATAAAGGCTCTCTCGCCGAGTTGAACCTGGGGTACGGCTACGATCGCCATCGCCGGCAGGTGAACTACGGCGTGCAGGGCGGCGTTCTGGTGCACCAAAACGGCATCACGCTTTCCCAACCGCTGGGCGATACGGTGGCGTTGGTGCAAGCGCCTGGTGCTTCAGGGGTGAATGTCCTGAACCAGACCGGAGTCAGCACCGACTGGCGTGGCTATGCGGTTGTGCCTTACCTGACGCCTTACCGGCGCAACATCGTCGGATTGGACGGTGAATCTTTCGCAGAGGACGTCGACATGACGCTGAGTAGCCAAACGGTGATCCCAACTCGCGGCGCCGTGGTGCGCGCCCGCTTTAATCCGGACGTCGGTGCCCGCGTGTTGCTGACCTTGCTGACGCGCAGCGGCGCTCCGGTGCCGTTCGGCGCCACCGTCAGCACTCTCAACAGCCCCTCTGACAATGCAGCCATCGTCGGTGATGGCGGCCAGGTTTATCTGGCTGGCCTGGCGGATAGCGGGCGGTTGCGGGTTAAGTGGGGCAATGACGCGGCTCAGCAATGTCAGGCCAACTATCAATTGGCTAATCAGCCCGAGAGCGGTGGGATTCGCCTCGTTAACGGGCAGTGTTTATAAGGTGCATATGATGGCGACAGGAATATCGATTCAACGAGGGATCATCGTCGGTGGGCTATTGGCGTGCGCAACGTTGGGCGCACCACAGGTGCAGGCGGCTTTCGGGCAGTGTGTTCCTATTTCGGGGACCCATGGGTTTTCATTCCTTTTTTCCCCGGTTTTAACCGACCCGTCGCAAAACGTGGTGGGGCGGATTATTAAGAATGCTGACGGCGGCAACTGGAATTTGCCCGGTTCTTATCGGGTGAAGTGCGAATGTCAGACGCGTACGGCGTCTTATGTCACCGCCAAAATGCTGCTGAGCGAGCCGGTATTCAGCAGCGGGGGATTAACGTATTACGCGTTGAATGAATACCTGGGCGTGGCCAGCGAAGTTTTCGTTGCGGGGTATCGCAACGCGTTTATTGCCGCACCATTCACCAATGAGTCTAACTTTAAGACCGATATGGATGGTGATGACGAATCCTGTGCCAGCACGCCCTACAACAGCGGTGCTCGCGGGCGAATTCACCTGTATTTCCGCCGCCCTTTCGTTGGCGTGACCACAATCCCCAGCACCCGCCTGGTAGACACCTACGTCTCCGTGGTGAGCGGGGTGAAAAGCGATGTGCCGGTCTCCACTATCTCCATGAGCGGCACCGTCACCGTGCCGCAGAGCTGTGAAATCAGTCCGCAAACGGTCACGATCGATTTTGGCGATATCTTGACGTCGAATATTCAAACCAAGGGGGCGATGGCGTCCGGCGTCACGCCAGAAGAGAGAACGCTGACGCTGGCTTGCCGCAATATTTCCGCCGGCGTCAAGGTCAGCCTGTCATTTCGCGGTGAGGCGGACGGCAGCATGCCCGAGGCTCTGAAGACCAGCAATCGCGACATTGGCGTGATGATTAAGGATATGCAGGGCAATGTTATTCGGCCTCAGAGCGGGCGCTTGCCGATCGATAACTTCCAATATCCCAACCAGAGTGGCAGCTCACGGATCAGCGTATATCCGATCAACACCACCGGCCAACCTCCTGCCGTGGGGCAGTTCAATGCAACGGCGACCATTCAGGCAGAAATTCAATAACGGATATTTCAACGGTAGCACGCCGGGGGCCCGGCGTTTAACGAGAAGGAGCAGATTATGGGGAAGGTTTTTAGCGGTATTGGCTGCAAATTGGCGCTGGCGGGCCTGTTTCTCCTGGCGATGCCGTCGGCGCATGCCGTATCAAAAATAGTGATTACCGGCAACATCAAAGCGGCACCCTGTGAAATCGACGGCGCGAACGGCACGGTTTCGGTCAATCTGGGGGACGATATTTCTGCCGCCGTACTGGCGACCTCCGGTGCCTTTAGCCCGTGGGTGGAGTTCCCTTTGACACTAAAAAACTGCCCAAGCACCACCACGTCGGTCGTCGCAACCTTCAGCGGAACGGCTGCGGATGAAGGTGCCAGCTTGTACAAAAGTACCGGCAGTTCTCGCCGAGTACAAATTGAATTGCAAAATAGCCAGGGCGCAAACCTGGGCAATGGCAAGAGTATGGCCCAGTTAGTTAATCGGGCGACGAATGAAGCCAAATTCAATTTGCGGGCGCGGGCATTCAGCGTCAATGGCGGTTCAACGCCCGGTTCGATAGAAGGGGCTCTGCAGGTCACTTTCGTCTATCAGTAGACAAAGGGCTGCTCTAGATGGAAGGTTAACGACAGATTTAAGGTGATGATATGAATATTAATTATCCCTATGGAACAACCTTGGCGGCCGGCAATGCGGCGACGGGGGCCGTGGCTATCATGGAACCTTGCCCCCTCACGGCGTTGGGGATGAGAAACCGATTGATTGAGTCCTGCGGTCTACAGCCCGACAACGTTCGACAGGTGACGAACCTGGTGGCGCTGAGAGCCTTATTCACTCAGCACACGCATCGTTTACTGGTGATGGATTTGTGCGGCAAATCAGAATTGGTATTGGACGGCTTCAGGCTGATTGCCGATGTGCGTGAAAGCTCGCCGGACACCGCGATAATTATTTGTACGGCATTGGATGAACCCAGGCTGCTGCGGCAACTGATCGCATCCGGCATCCGCGGCCTGATGTTGAAGCAAGAGCCGGCCATTGCGTTGACTCATTGCGTCCAACAGGTCTTGGCGGGCTGCAGCAGTTTCAGCCATCGGGTGCGTCAGCGTCAATTGCATGAGGCGACAGCCGACAAGCCTCTGACGGCGAAGGAACTGGATGTGCTGACCCAGTTGTTTTCCGGCAAAAGCGTGACCAGCGTGGCGTTAACGATGTGCCGTGATATTCGCACCGTCAGCACGCATAAACGCAATGCGATGTTGAAGTTGGGATTTCACAGCGATGGGGAATTGTATCTTCAGGGGAAATGGATGGCTGCGCAAGGTTCGTCTTTTGTTCGCTAGGCAAGCGTGCGATGCCTCTGGGGTAAGCAAGCATAGGAGCAGATTATGCATTCATGGCGTCAGCAGCCGCTGAACATAGCATTAATGGACAGATGCCCATTAACGCTGGAGGGGTTGGCGAGTTTTTTAAAAACGCTGCCAACCCAGGCAAAAGTCGTCGTAAAGGAAACCAGCGTCCGCGCGGTGGCGGATAGCGTGGTCTATCAGCAGGCTGACGTGCTGATTAGCGAGATGGATGGTGAAGATGAAACGGTCGCTCAGGGCAGGGAAACGTTGCTTGCCTTGTGCACGCAGTTGCCCGAATTGCGGGTGATCGTCTATACCCGCTGCCAGAATGCAGAAGAGGTGGGGCGTCTGTTGAACCAGCCCAATATCAGCATCGTAGCCAGAGATGACGCTTTGCCGCTGGTGGCGGAGTTTTTTAATCGCGTGCTGCTTGGGGAACGCGTGTTGAGCCCGCAGATAGGCGCTTTTCTGGCGCCCTCCGTTAGCGGAGAGGAGGCGGCAACGCGAAAGTTGACCCGCTGTGAGAGCGACGTCTTGGCCTTTTTGTTCAACGGAATGAGCCTGCGGCAAATCGCCGAGTTGCAACGGCGCAGCATCAAGACGATCAGCGCGCATAAATGCAGCGCCATGCGTAAACTGCAGGTGAAGAATGACAGCGAACTGTTTTCTCTGCACGGCAATATTGCGCGGCAATTGGGGGGGAAATGGTCAAAGGGCACCTAACCTTTAATGAAACGGTATGGGCTATGATTTATCGGCAGGTTTGCCGTTAAAAGCTTACCCAGTGTGGCCTATCCCTGGCGCCGATGCATGAAAAGCAGCTCGGCGTTAAAATATTGCTGAGTAGGCCGTTGATGACGTGCCGGGCTGCCTCTCCCATCTGAATATTGCATTGCACTCGATGTGTTGTTTAACGGAGGACGGGGCTGCGTAATTATTTTCGTCGTGAGGTTAAATGTTGATCGTGCGGAATCGCTCAACGTTGGTCGCGGTGTAAATCACCGTATTCTGGATATTTTTGTGCCCTAAATAATCCTGAATCAAACGCGTATCGATCCCTTTATCCGCAAGGGCGTAACCGCAGGAATGTCGCAACATGTGAGGATGGACCTGAACGCTAATGCCGGCCATCTCGCCATACATTCTCATCAACCGATAGAGCTGCTGACGTGATATCTGCCCGCCGTGGCGCGACAGGAATAGCCATGGCGCTTCAGCGTCAGGATAGTTCGCCCGTTGGGCCAGCCAGTTTAACAGCGCCTGCCGTTCTCGCGGTTGAATGGGGTGCTGAACGGAAAACCCGTTTTTTAACCGGGATATATGGATCCTATTGGAGGTAAGGTCAATATCCTGAAGGCGCAATGCACGCAGTTCGCTAACCCGCAAGCCGTGAATAAAGCACATTAATAGTAAACAACGATCTCGAATGCTATTTTTTCCTTCATTCACAGCGGCAATCAGTTGCTCAATTTCAACCTGACTAAGAAATTTCCTTTTTTTCATTTTCCCTTCCTGCGTCTTAGATGTTGGCGATTTCTATTGTGATGTTTTATTAAAGCATTGGAACATAATAGGCGGCAAAGAAAATAAATAATTTCATTTGTGAATGCATGGGTTTTATTGTTTTATTTTTCAAGTGAATGGCTTTTTGATTCATATATGTTTATTTAATTTATTTCGGGAAGCTATTTAATCAGCGAATATTGAGCGTCCTGTAAGAGCCGTATGGGAATTTTGCCCCCGTCAGATGACCACGGGGATACCGCCTCTCTCAGAACGGTGCTTGATAAACTGTGTTGAGAATTCGTCTTGATCTCATTCTCACGCCGCTTACAATGCCTGCCAGATCGCGACTTCAGAGGTTTTTTCATGGAACTGCTACGGGTGGTTTATCACCAGTATCGTTGGCCATTTCTGGCTGTCATGGCGTTGACCATGGCCAGCGCCGGCTTAGGTATCGGTATCATTGCTTTTATCAATCAATACCTGATGGACGCCGGCGGCGATGCCTTGGCCGTGCTGCCGGTGTTTCTCGCCCTGTTGGCATTGTTGATAGCGGTCACCTTGGGTTCGCAATTGGCGCTGACGACATTGGGCCATTACTTCGTCTATCGCCTGCGTGGGCAGTTAGTGAAGCGCATTTTGGATACCGATATTGAACGCCTCGAACAATTGGGCAGCGCCTCATTGTTGGCCAGCCTGTCCAGCGATATCCGCAATATCACCGTCGCCTTCGTGCGCCTGCCTGAACTGGTACAAGGGGTGATTTTAACCCTGGGGGCAGCGGCCTATCTGGGGTGGCTATCGCCGAAAATGCTGGCGGTCACGGCAGTCTGGGTGGCGGTGACCGTCGTGGGCAGCGGCTGCCTGGTATCACGGGTTTATCGTCATATGGCCAGTTTGCGTGAGTCGGAAGAACGTCTCTATCATCGTTATGAGTCGGTGATTGACGGCCGCAAGGAACTGACGTTGAACCGCAAGCGGGCGCAGGCGCTGTACGAACAGGCCTATCAGCCCGATGCGCAAGCTTATCGCCACCACATCATTCGCGCCGATACCTTCCATTTGAGCGCGCTCAACTGGTCAAACATCATGATGTTGGGCGCGATTGGGCTGGTGTTCTTTATGGCCAACAGTCTGGGATGGGCGGACTCGGCGGTGGCCGCCACCTATTCACTGACGCTGCTGTTTTTGCGCACGCCATTACTGCAAGCGGTCGGAGCGTTTCCGACGTTGGTCAGCGCCGAAGTGGCCTTTAACAAGCTGAAGACGCTGCGCCTGGCCGAGTATCAACCGGCGTTTCCTGCCGCCGTTGGTCGCCCCTGGCAGACGCTGGAGCTGCGCGACGTGGTTTTTCACTATGCAGATACGGAACAGCAGCCCGGTTTTGCCGTCGGGCCGCTCAATCTGACGCTGCGGCGTGGTGAGCTGGTCTTTCTGATCGGCGGCAACGGCAGCGGCAAGTCAACGCTGGCGATGTTGTTGACCGGGTTGTACCGGCCGGTGAGCGGCCATATCGTTCTGGATGGCGTCGCACAGAGCGCAGCGGATATGCCGGACTACCGGCGGCTGTTTTCGGCGATTTTCACCGATTTTCATCAGTTCGATCGCTTGCAAGGGCCGGAAGGCGGTGAACCCGATGCGGATCTGGTCGCCATTTGGCTCGAGCGGTTGAATATGAAAAGCAAACTGCAGTTTGACGGCACCAGGGTGACCAATCCGCAACTGTCGCAGGGGCAACGCAAACGTCTGGCTTTGCTGCTGGCGGTGGCGGAACAGCGCGATATCTTGCTGTTGGATGAATGGGCCGCGGATCAGGATCCGCAATTTCGGCGCACTTTCTATCGTGAACTATTGCCGGAGCTGCGCGCGATGGGCAAAACGGTGTTTGCCATCAGCCATGACGATCACTATTTCGAACACGCCGATCGGTTGCTTGAGATGCGCTCAGGCCATTTACGTGAGCTGACCGGCAGCGAGCGTGAACACGCCAGCCGGGATTCCGTCAGCAGAATCGGTTAACTCACGCCGGCCCGAGCGAGACCAAAACGGGCCGGTGTTCTCTCCGCATGATCCCAGTACATCGCTTCATTTTCTCCCCCGTCTCCAGCGCTGCCTGTTGCCGATTTGGCTTACGGGCAGTCAAATAATTGATAGTTGAATTATTTACCAGTGGTTTAATTTCGACCTTCCAAGGTATGGCACACTGCACCTTCGTTCGCCTATCAATTCAAGTTATCGCCTGCCGATAACAGTGATATCCACGGTGCCGTTCTTACTGAGGCGGTGATGCAGGCCTATGGCTGGCAGTTGTTTTTTAAATTTCCATAGGAAAAAGCTACTTTATTGATCGTTAAAATAGATCAATAATCATCATTTGAATGGTTTAATCTATTGGTTGAGGGCGCTGTGGTGAGCAAGGATGGATCAGATATCAAACGTAGAGCATGGCTGTGTGTATTTATCGGTAGCGGGCTGTTCTGGCTGTTAACCGCCGCCGTGATTTACTGGTTACTGAGTTAGCAGGTTAAGCAGGAAGGCGATTCGTGAACAAGAAGCAGGCTAAAAACCGTGAGGGCGCTGAGCGTCGCGCACAGTCCAAAATTCCGCCGTCATGGGTGCTGAGCGATGAGCAGCGCGCCTTTATTGAAGACTTATGGCAGGATACCGACTCTGAGCCGCCGCGGCCCCCATCGCGCAGCCGCGTTAGCTGATCACGCGGCGGCGGCCGGCCAGCGCGCCGAACAGCATTTGCAAGACGGTCAGGCACAGCAGGGCGATCAACGGCAAACGCCAACCTGCCGTCAGATCGTGCAGCAGGCCGAATAGGGTAGGCCCCAGCGCCGCCAACAGATAACCGACGGATTGCGCCATACCCGACAGCAGCGTCGCCTGATGATGATGCTGGCTGCGCAATCCAAAGAACGACAGCGCCAGCACCAGCGAACTCCCCGCCCCCAATCCGGCAAACGTCAGCCACACCAGTGAACTGGCGGGTTGCACCAACAATCCCCCGACGCCGATAAAGATCAGCAGCGAGCTGCCCAGCGCTATCGCCCGTTGATCGTGTGCGCGCGGCAAAATCACCACCATGACAAAGTTGGCGACGATGGCCACCACCTGGTAAACGAACAGCTCGAAACCTGCCTGCTGAGCTGAGGTGCCGTAGCTGGCGGCAAAGGCGCTGAACCAGCCGATGATGGTGTAGAAGGCGATCGATTGCAGCCCCATGAACATCGCCACTTGCCAACCCAGCGCGCTGCCCCAGGGAGAGCGATAGCGCTGTGGTTCCGTCGGCTGCGGCGCTTTGGCGGCGGGAGTGTCTGAGCGTCGCAGCTGCGGCAGCCACACCAGCAGCGCCAGCAACGCGGGCAACCCCCAGCACAGCAAGGAGAAACGCCAGCCGAGGTCGGCCAGGGCAGCCAGCGGCACCGCCAGGCCGGAGGCGATGGCGGCAACCAGCGACATCACCGCCGCATAGGCGGCGATCATCGCGGCGGCGCGATGCGGGAAATCTCTTTTCACCAGCGTCGGCAGCACTACGTTGGCGAAGGTAATGGCGGCGCCGATCAGGATGCTGCCCGGCCATAGCATGGCGTCTTGCGGCAGGGAACGCAGCGCGATGCCGCAGACCAGCAGCGCGAGGGCGAGACCCAGGGTGCGCTCGATGCCGATGCGTTTCGCCAGCGCCGGAGTCAATGGCGAGAGGATGGCGAACAGGATCAGCGGCAGCGAGTTGATCAGGCCGGCGGCGGTGGCGGACAACGCCAGCTGCTGCTGGATCTGTTCCAGCAGCGGGCCGACGCTGGTCAGGGCGGCGCGCAGGTTGGCCGCGATCAGCATAATGCCGACGATCAGCAGAACGGGGCGGTGCAATCGGCGACGCGGGATCGCGGTGGACGCTGGGGGTGAAGCGGGTTGCGGCATGGGTTCCTCGCACCAGGGCATGCAGTCAATCAGTGCTGCATGGCATGATGCGTTGATTGACGTTAACGCTTACGTACCGACAAATCGACGGTATCCGATCGCAAGTGTAGGGAAGATGGCGCGCGCTGACAAGGGGATGGCCCGGCGGGATGGCGGCGGTTAACCCCCACCGGCCGCAGGATAATTGCCATTATGTGATCCTGGTCACTGAGTGAACTAAAAGTCAGGGCGCGGGGCGCGCCAGGCGCCGCTTTCGCTTTCCTCGCAGCCCGCACCTCGGCGCTCCGGGCTTCTCGCCCATCCTGGCATTTCACTTTTTCTCCCTTCCGCTTTTGGGCTTTTCGATCCGTTTCGATTCGAAAGGTTTTTTGACGGTTTTTTTGCTAAAACCGGGCTGTAAGCCCGATCACAATTTCATTGCTTTCGCTTTGCTGTAATGCCTGCGCAGTAGAGCGAAAGCCATCTTCTCCCCGGCGATGCCGGAAACCTGAGGACCGCAGCTCATGCCAGTGAATACCGCAAAGCGACGTGAACACATTATCGATCTGTTATGCGAGCACGGCAGCGTGCGCGTGGAGCAGCTCAGCAAACAGTTTGCGGTATCCACGGTGACGATCCGCAACGATCTGCGCTTTCTGGAACGAAAAGGGTGTGCGCTGCGCGCTTACGGCGGCGCGATGCTCAATCAGCAATTCGCTTTCGATCGGCCGCTGCGGGACAAGGGGCGGTTGAATCGCGACGTCAAAACGCTGATCGCCAACGCGGCGGCCGGCTATGTGCGCGACGGCGATGCGCTGATCCTCGATTCCGGCTCCACCACCACGCAGATCGTGCCGTTCCTGAAGGGGCGGCGCGATCTGGTGGTGATGACCAATGCGCTGAACATTGCCTACGAGCTTTCGGGAAACGACGGGGTGGAGGTCATGGTGCTGGGGGGCAGCGTGCGCCGCAACTCTTACTCGCTCTACGGTCCGGCCGCCGAGCAGCAATTGCGTCAGTACCGCTTCGACAAGCTGTTTTTGGGCGTCGACGGGTTCGATCTGAGCGCCGGCATTACCACGCCTCACCCCGGTGAGGCGCACCTCAATCGCGTGATGTGCGAGGTGGCGCGCGAGATTATCGCGGTGGCGGATGCCAGCAAATTCGGTCGCAAGAGCTTTTGCATGATTCGCGAAGCCGGACAAATCCATCGGCTGATCACCGACAGCCGTCTTCCGGACGATTACGAGCGGGCGTTAACCGAGCTGGGCGTGGAGGTCATCATCGCCGATCGGTAGCAGGGCGCCTGCATGGGGGCTTCATGCAGCAGTTGTTACAGCTTGTCGAGCAGCACAAGGCCGGTATGCCGGTCGGGATCTTTTCCGTCTGTTCCGCCCATCCCTGGGTTCTGAAGGCCGCGCTGCGGCAGGCCAAAGCGCGCGGCACGCCGGTATTGGTGGAGGCGACGTCCAACCAGGTCAATCAGTTCGGCGGCTATACCGGCCAAACGGCGGCCCAGTTCCGCGATGCGCTGTGGCATCTGGCGGATGAGGTTGGCCTGGCGCGCGATCGCGTGTGGCTGGGCGGCGATCACCTGGGGCCCAACGCCTGGCAAGATCGCCCGGCTCAGGAGGCGATGGCGCTGGCGGAAACCTTGATCGACGATTACGTTCGCGCCGGATTTCGCAAGATTCACCTCGATTGTTCCATGTCGTGCGCCGGCGATCCCTCGCCCCTGGGGGATGCCATGGTCGCCGAGCGTGCGGCGCGCTTGTGCGCGGTGGCGGAGCGGGCCTGGATGCAGAGCGGCGGCGAAGCGCCGGTCTATGTGATTGGCACCGAAGTGCCGGTGCCGGGCGGCGCGCAGGAGGCGCTGGCGAGCCTGCAGGTCACCACGCCGCAGGCGGTGGCGCAAACGCTGGAAACGCACCGTATCGCCTGGCAACAGGCCGAGCTGAACGATGCCTGGCAGAGAGCCATCGCGCTGGTGGTGCAGCCGGGCGTCGAGTTCGATCACCACCGCGTCGAACGCTATCAGCCGCAGCGCGCCGACGCCTTGAGCCATTTCATCGAACGCCAGCCGGGCATGATCTATGAAGCGCACTCCACGGACTATCAGCCGCCGCAGGCCTACCGCCAACTGGTGCGCGATCACTTCGCCATCCTGAAGGTGGGGCCGGCGCTGACCTTCGCGCTGCGCGAAGCGCTGTTCGCCCTCGATCGCATCGAGCGTGAATGGCTGGGGGAGCGCCAGTCGGCGCAGCTGTGCGCCACGCTGGAGCAGGTGATGCGCGAGCAGCCGCAGCAGTGGAGCCGCTATTACCACGGCACGCCGCACCAACAGTACCTCGATCGCCACTACAGCCTGAGCGATCGAGTGCGTTACTACTGGCCGCAGCCGCAGGTGCAGCAGGCGGTCGACGGGCTGCTGGACAACCTGCGCCGCAGCCCGGCGCCGCTGGCGCTGCTCAGCCAGTACCTGCCGGATCAGGCGCGGGCGCTGAACGCCGGCGAATTGAGCGCCGATCCGCAAGAGTGGGTGCTGCATAAAGTGACGCAGGTGCTCGACGATTACCACGCCGCCTGCTACCCGGAGGGCCGCTGACATGCCGAACATTTTAATGACCCGCATCGACAATCGCCTGGTGCACGGCCAGGTGGGCGTGACCTGGACCAACACCCTCGGCGCCAACCTGGTGGTGGTGGCCAACGACGAGGCCGCCGCCGATCCGGTGCAGCAGAACCTGATGGACATGGTGGTGGCGGAAGGGGTGCAGACCCGCTACTTCACGCTGCAGAAAACCATCGACGTGATCCACAAGGCGGCGGATCGGCAGAAGATTTTTCTGGTGTGCAAAACGCCGCAGGATGTGTTGACGCTGGTGCGCGGTGGGGTGCCGATCCGTTTCGTCAACGTCGGCAACATGCACTTCGCCGAGGGGAAGCGGCAGGTGCACAAAACGGTGTCGCTGGACGACGGCGACGTGGCCGCGTTTCGCGCGTTAGCGGCGCTGGGCGTGGAGTGCGAAGTGCGCCGGGTGCCGGATGAGGCGGGCGAGGCGATCGGCAAATTGCTCTTTTGAGCCAGGGGGAAAGCATGTTGACGGATGCGTTATTGATTGCGTTGTTGGCCGGGCTGGCGGGGGTGGACCTGTTCGACGGCCTGACCCACTTCCATCGGCCGGTGGTGATGGGGCCGCTGGTGGGGCTGATTTTGGGCGATGTCTACACCGGCTTGCTGGTGGGCGGCACGCTGGAGCTGGTGTGGATGGGGATGGTGCCGCTGGCGGGCGCCCAACCGCCGAACGTGGTGATCGGCGGGGTGATCGGCACCGCGTTCGCCATTCTGACCAAGGCCGACCCTAAAGTGGCGATCGGCGTGGCGGTGCCATTCTCGATTGCGGTGCAGGGCTGCATCACGCTGCTGTTTACGCTGTTCTCGCCGATGATGCACCGCTGCGATCGCATGGTGAAAGAGCTGAACTGGCGCGGCGTCGAACGGGTGAACTATCTCGGCATCGGCATCCTGTTCATCTTCTATTTCGTGGTGGCGTTCCTGCCGATTTACTTCGGCGCCGATGCGGCCAGCGCCATGGTGCAGAAGGCGCCGGGTTGGCTGCTGGACGGGCTGGCGGTGGCGGGCGGCATGATGCCGGCGATCGGCTTCTCGCTGCTGATGAAGGTGATGATGAAAAAAACCTACGTGGCCTATTTTATCCTCGGCTTTATCTCGGTCACGTTCCTCAAGCTGCCGATCCTGGCGGTGGCGCTGGGCGCCCTGGCGATCGCCCTGATCGATTTCTTCAACACGCAACGCGGCGCGGCAGAGGCGACGGCCCGGCCCGCTCCGCAGGAGGACGCCGAAGATGGCATTTAACGATTCCGACGATCTGCTGGCGCAAAAGGCCGAGCAACGCATGGCGCAGGCGCTGGCCACCAGCCAGGTGGAGCAGGACGACTATCTGGACAGCCAGCCCGCCGAAGCGCTGACGCGCGGCGACATCAACCGTATGGCCTGGCGTTCGCTGCTGCTGCAGGCGTCGTTCAACTATGAACGTATGCAGGCCGGCGGCTGGCTGTACCAGCTGATCCCCGGACTGCGCAAGATCCACCGCAACCCGCAGGATCTGGCCAACTCGATGAAGATGCACATGGAATTTATCAACGTGCACCCGTTCGACGTCACCTTCCTGTCCGGCCTGGTGCTGGCGATGGAGCAGAACAAGGAGAAGATCTCCACCATTCGCGCGGTGAAAGTGGCGCTGATGGGGCCGCTCGGCGGCATCGGCGACGCGCTGTTTTGGCTGACGCTGCTGCCGATCTGCGCCGGGATAGGCGCTTCGCTGGCATTGGAGGGCAGCCTGTTCGGGCCGATCGTCTTCCTGCTGCTGTTCAACCTGTTCCACTTCGGCCTGCGCTTCGGGCTGGCGCACTACGGCTATCAGGCCGGCACCAGCGCGCTGGCGCTGTTGAAGACCCACACCCGGCGCATTTCTCACGCCGCGTCGATCGTCGGCATGACGGTGATCGGCGCACTGGTGGCCTCGTATGTGCATCTGTCCACGCCGTTGGTGATGCATGCCGGCAAGGCCAGGGTGGCGCTGCAGACAGACGTGCTGGACAAGTTGATGCCCAACTTGTTGCCGCTGTGCTTCACGCTGCTCATTTTCTTCCTGATGAAGCGCGGTTTCTCGCCGGTGAAGCTGATTGGCGTCACCGTAGCGATCGGCGTGGCGGGCAAATTTATCGGCATTTTGTGAGGAGTGGGCTATGCCAGGCATTGTGATTACCGGCCACGGCGGCTTCGCCACCGGGCTGTTGCAGGCGGTGGAGCAGGTGGTGGGGCCGCAGCCGCACTGCGCGGCGGTCGATTTCCCTGAACAGATGAGCACCGCGCAGCTCAACGACGCCTTGCGCTCGGCGCTGGCGGCGGTGGCGCAGCCGGACGGCGTGGTGTTTCTCACCGACATGCTCGGCGGCTCGCCGTTTCGCAGCGCCTGCGAACTGGCGGATGCGCAGGGCGATTGCGAAGTGCTGACCGGCGTCAACATGCAGCTGGCGGCGGAAATGATGCTGGAGCGCGACGGGTTGAGCCTGGATGAGTTTCGCGAGGTGGCGCTGGCGTGCGGCAAACGCGGCCTGACCAGCCTGTGGCATGAGCGCCGCCGGGTGAAATGTGAAGACGTGCCGGCCGACGGCATCTGAACGAACGCCGGGCGCCGCCGCGCCCGGCTCTGCGGGTTATGCCGGCAGCGGGCTTAGCATCAGGCGCGCCGGTTGATCTTCGCTGCGGCTGAAGCGCCAGCAGGTCTGGTGGTACTTCGCCACGCTGTTGCGGTGCGCCACGCTGATCAGCGTCACGTCCGGCAGTTCATCCACCAGCAGGCAGTACATCAACTGTTCGGTTTCGTCGTCCAGCGCGCTGGTGGCTTCGTCGAGGAACAGGATGTTCGGGCGAATCAACAGGGCGCGGGCGAACGCCAGCCGCTGTTGCTCGCCCGGCGACAGGCGGTGGCTCCAGTTGGCGGAGGTATTCAGCCAGCGCTGCAGGTGTTTCAGGCGGCAGTTTTCCAGCACCCGCATCAGCTGCGGATCGCTGTATTCCGACGCCAGGCTCGGGTAGCTCAACGCTTCGCGCAGCGTGCCGATCGGAATGTAGCTGCGCTGCGGCAGGAACAACGTGTTGGCATTGGCCGCTACCCCGATGGCGCCCGCGCCGTAAGGCCAGATACCGGCGATGGCCCGCAGCAGCGTCGACTTGCCGCAGCCGGAAGGGCCGACGATCAGCAGGCGATCGCCGCGTTGCAGCGTCATCTCGGCGCCGGCCAGCAGCGGCTGGCCGTCGGGCAAGTGCAGGCTGAGGTTGCTCAGCGTCAACGGATGGGCGGTCTCTTCCCGCAGCTGAATGCCGCGCGGCTGATGATGAACCTGATCGACGGCGGCGTTGAAGCCGGCCAGACGGTTGACGCAGGCTTTCCAGGTCGCCAAATCGTTAAATGCGTCGATGAACCACGACAGCGCACCCTGTACCTGGCCGAAGGCCGAGGCGATCTGCATCAGGCCGCCCATCTGAATGGCGCCGGAGAAGTAGCGCGGCGCCGCCACCAGCAGGGGAAATACAATGGCGAATTGGCCGTAGAAGTTGGTGGCGATGTTCAGCCGCCGGGTGATGCGCATAATCGCCCACCAGTTGCTGCGAATGGTGTCAAAACGGTCGCCCAGCTGCTGCGCCTCGCGCGGTTCGCCGTGGTACAGCGCGATGGCGTCGTTGTTTTCGCGGATGCGGATCAGGCCGAAACGGAAGTTTGCCTCATACCGTTCCTGGTTGAAGCCCAGCATGACCAGAGGTTTGCCGACCCACCAGATCAGCAGCGATCCCAGCACCGCATACAGCAGCGCGAACCACACCATATAACCGGGCAAGGTGATGGCATGCTGGCCGAGCGCGAAGGTCATTGGCCCGCTGACGTGCCATAGGATGTCGATAAAGGAAAACAGCGTCACCAGGCTGGAGAGCAGCCCGAGCGACAGCGACAGGGTATATTGGGTCAATACGTTGAGATCTTCGGCAATACGCTGATCGGGGTTATCGACGATCTGCTGCTGCTCGGTGTGGTAATACGCCTGGTGCGCCAGCCATTTTTCCATGAACTTTTCCGTCATCCAGCGCCGCCAGCGCATCTGCAGCCCCTGAGTCAGGTAGATCTTGTAGACCGCCAGCACGATGAAGATCAGCGCCAGATAGGTAAAACGCCACAGCTGCGCCTTGAATACCGGGTAGTTCTTGTTCTGCAGCGCATCGTAGAACACC
The DNA here is from genome assembly GCF_052168875.1 of Serratia sp. CY38905. Lineage (NCBI taxonomy): Bacteria > Pseudomonadati > Pseudomonadota > Gammaproteobacteria > Enterobacterales > Yersiniaceae > Serratia > Serratia sp. CY38905. Next base: position 110,929 of record NZ_JBJNLV010000007.1, on the reverse strand, counting down.
TGATTCCACTGGTTGATCTGCACGCTGATATAGACCAGACCGAGCGACAGGACGACGATGGCGATCAGCATCATCCAGGCGCGCCATCGCTCCTCCGACACCCAAAAGGGTTTGATCAGCTGCCAAACGGCGTGTTTCTGCAAGGGGGTTGCGTTCATAACGGCTCGATAATTGCGGTATTTCGTTCAGCATGGGCTGCGGGCCGGTAACAAACAAACCGCGACTGTAAGCAGTTTTGACCTCGCTAACCGTTTGAAATAAGGCGGCTGAATCGACAGCGGCACGCCGACGGGCGCAATTGCGGCATACACTCCACCGCCGGGCGGTTATACTGGCGCCGAATTTTTGCAGAAAGGATAAACGATGAAGGCTTGGTTTCCCCTGTTGCTGACCTGCGGCGTCTTCGCCGGTGCCCGGGCCTGGGCGCACATTGACGAGCCGGACATCGCCGCCGACTGCCAAAAGGTGGCGAGCTACGCCGAACTGGGAAAAAAGGCCTATCAGCGGCAGGATTACGCCAAAGCTGCCGACATCTTTCGCGATCAGGCGGCCTGGAGCGAGTTTTGCGGCCTGAGCGAGCAGGCCGTCGCCACGGCCTACAACAACGTGGCGCTGTCGCTGATGCGCGCCGGGGAATTGCTCAAGGCACAGGCCTACCTGGCGCTGGCGCCGCACGATGACAAATCGCAGCACAACATGAGCCTGTTGCGCCAACGCCTGGCGCAGCGGCCGCAGCCGCAGGGGCCGGGCGGCGTGTATTGGCAATATGCCGGGCGCGGCGTGTGGAGCGAAGTGGCGGTGAAGCCGCAGGGCGAGCGTTGGCTGATCGATTTTTCCGGCTACGCCATGCCGCAGATGGGGCTGTATTACGGGCCGAACATGGGTGACTTCACCGCCGAGCTGCCAATCGAGCACGGCAAAGCGGTCTACCATCAGCATGACTCGGAAAGCGCGCAGGTCTGCGACGTCACGCTGGAATTTGGCGAGCAAGCGTTGGAGATGCACACACGGGGGGATTGCGGGTTCGGTCACAACGTGCGCGCGGAAGGGCGGTTCGTGCGGGTCGAATGACCCGCCCCGGCAGCCGGGGCGGGAAAGGTAGGTTACGCCAGCGCGGCGGCGCCCAGCAGGTTTTTCCAGGCTTCCACGTTACCCAGATAGTTGCCGGCCGGCAGCAGATGCAGACGGCCTTCGCTGTCCTGCAGCGCAAAGGTCGGGAAGCCCTGGCCTTGCACTTTGGCCAGCAGCGCCCGGCTTTCCGCGATGTGCTGCGCGGTTGGTGCGCCGGTGTTGAAACGCATTTCGGCGATAAACGCCGCCGAAGGCAACCCCAGCTCTTTCGCCAACGCTTCCAGCACCGGCGTATCGGCGATGCGCCGGCCTTCTTGATAGTGCGCCTGCTGAATGCGGTGCAGCATGTCCAGCCCGCGGCCCGCCAGCTTTTCCGCCGCCAGGATGGCGGTGATCGGCGGCTCGGAATCCATCACTGCCGTGGTGTCGCGCAGCAGGCCGTTGAAATAGGCTTCGCCAAAAGGCTGGCCCGTCATCTCGGCGATGCGTTTGTCGTGCGGAATGACGTAGTTGCGCCATTCGTCGGTAATCTGACGGCGGTTGTTGCCGGTCATCATGCCGCCGGCATGCGGCACGATCTTCAGCCCAGGGAGGCTCTGAGCCGCTTTCACCAGCGGCGCGGCGCCGTAGCACCAGCCGCACAGCGGATCGAAAATGTAATGCAGAGTGGTTTCGGTCATCTTTACTCCTCGCCTGGCGCGCGGCAGCTCACCGCGGTGCCAGGGCTGGTTCAATCACGCACGGGCGCTTATTGCGGCCACTTCATCTCGCCTTTCAGCACTTTCGCGCTCAGTTCCAGGCTCGACTCGTCTTTCAGCGTCGGGTAGTGCTTTTTCATCGCCTCAATCAGCGCGGCGGAATCCTTGGCCTTCGGCAGCTCGGCTTCCAGCGTGGTCAGGTATTTCTGGGTAAAGTGCACCGATGCCAGCGTTTGCGCTGCGCCCGGCAGGAAGTGGCCCGGCACCACGACCTGCGGCTTCAGCGCTTCGATGTTTTTCAGCGTCTGCTGCCAGTGCTGGCGCGATTCCACGCTCTGGTTGTCGGCGATCCACGGGTGGATGTTGTCACCGGCGACCGCGACACCGCCCACTACCGCTTTCAGCGCCGGGATCCACACGAAGGTGCGATCGGGGGTCGGGCCGTTCAGGCCTTTCACTTCCACTTTCTGGCCGTCGATGGTGAAGCTGTCGCCCTGCAGCGGCTGCGGCACGATCACGGTTTTCGGCGCGTTGTCTTTCAGGATCGGGCCCCAATAGGCGACTTTACCGTCTTTGGTGGCGTTGATGTCCTTGATAGTGCCTGGCGAAGCGATGATTTTCGCCTCCGGGAAGGCCGCTTTAATCACGTCCAGACCGAAATAGAAATCCGGGTCTGAGTGGCTGATATAAACGGTGGTCAGTTTCTTGCCGGTCGCCTTGATCTTTTTAACCAGCGCTTCGGCGTCGTTACGCTGGAACTGAGCGTCGATCAGCGCCACTTCGTGTTTGCCGCTGATGATTTCGGAAGACACCGGGAACACGCTTTTCTCGCCCGGGTTATACACTTCCATGGTCAGGGTATCGGCCGCGGTGGCGTAGGTGCTGAGGGTGGCGACGCCGGTGAAGGCCAGAGTTAACAGTGATTTCTTAAACATGGGCAGAGGTCCTTAGGTATCGGTTAATGTTGTAATGATGTTAGGTTGCATAAAGCGATAGAAAAACCGGATAATAAGCAATTATTCGTTGCATAAATCGGACTAATCATGGATCGCATTACCGCCGCAGAGGTTTTTGTCACCATCGTCGATCGCGGCAGCATGATCGCCGCTGCGGAAACGCTGGAGATGTCGCGCGCGATGGTGACGCGCTACCTGGCGCAGATGGAGCAATGGGCCGGGGCGCGTTTACTGCACCGCACTACCCGTAAGCTTAGTCTGACCGACGCCGGTGAGCGTACTCTGGAGCGCTGCCGGCAAATGCTGGCGCTGGCGGGGGAGATCGACCTGGTGGAGGAAGGGCAGAGCGACGAGTTGCGCGGCCTGCTGCGCATCACCTGTTCGCAGTCGCTGGGGCAAACGGCGCTGGTGGGGGCGGTCGCTCAGTATCTGAAGCGTCACCCGCAAGTGGCGGTCGATCTGCAGATGAACAACCGGGCGGTGAACCTGGTGGAAGAGCGCATCGATCTGGCGCTGCGCATCACCAACGAGCTGGATCCCAACCTGATCGCCCGCCCGCTGTCCACCTGCGCATCGGTGGTGTGCGCCGCGCCCGCTTATCTGGCGGCGCACGGCACCCCGCGCCAGCCGCAGGATTTGGCGTTGCACAACTGCCTGACTTATTCCTATTTCGGCAAAAGCCTGTGGCATTTTGACGCGCAGGGGGTGAAATCGGCGGTGGCGGTCAGCGGCAACCTGAGCGCCAACGAGTCGGTGGTGCTGATGGCCGGCACGGTGCAGGGCGCGGGCATTTCCATGCAGCCCTATTATTCGGCGGCGCCGCTGCTGGCCAGCGGCGAACTGGTCGAACTGTTGCCGGATTACCGGCCGCAGTCGATGGGCATCTACGGCATCTATACCTCACGCCGCCAGATGCCCGCCACCTTGCGCACCATGCTGGACTTTCTGGTGGAGTGGTTCGCCACCGATCCGCAGTGGCAGGCGACGCTGCGCTGATGCTTCGGCAATATTCCCACGCCGCTTTTAGCGCCTGACGGCGGCGGCCAGCCGGGCGACAAAGGTGGCGGCCTGCTGATGAAGGTGGTCGATAAAGGCCGTCACCAGCGCCGACGAGGGGCGGTGTAGCGGCCGAATAAGGCTGACGGTGAACGGCACGTCGATGCTGAACGGCCGCACGTGCACGCCGTTGCCGGCATAGTCGAGCGCCGTCAGCGGGTTGACGATCGACACCCCCACGCCGGCCCTCACCATGGCGCATACCGATGCCGCGCTGTGCGTTTCCATCACCATGCGGCGCTCGACGCCCTGTTCGCCGAACAACGCATCCAGCAGGTGGCGATAGCTGTCGGTGCTCGACAGGCTGATAAAGTTCTGCCCGGCGAAGTCCTGCGGCGTCAGCCGATCTTTCACCAGCAGCGGGTGGCCCGTCGGCAGCACGCACACTTCGTTCAACGTCATCAGCGTCACCCGCTCGGTGCCCGCCGGCGTCAGGGTGGTTTCCGTCAGCCCGAGATCGTGGCGCTGGGCCGACAGCCACTCTTCCAGCAGCGGCGACTCTTGCGGGATAACGCTGAAGCTGACTTCCGGGTAACGTTCGATAAAGGGCCGGCACACCGCCGGCAGCAGCGATTGGGAAAAAACCGGCAGGCACACGATCGACAGCTGCGCCTGCTGAAACTGGCGGATGCCGGCGGCGGCGTTGACGATGCGATCGAGGCCGTAATAGGAGCGCTGCACCTCTTCGAACAACCGTAGGCCCTGCACGGTAGGGGACAAGCGACCGCGCACCCGGTCGAACAGCTGCAGCCGGATCAGCTTTTCAAAACGCGCCAGCTCGCGGCTGACGGTCGGTTGCGAGGTCTGCAGCAGGGCCGCCGCCTCGGTCAGGTTGCCGGTGGTCATCACCGCCCGAAAGATTTCGATCTGCCGCAAAGAGATGCTGTGCATAGCGAGGGCGCTCGGTTAAGGGGAAAGCCATATCATAAATGAATAGACTACGGCTAAATAGATATTTTCCACCCGATTCAGCGTGCGGCACTATGGCGTTATCTGCCGTCATTTTTGAATTGGGAATATCGCCATGCCACGCCCGTTGCACGACACCTCCACTGCGTTGAACGCCGCTAACCTGTTGGCCTTGCCGCAGCGTTTCGGCTGCCCGGTTTGGGCCTATGATGCGGACATCATCAGCCAGCGCATCGCTCAGCTGCGCCATTTCGACACTATCCGTTTCGCACAGAAGGCCTGTTCGAACATTCATATTTTGCGCTTGATGCGCGAGCAGGGCGTGAAGGTGGATTCGGTGTCGCTGGGCGAGATCGAGCGGGCGCTGCAGGCCGGTTTTCAGCCGGGCGGCGAACCGAGCGAAATCGTGTTTACCGCGGACGTGTTGGATCATGCCACGCTGGCGCGCGTCAGCGAATTGAAGATCCCGGTCAACGCCGGTTCCATCGACATGCTGGATCAGCTCGGCCAGGTTTCCGCAGGGCACCCGGTGTGGCTGCGCATTAACCCGGGTTTTGGCCACGGCCACAGCCAGAAAACCAACACCGGCGGCGAGAACAGCAAGCACGGTATCTGGTATGCCGACCTGCCGCAGGCGGTGGAGAAAATTCGCCGCTACGGCCTGAAGCTGGTCGGCGTGCACATGCACATCGGTTCCGGCGTCGATTACCAGCATCTGGAGCGCGTCTGCGATGCGATGGTGCAGCAGGTGATCGATCTCGGTCATGATATCAGCGCCATTTCCGCCGGAGGTGGCCTGTCTATCCCGTACCAGTACGGCGAAGAGGCGATCGATACCGAACACTATTTCGGGTTGTGGAACCGGGCGCGTGAACGCATCGCCGCGCATCTGGGGCATCCGGTGCAGCTGGAGATCGAACCGGGGCGTTTCCTGATGGCGGAAGCGGGCGTCTTGGTGGCCGAGGTGCGGGCGGTAAAAGACATGGGCAGCCGCCACTTCGTGCTGGTGGACGCCGGTTTTAACGATCTGATGCGCCCGGCAATGTACGGCAGCTATCACCATATTTCGCTGTTGCCGGCCGATGGGCGCGACACCTCGCGGCAAGCGCTGCGCGAGACGGTAATTGCCGGGCCGCTGTGCGAATCCGGCGACGTGTTCACCCAGCAGGCGGGCGGCGGCGTGGAAACCCGCGAACTGCCGCCGGTGCAGATCGGCGATTATCTGGTGTTCCACGACACCGGCGCCTACGGCGCATCGATGTCCTCCAACTACAACAGCCGCCCGCTGTTGCCCGAAGTGCTGTTCGAAAACGGCGAACCGCGGCTGATCCGCCGCCGCCAGACCATCGAAGAGCTGATCGCGCTGGAGCTTATCTGATAAGCGGGCGGGCGCCTTGCGCTCGCTTCACAGCGTCATGCGGCGGTGTTGGCCATTGGGCAATTGCACATCCAGCGACAGCGTGCCGCCCATGGCCTCGATATAGCGTTTGAGCGACGACAGCTTTATTTCGCTGCCGCGCTTTTCCAAATTGGCGACGGAGGGTTGGCTGATGCCGAGCCGCTTCGCCAATTCAACCTGAGAGACCGCCAGCTCTTCCCTCAGCATCGCCAGCCGCAGCTCGAAAATTTCCTGGTCCGCTTTTTGCCTGGCGGCGGCAACGACGGCGGGATCGAGTTTATCGATCAGTTGGGATAAAGGTTTGGCCATCTGCACTACCTCCGGGTTGCCAGATAATGTGAAAACTCCATGGCGGCGATGGGCAACATGCGCTGGTAAAAGCGTTTGTCGCCGGTTTTATCGCCACCGCACAGCAATACCGCTTGCCGCTGTGGGTCAAAGGCGAAAAACACCCTGAAAGGGCGCCCGCGATGTTGAACGCGCAGCTCCTTCAACTGCCGGACCGCGTCGGAAAAATACAGCGTATCGGCATGCGGCCGCGTCAACTGCGGGCCGAACGTCTGCAATTTGAAGATCGCCGCCAGGATGCTTGTTTGCTGGGCGTTGTTCAGCGCTAAAAACCAGTCGTCGAACCGTTCGACGGTCACCATTTGCCACATGACGCGCTCCGAATATAGCGTTTATGCTATATAGTGTAAAGGTTATTGTGCCAACAATATGCACGAACGCTGGGAGCGGAAAAAATCCAAAAGCGGGAAATGCGGCGGGCTGCGCAATCTGAACGCACGGGTGATGGCTCCACCCATGCGGCGGCGCGAATTACGGCTGTTCGTGCGCGTTGTTGAGGGTGGCGACCGAGTGGCGGCGCACCAGCGTCGGGCTGAACATGTTGGTGATTTCCGGCAGCGGTTGACGATTGGCCAAGGCCAGGGCCAGTTCCGCCGCCTGGGTCGCCATCGCCACGATCGGGTAGCGAACGGTGGTCAGGCGCGGCCGCAGGTAGCGCGAAATCAGTACGTCGTCGAAACCGATCAGCGAAATTTGCCCAGGTACGTCGACGCTGTTGTCGCTCAGCACCGAAAGCGCGCCGGCGGCCATCGGATCGTTGTAGCAGGTAACGGCGGAGAAAGAGCGGCCGCGGCCGAGCAATTCGGTCATCGCCTGTTCGCCGCCGATCTCGTCCGGTTCGCCGTAGGCGATCAGCTTTTCATCCACCGTAATGCCGTGCTCCTGCAGCGCGTCGAGATAGCCTTGCAGGCGATCGGTGGCGTCGGAAATCTGGTGGGTGGAGCAGATGATGGCGATGCGCTGATGCCCTTGCTGGATCAGATGACGGGTCGCCAGCCAGGCGCCGTAGCGATCGTCGAGCGCCACGCAGCGCGTTTCAAAACCCGGCAGCGTGCGGTTGATCAGCACCATGCCCGGGATCTGCTGCATCCAGCCGCCAAGTTCCCGATCGCTCAGACTTTTGGCGTGCACCACCAGCGCCTCGCAGCGATGTCGCACCAGCTGTTCAATCGCCTGACGCTCTTTTTCGGCGTCGTGGTAACCGTTGCCAATCAGCAGAAAATTGTGGGTGGCGTAGGCCACCTGCTCGACCGCTTTGACCATCGCCCCGAAGAAGGGGTCGGAAACGTCGGAGACGATCAGGCCCAGCGTTTCGGTGGACTGCTGCGCCAGCGCCCGTGCGTTGGCGTTAGGGTGGTACTGCAGTTGTTCCATGGCGGCCAGCACCGCAGTGCGCGACCCTTCGCTGGCCTTGGGGGAATTGTTTATCACGCGGGATACCGTGGCCACGGAAACACCCGCCAGCCTGGCAACATCCTTTATCGTAGCCATATCAGTCAACACATCCTGGGTAATCGCTTACATCCCCCAGTTTTGCGGAAAAAAACCGGGGCTGCAAGCGGTGTTGTGCGCAACTTGTGGCGGCCGTTGCAGAATCTTTTCGCGGCTGCGCGCATAACCGTCGGCCGCCGAACGATAGCGCAATTTGTACGTTGGCACTGGCGACGGGCTGAGGTAACGTCTGTGCATTCCGATTTGCGCCGAGAACGCCATGTCCATTAAACGCTATCCGCAGCTCGCCCATTGGGGCGCCTATACCGCCGTGGTTGAAGACGGCCGGCTTATCCGCTGTGAACCCTTCGCCGACGATCCCGACCCTTCGCCGTTGCTCGATTCCATCGTACCGATGGTTTACTCCGACAAACGTATCCGCAAGCCGGCGGTGCGCCGCTCGTGGCTGCAAAAGCGCGAGGGCAGCGACCGCACGCTGCGCGGCAGGGAAGATTTCGTCGAAGTGGACTGGGAACTGGCGCTCGATTTGGTGGCGCAGGAGAATCGCCGGGTGCGCGATCGCTACGGCGCCTCCGGGCTGTTTACCGGCTCTTATGGCTGGTCGTCGGCCGGGCGCTTGCATCATGCGCGCTCGCTGGTGCGACGGTTCTATTTCAGCGGCGGCGGCGGGGTCGATCAGCAGGGCAACTACAGCTGGGGCGCGGCGCAGTTTTTCCTGCCGTATGTGATTGGCACTTTCTCGCCGTTGACCGGGCGCGTCACCAGTTGGCCAAGCGTGGTGGAGCATTGCGAGCTGTTTGTGGCGTTTGGCGGGCTGGCGCTGAAAAATGCCCAGGTCTCTTCCGGCGGCGCGGCGGAGCATGCGCTCAAACCCTGGCTGCAAAAGCTGGCGCACAAGGGCACGCCGGTTGTCAACATCAGCCCGATGCGCGACGACTGCCCCGGGTTCGTCAACGCGGAGTGGATCCCGATCCGGCCGAATACCGACGTGGCGCTGATGCTGGCGCTGGCTTACGAAATTCAGCGGCTGGGCGCGCAGGACGAAGCCTTCCTGCACAGCCACTGCGTGGGCTATCAACAGTTGGCGGATTACCTGAACGGCGTGAGCGACGGCGTGGCGAAAACGCCTGCCTGGGCCAGCGCCATTACCGGCATTCCGGCGGCGCGCATCGCTCTGCTGGCGCGGCAGCTGATCGGCGTGCGCAGTTTTATCACCTGTTCCTACTCCGTACAGCGCGCGCACCGCGGCGAGCAACCCTATTGGATGATGATCGCGCTGTCGTCGATGTTGGGCCAGGTGGGCCTGCCGGGCGGCGGCTTCTCGTTCGGCCACGGCTCGATGAACGGCGTCGGCAACCCGCGCGTGGACACCCCCGCGCCGACCATGCCGGTAGGGGAAAACCCGGCCGGGCTGGCGATCCCGGTGGCGCGCATCTGCGACATGCTGCTGCACCCCGGCGAAACCTATCAATTTTGCGGCGAGACGCGGGAGTACCCGGATATCCACTTGGTGCACTGGGCCGGCGGCAACCCGTTCCATCACCATCAGCAGTTGAATCGGCTGGTGGAGGGCTGGCAGAAGCCGGATACGGTGATCGTACAAGATATCTGGTGGACGGCGGCGGCCAAAATGGCGGATATCGTGTTGCCGGTCACCAGTTCGCTGGAGCGCAACGACATCGGCGGCTCCTCGCGCGATCGCTACGTGCTGGCGATGCATCAGGCGATTGCGCCGCAGCATCAGGCGCGCAACGATTTCGATATCTTCGCCGATCTGGCGGAGCGCCTGGGCTATCGCGAGCGCTTTACCGAAAACCGCGGCGAGCGGGCCTGGATCGAAGATATCTATCGGCAATGCGGCGCGGCGCAGCGGCGCGCCGGCGTCGCCTGGCCCGAGTTTGAGGATTTTTGGCGCCGGGGCTATGTCGAACTGCCCGCGCCGGCCAAGGAGTTCGTATTTTTTGACGCGTTCCGCGCCGATCCGCAGGCTAACCCGCTTCAGACGCCCAGCGGCAAGATCGAACTGTTCAGCGAGCGGATCGCCGGTTATCGCTACGAGGATTTCGCTCCGCATCCGCAGTGGCGGCCGCCGGTCGAGTGGCTGGGGGCGCCGCAGGCCAAAACCTGGCCGCTGCATCTGATCTCCATTCAACCGAGCGATCGTCTGCACAGCCAGATGGATCCGGCGCCGCTGGCGCAGGGCAATAAGACCGCCGGGCGCGAAACCCTGTATATGCATCCGGAGGACGCGGCGCAGCGCGGCGTGGCGGACGGCGCCGAAGTGCTGGTCAGCAATGCGCGCGGCAGCTGTTTGGCGGGGGCCTCCCTCACCGACGGCGTGACGCGCGGCGTGGTGCTGATGGCGACCGGCGCCTGGTTCGAGCCGGGTTACGACGCGCAGCGCCGGCCGGTCGAGCAGGCGGGCAACCCGAACGTGCTGACGCTGGATATCGGCACCTCGCCGCTGACGCAGGGGCCGAACGCCATGAGTTGCCTGGTGGAGGTCAGCGCGCGATGAGTGAAGGTTTCACGTCGGGATAACCGGCTCGCCGTCGCGGCTGTATTTATTTTTTCGCCGCTGCGGGAAGGTTTAAGTTTCATTGAGTTATTACAGCAGATCGCGGGAAATTTACAGCTGGTTGCATTTGGAGCAGAACTCTTGCGATTCGCCGGTAGTTTCCTGCACGCCATCTCTCTAGAGTAGGTGATCCCAGAGGTATTGATTGGTGAGAAATCAGCATACTCTGTATGTTGAAGCCATTTTCAATTGCACCAACCTACGCGGATGCGTAGGTTTTTTTTTGCCTGCCATATAGTATTCTTTTCCCTACAACGATTTACGCTTCCATGGCCAAGGGAGAAGGGCATGATCTTTTCACTGCTGCGCGCGCTGTTTCGCCTGCTGTTTCGGGTACGGGTCGAAGGGGACGTTCAGCACTTCGAGCGGCAAAAACTGCTGATTACGCCGAACCACGTCTCTTTCCTCGACGGCGTGTTGCTGGCGCTGTTCCTGCCGATTAAACCGGTGTTTGCGGTTTACGCCAGCATCGGCGAAAGTTGGTTTATGCGCTGGCTGCGGCCCTACATTGATTTCGTCTCGCTCGATCCCACCAAGCCGATGGCCATCAAGCAACTGGTGCGCATGGTCGAGCAGGGGCGGCCGATCGTGGTGTTCCCTGAAGGGCGCATCACCGTGACCGGCGCACTGATGAAAATCTACGACGGCGCGGCGTTTATCGCTGCTAAATCAGGCGCTACCGTGGTGCCGGTGCGGATCGACGGCCCCGAGTTCAGCCCGTTCGGCCGCATGGCCGGGGTGTTCAAGATTCGCTGGTTCCCGCAAATCAGCATCCGCATCTTGCCACCGACCACGCTGCCGATGCCGGAAGCGCCGCGCGCGCGCGAACGCCGGGCGCTGGCGGGCGATCGGCTGATGCAGATCATGATGCGGGCGCGAATGGATACGCGCGAACCGCTGACGCTGTTCCATGCCTTGCTGGCGGCGCAGCACCGCTACGGGCGCCGCAAGCCCTGTATCGAAGACATCGCTTTCAAAGAAGACAGTTACCAGACGCTGATCAAGAAATCGCTGGGTGTCAGCCGCATTCTGCAGCGCTTTACCGCCGAAGGGGAACACGTCGGGCTGCTGTTGCCGAACGCCACCATCACCGCGGCGGCGATCTTCGGCGCTTCGCTGCGTAACCGCATTCCGGCGATGCTCAACTACACCGCCGGCGCTAACGGCCTGAACAGCGCGATGCTCGCCGCCGGCATCAAGACCATCGTCACCTCGCGCCAGTTTCTGGAGAAGGGCAAGCTGACCCACCTGCCGGAGCAGGTGACGCAGGCCAACTGGGTGTATCTGGAAGATCTGAAAGACACCGTTACGCTGGCGGACAAGCTGTGGATTTTGCGGCACTTGCTGCAGCCGCAGCGCGCGGCGTTGCCGCAACGCCCGGAGGACGCGGCGCTGATCCTGTTCACTTCCGGTTCCGAAGGCCACCCCAAGGGCGTGGTGCATTCGCATGCCAGCCTGCTGGCTAACGTAGAACAAATTCGCACCATCGCCGACTTCACGCCGCGCGACCGTTTCATGTCGTCGCTGCCGCTGTTCCACTCGTTCGGCCTGACGGTGGGGCTGCTTACGCCGCTGATCACCGGCAGCCGCATTTTCCTCTACCCCAGCCCGCTGCACTATCGCGTGGTGCCGGAGCTGGTGTATGACCGCAACTGCACGGTGCTGTTTGGCACGGCGACCTTCCTCAACAACTATGCGCGCTTCGCGCATCCGTATGATTTCGCCCGCCTGCGCTACGTGGTGGCCGGCGCGGAGAAACTGGCGGACAGCACCAAACAGATCTACCAGGACAAATACGGCATCCGCATTCTGGAAGGCTATGGCGTGACCGAATGTGCGCCGGTGGTGTCCATTAACGTGCCGTTGGCGACCAAGGTGGGCACCGTCGGCCGCATCATGCCGCAGATGGAGGCGCGCCTGATTGCGGTGCCGGGCATCGATAACGGCGGCCGCCTGCAGCTGAAGGGGCCGAACATCATGAAAGGCTATCTGCGGGTTGAGCGCCCCGGCGAGCTGGAACCGCCGGCGGCGGAAGATGCGAACGGCGTGCTGCAGCCGGGCTGGTACGACACCGGCGATATCGTCAGCCTGGATGAGCAGGGCTATTGCACCATTCGCGGCCGCGTGAAACGCTTCGCCAAGCTGGCGGGCGAGATGGTGTCGCTGGAGAGCGTCGAATTGCTGGCGCAACGGCTGTCGCCGGAAAAAATGCATGCCGCCACGGCCAAAGGCGACAGCAGCAAAGGCGAGGCGCTGGTGCTGTTCACCACCGATTCCGCCATCACTCGTGAAGCATTGCTGCGGGTGGCGCGTGAGCTGGGCAGCCCGGAGCTGGCGGTGCCGCGCGATATTCGCCTGTTGAAAACGCTGCCGGTGCTCGGCAGCGGCAAACCCGATTTCGTCACCCTGCGTCATATGGCCGAACAGCCGGAGAGTGCCCGATGAATCCTTCGACCGAGTCCCCTTTGCTGTCACGCGGCATGATCGCCGTCATCAGCGCGCAGTTCCTCTCGGCGTTCGGCGACAATGCGTTGCTGTTCGCCACGCTGGCGTTGATCAAGCAGCAGCTGTATCCGGACTGGAGCCAGCCGATCCTGCAGATGGCCTTCGTCGCCACCTACATCATCCTGGCGCCGTTTGTCGGCCAGGTGGCCGACAGCTTTGCCAAAGGGCGGGTGATGATGTTCGCCAACGCCTTAAAATTGGCGGGGGCGTTGGTGATCTGTTTTGGGGGAAACCCGTTCCTCGGCTACAGCCTGGTCGGGGTGGGAGCCGCCGCGTATTCGCCGGCCAAATACGGCATTCTGGGCGAGATCACCAGCGGCGAGAAGCTGGTCAAGGCTAACGGCCTGATGGAGGCCTCGACTATCGCCGCCATTCTGACCGGTTCGGTGGCCGGTGGCATTCTGGCGGACTGGCATGTGGTGGCGGCGCTGGCGGTCTGCGCTTTGGTTTACGCGGGGGCGGTGGTCGCCAACCTGTATATTCCGCGCCTCGCGGCGGCGCGCCCGGGGGCTTCCTGGCGCCCGTGGGCCATGACGAACAGCTTCTTTACCGCTTGCGTCACGTTATGGCGCGATGGGCAGACGCGTTTTTCCTTGATCGGCACCAGCCTGTTCTGGGGGGCCGGCGTGACGCTGCGTTTTCTGCTGGTGCTGTGGGTGCCGGTAGCGCTCGGCATCGCCGATAACGCCACGCCGACGCTGCTGAACGCCATGGTAGCCGTCGGTATCGTGGTGGGGGCCGGCGCCGCCGCACGCTTTGTCACGCTGAAGACGGTGAAGCGCTGCATGCCGGCCGGGATCCTGATCGGCGTTGCGGTCGCGGTATTCGCGCTGCAAACCACCATGCTCAATGCCTATGTCTTGTTGGCGATCATCGGCATGCTGGGGGGCTTTTTCGTGGTGCCGCTCAATGCGTTGCTGCAGGAGCGGGGCAAGCATTCGGTCGGCGCCGGCAATGCGATCGCGGTGCAAAACCTGGGTGAAAACGCCGCCATGTTGCTGATGCTGGCGCTGTATTCGCTGGTGGTGAAGCTGGGCGTGCCGGTGGTGGGCGTCGGCGTAGGGTTTGGCGTGGTGTTTGCGCTGGCGATTAGCGCGCTATGGTGGTCGCAGCGGCGGTGAAACGGGGCGCAGCCAGGCTGCGCCCTTGCTGTATTAAGGCGCCGGAATGGTAAACCGGGTATGGATTTCTTCGAGCGCCTGCAGCACGTCTTCATCCAATACCACATCGAGGCTGTCGATGTTGATTTTCAACTGATCCACCGTGGTGGCGCCCAGCAGGGTGCTGGCGACAAACGGCTGTTGACGCACGAAGGCCAACGCCATCTGCGAAGGATCCAGCCCGTGTTTTTTGGCCAGCGCCACGTACTCGGCGATCGCCAGCTGGGTTTGCTGCCCTGAATAACGGTTGAAGCGGGTGAACAGCGTATTGCGCGCACCGGCCGGTTTTGCGCCATTGAGGTATTTACCGCTCAGGGTACCGAACGCCAGGCTGGAATAGGCCAGCAGTTCCACCCCTTCGTGCTGGCTGATCTCGGCCAGGCCAATCTCAAAGCTGCGGTTCAGCAGGCTGTACGGGTTTTGAATCGACACGATGCGCGGCAGCTCGTGTTTCTCCGCCAGCTGCAGGTAGCGCATCACGCCCCAGGGCGTTTCATTGGAAACCCCGATATAGCGGATCTTGCCGGCGCGCACCTGCTCGGTCAGCGCCTCCAGCGTTTCCAGCAGCGTGACCGTGGCTTTGTCGTCGGTGTATTGATAGTTGAGTTTGCCAAAACAGTTGGTGGCGCGCTGCGGCCAGTGCAATTGGTAGAGATCGAGATAATCGGTATTCAGCCGCTTGAGGCTGGCGTCCAGCGCGGCGCGGATGTTTTTGCGATCGAGCGCCTGCTGCGGGCGAATGCTGCTGTCGGTGCCGCGCACCGGGCCCGAGACTTTGCTGGCCAGGACGATTTTTTCGCGATTGCCGCGCGCCTTGAGCCAGCTGCCGATATAGCTTTCGGTCAGGCCCTGGGTTTCCGGACGGGGCGGCACCGGGTACAATTCGGCGGTGTCTATCAGGTTCACGCCTGCGGCCAATGCATAGTCCAGTTGCGCATGGGCGTCGGCTTCGCTGTTCTGTTCGCCAAAGGTCATGGTGCCCAGTCCCAGCACGCTCACTTCTAAAGAACTGTGGGGAATACGGTGGTATTGCATTAACGGCCTTCCTTTCTTGTTAGTGCTTACGGGCCGCGCGGCCCGGTGAAACAGGAGCCCAATGTCAGAAGACGGCGCAGAGTCCGTCGGGCGGCGATGTCGCCTTTCCTGACTATAACCAAGCGGTGAAGATGGGGGAAGCGGATTCCGTGCGGACGCGAATGGGGGCTACCGCGCTTGAACGGGCGATAGCCGGCGGGCGGTGATTAGCGTTCGATAACCTGAGAAACTTGATCGCCGTTGATCTGGCGCTGGTTGCCTTTCTCGTCTTTATAGCTGATGAGGCCGGTATCTTCATCGATCTCCGGTTTGCCTTGCGTCAGGATCATGTTGCCGTCTTTGGTCGCCATCACGTAGTCGCTGGAACACCCCGCCAGGCCAGCCACCATCACCAGCGCAGACACTGCCATTACCCACTTTTTCATCCTGCGGATCCTCGATTATGCAGAAAATAATGTTCTTTCAAGATTAGCAAACTCTCGGCGAAGCGCGTCTCAGATAAGTCTTTATCTGATAAGAAAAAGTGAAATGAGAGGTCAACGAAGTGATGAAAGCCGCCAATGGCGGCTTTCATATAGATAGCGTTATTCCGGCGCGCGATTTTTTTTGCTGCGCATCAGATTGAGCGCTTCTACCGACATCGAGAAGAACATGGCGAAGTAGATGTAGCCTTTTGGCACGTGCACCTGGAAGCTTTCCAGCATCAGCGTGAAGCCCACCAGGATCAGGAACGCCAGCGCCAGCATTTTCACCGACGGATGGCGGTTGACGAATTCGCCGATCGGTCGGGCAGCGAACATCATCACGCCGACGGCGATCACCACTGCCGCCATCATGATGAACAGATGGTCGGAAAGGCCCACGGCGGTAATCACCGAATCCAGGCTGAAGATAATATCCAACAGCATGATCTGCACGATCGCGCCGAAGAAGCTGTGCACCTTGGTGTGGTGCTCTTCTTCCGACCCTTCGATGGTTTCGTGGATCTCTTTACTGGCTTTCCAGATCAGGAACAGCCCGCCCAGAAGCAGGATCAGATCGCGAGCGGATACGCTGTGCTCCATCACGGTAAACAGCGGATGGGTCAGGCGGATCACCCAGGCGATGGAAGCCAGCAGCGCCAGGCGCATAAGCATAGCGGCGGCCAGCCCGATCCGGCGAGCTTTGTTCTGTTGCGCTTTGGGCAGCTTGGCCACCACCAGCGACAGAAAAATGATGTTATCAATACCCAGTACGATCTCAAGAATGGTTAGCGTGCCTAACGCTAACCAGGCATTGGGATCCATAATCCATTCGAACATTGCTCGACACACCTTATTAATACTTAATAAATGCAAAGCGTGAATTATACGCGTTTATCATGGCGCTGATAGGGGCAGCTAAACCAGAGTTAAACGAAATCGCTTAGATTGAGAAATGTCTTGCCAGCAGCGCGCCGGTAAAACTCTTTTTCAGATAGAAGCCGCGCGGCAGCGTCATGATCGGTTGCCCTTGTTCGCCGATGGCTTCGGTGAGCGCCTTGCTGTTAGCCGCTTTGGGGCGCAGCTGCAGCACTTCGCCGTGGCGTGCCGTGATGCGCTCTACGTGGCCGAGCACGATCAGATCCATCAATTCTTCCCAGTCGCGGCGCAGCATGTCGTCTTCTGCCGCGCTTGGGCTCCACAGCAGCGGCGAACCGACGCGGCGTTCGGCCAGCGGGATCTGGCGTTCGCCTTCTACCGGTATCCACAACACGCGCGCCAGCTTGTAGCGAACGTGGCTGTTGGCCCAGGTGACGCCGCTGTTGCCGGTGAGCGGAGCGACGCAGACAAAAGTGGTTTCCAGCGGTTTGCCGGCGGCGTCGACAGGAATGGTTTTCAGCTCGATGCCCAGCTCGGGAAAGTCCTGCTCCGGTTTGCTGCCGGCCATGGCGCCGAGATACAGCTCCAGCAGCATGCCTACCCAACCTTTATCGCGTTTCAGATCCTTGGGGATCGGCAACTGCGCGCGAGCGGCCAGTTCGCCAAAGCTGGCGCCGGCCAGCGCCTGAGCGCGCTCGAACAGCTGCCGTTCATTTTCCGGCGGGGGCGGCAAAGGGGATAAAAACGCCATAAATCAAGCCTGTCTAATTTGGTTGAAAAACGTACTGCAATTATGCACGGTGAGCGATAACCGCCATCGCTTGGGGAAAAGAATAATAGTAGCATGATTTTACATGACTTTTTTCCTTTCTTGGCGTGGTGGACAATGCACTGGCGGGGCTTGTTCACCTGAAGCCACCGACAATAAACAGGATCTTACACCTATTTATCCACAGATTTTTGGGATAACCCAAATTTTTGCCGATCACTGGTTCAATTTACAGCCTTGACTCGGGCGGTTTTTTACGAATTTGTCCGTTTTGTGCGTAACTTGCCCGGATAATCTGTGGATAAAAACGACGTTGGTGGATCTTTCGCCAGGGTAAGATCCTTACCGTGCACAGATCACATTTTTGCCCTGTATATAACGATGCGTTAATACATAATTGTATGTTTTTAAAATAAATATGCGTTTTTAGTGTTGAGGGGGGATTTTGGGGGTTAAGAGTTTTACCGGCTTATTCCTCGAGTTCTGCACACACCTATCCACAGAAAAAGTGAATAAAACCGGTCTGAAAGGCTAGGGTATGTTTATAACTTTGCCTATATCTGTGAGTTATCCCAATGTTATTCGGCCCGCAGCGCCGTAAAGCAGTGGTTTACCGCCTGTAGCTTGTGTGAAACAATCAGGACATCTATGCGAATTTAAGCTTATCGAGGTAGTCCGGTGATCGATGATGATGGCTACCGCCCGAATGTTGGTATCGTAATCTGTAATCGTCAGGGGCAGGTCTTATGGGCCCGCCGTTACGGTCAGCACTCCTGGCAGTTTCCCCAAGGTGGGATTAACCCTGGCGAAACTGCGGAGCAGGCGATGTACCGTGAGCTGTTCGAAGAAGTGGGGCTGAGTAAAAAGGATGTGCGCATCCTGGCTTCGACCCGCAACTGGTTGCGCTATAAATTGCCGAAACGTTTGGTGCGTTGGGACACAAAGCCGGTTTGTATCGGCCAAAAGCAAAAATGGTTTTTGTTGCAGCTACTGTGCAATGACGCTGATATCAATATGCAGCGCAGCAGCACGCCGGAGTTCGACGGTTGGCGCTGGGTGAGCTTCTGGTATCCGGTACGCCAGGTGGTGTCGTTCAAACGCGACGTCTACCGCCGGGTGATGAAAGAATTCGCCGTGACCGTGATGCCGATGCAAGAGCAGGCGGCGCCGCGGCAGGCTCCTGCTTATCGCCGAAAGAGAGGTTAAGTTAAGCCGACTATGCTCACGCGCTTGCGAGAAATTGTAGAGAAGGTGGCTGCGGCGGCCAGTCTGACGGATGCGTTGGATCTGCTGGTCAATGAAACCTGTCTGGCGATGGACACCGAAGTGTGTTCCATCTATCTGGCGGACAACGATCGCCGCTGCTACTACCTGATGGCCACGCGCGGGCTGAAAAAGCCGCGCGGGCGCACTATCGCATTGGCGTTTGACGAGGGCGTCGTCGGGTTGGTCGGCCGCAGAGCCGAGCCTATCAACCTGGCCGATGCCCAAAGCCACCCCAGCTTCAAATACGTTCCGCAGGTGAAAGAGGATCGTTTCCGATCCTTCCTCGGGGTGCCGATCATTCATCGGCGCCAGCTGCTGGGCGTGCTGGTGGTGCAGCAGCGAGAGCTGCGCCAGTTCGACGAAAGCGAAGAGTCTTTCATGGTCACCCTGGCCACGCAGATGGCCGGGATCCTGTCACAGTCGCAGCTCAACGCCATTTTCGGCCAGTATCGCCAAACGCGCGTGCGCGCGCTGGCGGCCTCACCCGGCGTGGCGGTGGCGGAAGGGTGGCAGGACAGCAGCCAGCCTTCACTCGATCAGGTTTACCGCGCGTCGACGCTGGACACCGCCAGCGAGCGCGAGCGCCTGACGCTGGCGCTGGAAGAGGCCGGCGCGGAATTTCGCCGCTTCAGCAAGCGTTTTGCCGCCAGTTCGCAAAAAGAGAGCGCGGCGATCTTCGATCTTTATTCTCACCTGTTAAACGACGCCCGCCTCAAGCGCGAACTGTTCGCCGAAATCGACAACGGTTCGGTGGCGGAGTGGGCGGTGAAACAGGTGATAGAAACCTTTGCCGAGCAGTTTGCCAAACTGCAGGACACCTACATGCGCGAGCGCGGCAGCGACCTGCGCGCGCTGGGCCAGCGCCTGCTGTTCCACCTCGACGACACCACTCAGGGCGCCACCCAGTGGCCGGCGCGTTTTGTGCTGGTGGCGGATGAGCTGACCGCGACATTGCTGGCCGAAGTGCCGCAGGATCGCCTGGTCGGCGTGGTGGTGCGCGACGGTGCCGCCAACTCGCATGCGGCGATTCTGGTGCGGGCGATGGGGGTGCCGACGGTGATGGGCGCCGACATCCAGCCTTCTCTGCTCAGCCAGCGGCTGCTGATCGTCGACGGTTATCGCGGTGAACTGCTGGTCGATCCTGAACCGGTGCTGGTGCAGGAATATCAACGGCTGATCAGCGAAGAGCTGGAACTGAGCAAGCTGGCGGAAGACGACGTCGAGCAGCCGGCGCAGTTGAAAAGCGGCGAGCGCATTCAGGTGATGCTGAATGCCGGCCTCAGCCCGGAACATGAACAGCTGTTGGGCGGCCGGGTAGATGGCGTGGGGTTATACCGCACCGAAATCCCGTTCATGTTGCAAAGCGGCTTCCCCTCCGAAGAGGAACAGGTCGCGCAGTACCAGGGCATGCTGCAGCTTTACCCGAGCAAGCCGGTCACGCTGCGCACTCTGGATATCGGCGCCGACAAGCAGCTGCCTTATATGCCGATCAGCGAAGAGAACCCCTGTCTGGGCTGGCGCGGCATCCGCATCACCCTGGATCAGCCGGAGATCTTTTTGATTCAGGTGCGCGCCATGCTGCGTGCCAACGCCGGTACCGGCAATCTGGGCATTTTGTTGCCGATGGTCACCAGCCTGGAAGAGGTCGATGAGGCCAAACGCCTGATTGACCGCGCCGGGCGCGAGGTGGAAGAGGTGCTTGGCTATGCGATCCCGAAACCGAAAATCGGCGTGATGCTGGAAGTGCCGTCGATGATTTTCCTGATCCCGCATCTGGCCGGGCGCGTTGATTTCATCTCGGTCGGCACCAACGATTTGACCCAGTACCTGTTGGCGGTGGATCGCAACAATACCCGAGTCGCCTCGCTGTATGACAGTTTGCACCCCGCGATGCTGCAGGTGCTGAAACTGATCGCCGAGCAGGGGAACGCGGCCGGGTTGCAGCTTAGTCTCTGCGGTGAGCTGGCCGGCGATCCCATGGGCGCGCTGTTGCTGGTGGGCATGGGCTATCGCAATCTGAGCATGAACGGCCGCAGCGTGGCGCGCATCAAATACCTGCTGCGGCATATCGACCTTGCCGACGCCGAAATGTTGGCGCAGCGGGTGTTGAACACCCAGATGACCACCGAAGTGCGCCATTTGGTGGCGGCGTTTATGGAGCGGCGCGGCATGGGCGGATTGATCCGCGGGGGCCGGTAGCCGCCGCGCGTTGTGATTTTTTTACAGAACTTTTCCCGGCCTGCCGGACCGGACCGCGCTAAGCCTATGTTATGATGCGCAACCTCAGTGCGGCGCAGGCTCGTCGCCTTGCACACCGCAGCGGCCAATGCTGCTGCTTGCAAGACGCGGGACAATCTCCGCCGCCGCTTGGCACCTGCCGCCCCCGCATGGGGAAAAATAACAGACATGTTGTGGTGATAGATGAGCAATAGCTATCTGGCGTTTCCTAAATTTGATCCGGTCATTTTCTCCATTGGCCCGGTTTCTCTGCATTGGTACGGCCTGATGTACCTGGTCGGCTTCGTTTTTGCCATGTGGCTGGCGGTGCGCCGTGCCAACAAGCCGGGCAGCGGCTGGACCAAAGACGAAGTTGAAAACCTGCTCTACGCCGGTTTCCTGGGCGTATTCGTCGGCGGCCGCGTAGGCTATGTGCTGTTCTATAACCTGCCGCTGTTCCTGGATAACCCGCTCTATCTGTTCAAGGTCTGGGATGGCGGCATGTCGTTCCACGGCGGCTTGATGGGGGTGATTCTGGTGATGTTCTGGTTCGCTCGCCGCACCAAACGCACCTTCTTCCAGGTTTCCGATTTTATCGCGCCATTGATCCCATTCGGCCTGGGCGCCGGCCGCCTCGGCAACTTCATCAACGGTGAACTGTGGGGCCGCGTGACCACCGATACCCCTTGGGCGATGCTGTTCCCAAGTTCGCGCAGCGAAGACGTGGCCCTCGCCGCCGCCGATCCTTCCTTGCTGCCGTTATTGAATCAGTACGGCGTACTGCCGCGCCACCCATCGCAGCTGTATGAACTGCTGCTGGAAGGCGTGGTGCTGTTTATCATTCTGAACCTGTTTATTCGCAAGCCGCGGCCGATGGGCGCCGTCTCGGGCCTGTTCCTGATCGGTTATGGCGCATTCCGCATCATCGTTGAAGCATTCCGCCAGCCGGATGCCCAGCTCGGCCTGTTCGACGGCGTGATCAGCATGGGGCAGATCCTGTCCATCCCGATGGTGGTGGCCGGTATTATTATGATGATTTGGGCGTACCGTCGTCGCCCGCAGCAACAAATGTCGTGAGGGACAAATGAAACAGTATCTGGATTTGATGAACAAGGTGCTCGCCGAGGGCACCCCTAAAGCCGACCGTACCGGCACTGGCACGCTGTCGATTTTCGGCCATCAGATGCGTTTCAACTTGCAGGAAGGTTTCCCGTTGGTGACCACCAAGAAATGTCATCTTCGTTCGATCATTCATGAGCTGTTGTGGTTCCTGAACGGCGATACCAACATCGCCTACCTGCGTGACAACAAGGTCACCATTTGGGACGAGTGGGCTGATGAAAACGGCGATCTCGGCCCGGTGTACGGCAAACAGTGGCGCGCCTGGGGCGCGGCGGACGGCCGTCAGATCGATCAGCTGAGCAACGTGCTCCAACAGCTGAAGCAGGATCCGGATTCGCGCCGCATCATCGTTTCCGCCTGGAACGTCGGCGAGCTGGATCAGATGGCGTTGGCGCCGTGCCACGCGTTCTTCCAGTTCTACGTCGCGGACGGCAAGCTCTCTTGCCAGCTGTACCAGCGTTCCTGCGACGTGTTCCTCGGCCTGCCGTTCAACATCGCCAGCTACGCGCTGCTGGTGCATATGATGGCGCAGCAGTGCGATCTGGAAGTGGGCGATTTCGTCTGGACCGGCGGCGATACCCACCTGTACAGCAACCACATGGAACAGACTCAGCTGCAGCTAACGCGTGAACCGCGTCCGTTGCCGAAACTGGTGATCAAACGCAAGCCGGCTTCGCTGTTCGATTACCGTTTCGAAGACTTCGAGATCGAAGGTTACGATCCGCACCCGGCCATCAAGGCGCCGGTCGCGATCTAACCTTAACCGCATCACACCAGGGGGGCAGAGATTGCACCCCTTTTTTTATCCGCATTGCGCACCGCGCCGCATTTTTTTGTCGTCCTCTGCCGTCGTAAATAAAACATTGCGCAGCTTGCCGCAGCGATTACGCATGCGGCTTTACCGCATTGTGGCGATCCTTACACTGGCGGCATGAAAGACAATGCTCTCTCGAACATCGATGATCGCCAGCGTGGCATGACGCTGATTGAGCTGTTGGCGGCGATATTGATCGCCGGCATGCTCACCGGCTGGGGCGTCGGGCAATGGCGTTATCATCAGCAAGCGCTGCGGCTGGAACACACGGCTCAGCAGCTGCTGGCGTTTTTGCTGCGATTGCAGGCGGACGCCAACTGGCGTAACCGCGCGACGCTGCTGTGGTTCAAGAACGGCACGCCCTGGTGTCTGGGCGGTGGCGTGCCGCCGACGGATTGCGCTTCCGCCGAAGGCGCCGTTTTCTCGCCGTTTTATCGTGACGTCGCTTTGAGCGGCTACACCGGCAAAGAGATTGGGTTTTACGGTTTGCGCAATACTGCGCAGGCGGGGCACATCCTTCTCAGCAACGACGCAGGCAGCCTGCGGCTGGTGCTGTCCGCCCGTGGGCGGCTGCGTTTGTGCAGCGAAGGGCAGCGGGTCAGAGGCATTGCGCTATGTTGACTTTAGAACGCGGTTTTACCTTGCCGGAGGTGATGTTGGCGTTGGTCTTCGGCAGCGTGATCGCGCTCGGCGCGGCGAAAACCTATCCGTTGTTGCGCCAGCAAAGCGTGGTCGTCAGCCAGCACTTTCGGCTGGAGTCAACGCTGCGGCAACTGGCGTTCGGCATTGAGAAAGATCTGCGCCGCGCCGGTTTTTGCGCCGGGCAGTGCGCCGGCCGTCCGTTGCTGATCGGTCAGGCATCGGGAGAAGCGGCGGGCAGTTGCGTTATCGTTGCCTACGACATCGCTCGCAGCGGGCAATGGCTCGCTTCGGGCGAGGATGCGGGCTATTTCGGTTACCGGCTGCGCAATGGCGGCTTGGAAGGGCAGCGCGGCGTGAGCCAATGCGATGGCGGTGGCTGGGAGCGGTTGCTCGATTATGACGAAGTGCGCATTGAGCGGTTTCATGTGGCGATCGAGCGGGGCGATCACGGCGCGACCTTGGCTCGCCTGACGCTGGCGGGGCGCTCCGCCAGCGATACGCGTATCAGGCGCAGCCTGAGTGCGAGCGTCGAAATGGCGGCGCTGCCATGAATTGGCGAACCCAGCGGGGCAGTAGCACTCTGGCGGCGGTGATGTTGCTGTTGGCGCTGGGGCTGATGTTGCTTAACGCTCAGCATCGGCAGTTGGATAACGCGCTGTTACTGGCCGCCGATCAGCAGCGTTACCTTCAGGCTTATAATCAGGCCGCTTCGGCGCTGAGTTGGGGCATGAGCCAGCGCTGGCCACGCGCCGAGCTGAGTGCGGCGGCCTGGTTATGCAGGCAGCGCGCGGAACTGACGGCCTGCGCCCGGCTGTCTGCCAGAGCGGGCGTTGTGACGATACGCGGCCTTGGTGAGATGCGCGGCGGTGAACCGCTTTGGCTGTATCAGTGGGGCACCTTTAACGGCGCAGAGACCGCTGGCAAGGTGCAAGCTCAGCCGGGCGGTCGGCTGGATTTTTGCCCAGAGAAAAGGCTGACCGACTGTGACGGCTAACGCTCGGCCAGGGCGGCTATCCCGCAACGGCTTCAGCCTGCCGGAAGTGTTGGTGGCGGCCTTGCTGTTCTCGGTGTCGCTGCTTGGCTTGTTACAGTATCATCAGGTGCTGTTGCAGTCGTTTCAGCGCCAGTGGCACTACCGGCAAGCCTGGGCGCTGGCGCATCAGCAGCTAGAAGCGTTCGCCGTCACCGGGCGGCTCGAGGCCGAATCGCCGCCGGAAGGTTGGCGACGCGAGACGGCGCTTGACGATGCGGAGAATGATTGCCGCCGATTGACGGTTAGAGTCCAAACGCCGCAGCGGCAGTGGGCGACGCTGAGCCGCTGGTATTGCACCCGCTTTTAAGCCGGTATGTCTTTTGTTTTAAAGGAGCCTTGATGTTCACGGTTTATCATTCCAATCAGCTGGATTTGTTGAAAACGCTGACCAGCGCGCTGATAGCCAGAGATCCGTTGGCCGATCCTTTTCAACCGGAAGTGGTGCTGGTGCAGAGCCCCGGTATGGCGCAATGGCTGCAGATGCAGTTGGCGGAACAGTTCGGCATCGCCGCCAATATTGCGTTTCCGCTGCCGGCGACCTTTATTTGGGACATGTTCACCCGGGTGTTGCCGGATATCCCGAAAGAGAGCGCCTTCAGCAAGGACGCCATGACCTGGAAGCTGATGTGGTTGCTGCCGGAGATGCTGACTCAGCCGGCGTTTGCGCCACTGCAGCACTATCTGACCGATGACGGTGACAAGCGCAAGATTCACCAGTTGGCCGGCCGGGTCGCCGACCTGTTCGACCAATATTTGGTTTATCGCCCGCAGTGGCTGGAGAGCTGGCAGCGCGGTGAGCGCATCGACGGCCTGGCGGAGGCTCAGCAATGGCAGGCGCCGCTCTGGGCGCGGCTGGTGGAGTACACGCGCGAGCTGGGGCAGCCGGAATGGCACCGCGCCAATCTGTACAGCCGATTTATCCACGCGCTGGAGCAGGCAAAAACCTGCCCGCCCGGTTTGCCGCCGC
The DNA here is from genome assembly GCF_052168875.1 of Serratia sp. CY38905. Classification (NCBI taxonomy): domain Bacteria; kingdom Pseudomonadati; phylum Pseudomonadota; class Gammaproteobacteria; order Enterobacterales; family Yersiniaceae; genus Serratia; species Serratia sp. CY38905. Next base: position 85,592 of record NZ_JBJNLV010000007.1, on the reverse strand, counting down.
GGGTGTTTATCTGCGGTATCTCGGCGTTGCCGCCGGTCTATCTGGAGGCGCTGCAGGCGCTGGGGCGGCATATCGATATCCACCTGATGTTCACCAACCCCTGTCGCTACTATTGGGGCGATATTCAGGATTACGCTTTCCTGGCCCGCTTGCAGAGCCGCAAGCGCCGTCACTACCATCAGGCACGCGAGCACGGGCTGTTCCGCCAGCCGGATGACGCGGCGCGCCTGTTTGACGCCGAAGGCCAGCAGCAGCTCAGCAACCCGCTGCTGGCCTCTTGGGGCAAGCTGGGGCGCGATCACCTCTATCTGCTGTCGCAGATGGAAGGGGCGCAAGAGGTTGACGCCTTTGTCGATATCCCGGCCGATACCATGCTGCACGCCGTTCAGCGCGACATGCTGGAGCTGGAAGACCATGCGGTGATCGGTATTACCGCGGAAACGCTGGAAAGCAGCTTCAGCAAACGTCCGCTAGATGAGAACGACCGATCCCTCAGCCTGCATGCCTGCCACAGCCCGCAGCGGGAAGTGGAGGTGCTGCACGATCAACTGCTGACCATGCTGGCGCAGGATCCGTCGTTGACGCCGCGCGACATCATCGTGATGGTCGCGGATATCGACAGCTACACGCCTTATATTCAGGCAGTGTTCGGCAATGCCCCTGCCGAGCGCTACCTGCCGTTCGCCATTTCCGACCGTAAAGCGCGCCAGGCGCATCCTGCGCTGCAGGCGTTCATTTCACTGCTCGATCTGCCGCAAAGCCGTTTTACCTCGGAACAGGTGCTGGCGCTGCTTGAGGTGCCGGCCCTGGCCGCCCGTTTCGCCATTGGCGAAGAGGGGCTGAGCCTGCTGCGCCATTGGGTCGGTGAATCCGGCGTGCGCTGGGGCCTGGACGACGATAACGTGCGCGAACTGGATCTGCCCGCTACCGGCCAACATACCTGGCGCTTTGGCATCACGCGCATGTTGCTTGGCTACGCGATGGACAGCAATGCCGGCGATTGGCAGGGCATTTTGCCTTACGACGAATCGAGCGGATTGGTCGCCGAACTGGCGGGGCAGCTGGCAGACCTGCTGGCGCAGCTCAGCCACTGGCGGCAAATCTTGAGCGAAGCGCGCCCGCTCGAGGCGTGGCTGCCGCTCTGCCGGCAACTGCTGGATGCTTTCTTCGCTGCGGACAGCGACACCGAGGTGGTGCTGGCGCTGATCGAACAGCAGTGGCAGCAGGCCATTAATTTTGGCCTGGCGGCGCGCTATCCCGATGAGGTGCCGTTGACCATTCTGCGGGACGATCTGGCGGCGCGTCTCGATCAGGAGCGCATCAGCCAGCGCTTCCTCGCCGGGCAAATCAACTTCTGTACGCTGATGCCTATGCGTTCCATTCCGTTCAAGGTGGTGTGCCTGCTGGGCATGAACGACGGCGTGTATCCGCGCACGCTGCCGCCGCTGGGTTTCGATCTGATGGCGCAGCAGGTCAAACGCGGCGACCGCAGCCGACGCGATGACGACCGTTATCTGTTCCTGGAAGCGATTTTGTCCGCGCAACAGCGGCTGTATATCAGTTTCATCGGCCGTTCCATTCAGGACAACAGCCCGCGCTACCCTTCGGTACTGGTCACCGAGCTGCTGGAGTACCTGGAACAAAGCTATTGCCTGCCGGGAGATGAAGAGCTTAGCGCAGACGACAGCGCCCGGCGGGTTGGTGAGCACTTGCTGAAGTGGCACGCGCGCATGCCGTTCGCCGCCGAGAACTTCTTGCCGGGCTCGGAGGAGCAAAGCTATGCCGCCGAGTGGCTGCCCGCCGCCGATGGGCGCGGTGCGGCGCATCCGGCGTTCAACCAGCCGCTGCCCGCCGAAGCGCTGCAGCAAATATCGCTGGATGAACTGCTGCGGTTTTACCGCCATCCGATTCGCGCGTTTTTCCAACTGCGGCTGGGCGTCAGTTTTATCCTGGAAGAGACCGAGCTGCCCGACGAAGAACCCTTCACGCTGGATAACCTCAGCCGCTACCAGTTCAACAGCCAACTGCTGAATACGCTGATCGACGGTGACGATCCCGAACGGCTGTTCCAGCGGGTGCGCGCCGCCGGCGGCTTGCCCTATGGCGCCTTCGGCGAAATTTATTGGCAAAAGCAGCAGGAAGAGATGAGCGAACTGGCCGAGCAGGTGCGTGCGGAACGCGCAGAGAGCCATAGCCTGGAGCTGGATATCGATATCGCCGGCGTGCGCCTCAGCGGCTGGCTGCATCAGGTGCAGGGTGACGGCCTGTTGCGCTGGCGGCCCGCGACGCTGTCGGCGGTGGATGGCATATTGCTGTGGCTGGAGCACCTGGTGTACTGCTGCGCCGGCGGCACCGGCGAGAGCCGCATGTATGGCCGCAAGAACTCCGCCTGGCGCTTTGCCGCGCTGGCGCCTGAAGAGGCACAGGCGCAGCTGGCGGAACTGCTGACTGGCTATCAGCGCGGTCTGAGTCAGCCGCTGCTGTTGCTGAACAAGAGCGGCTGGGCGTGGCTGAGTCAGTGCTATCTGCCGGAAACGCAGCAAATCGACTGGGAGGAAGAAGCGCAAATCAAGGCGCGCGCCAAATTGCTGCAAGCCTGGCAGGGCGATCAGCGCATTCCCGGAGAAGGGGAAGATCCCTACGTGCAGCGAGTGTTTCGCCAATTGGATAATGAATACTTAGCGCAAATACTGGCCGAAACAGAGCGTTATCTGCTGCCGGTGGCGCGGCATAACCTGGGGTAACAATCCCCCGGTGGTGCTGTGCGGCGGTAGGTGGTAAAAATAACGAAGGTTATATTCAACCATTGGGGTCATTCCCGGTCTTACATAACGTACAGGCATATACCCGCCGAGTTCGGGTCGCCATATTGGCGAAGAACCCGGTGAGTACAGATTTGGTTATGTGGTTTTGATGAACGTCGCCACCGTCAGGGAGTGGGCGCAGCGACGTCAGAATAGGGGTTTATTTTGGATATGCGCAGACAGTTGGCCCGTATCACCGGGCTGGTATTATTGGCTATGTGTTGGGCGCCGTTGAGTTGGGCCGCGCAAGGATGGCAACCGCTGGCGGAGAAGATCAACAAAAGCGAACACGATCCGCGTCAGTATGAGGCGATCAAATTGACTAACGGCATGACGGTGTTGCTGGTGTCAGATGCCCAGGCGCCGAAATCGCTGGCGGCGCTGGCATTGCCGGTCGGCTCGCTCGAAGATCCGAACAGCCAACTGGGTTTGGCGCACTATCTGGAACATATGGTGCTGATGGGCTCCAAGCGCTATCCAGAGCCGGAAAACCTGTCCGAGTTCCTGAAAAAGCATGGCGGCAGCCACAACGCCAGCACGGCTTCTTATCGCACCGCCTTCTATCTGGAAGTGGAAAATGACGCGCTGGAGCCGGCGGTCGATCGCATGGCCGACGCCATTGCCGAGCCGCTGCTGGATCCGGGCAATGCCGACCGTGAGCGCAACGCGGTTAACGCCGAGTTGACGATGGCGCGTTCGCGCGACGGTATGCGTATGGCGCAGGTGGGCGCGGAAACCCTTAACCCGGCGCACCCGAGCGCGCGCTTCTCCGGCGGCAATCTCGATACGCTGAAAGACAAGCCGGACAGCAAGCTGCACGATGAGCTGACCGGCTTCTATAAGCGCTACTATTCCGCCAATTTGATGATGGGCGTTTTGTACGGCAATCAGCCGCTGCCGCAGCTGGCTGATATTGCGGCGAAAACCTTTGGCCGCGTGCCGAATCACGACGCCACCGTGCCGCCGATCACCGTGCCGGCCGTGACGCCGGAACAGCAGGGCATCATCATTCACTATGTGCCGGCACAGCCGCGCAAGCAGCTGAAGGTCGAGTTTCGCATCGATAACAACAGCGCCGCGTTTCGCAGCAAAACCGATACCTACATCAGCTACCTGATCGGCAACCGCAGTAAAAACACCCTGTCTGACTGGCTGCAGAAGCAGGGGCTGGCGGACGCCATCAATGCCGGCGCCGATCCGATGGTGGATCGCAACGGCGGCGTCTTCGCCATCAGTGTCTCCCTGACCGATAAAGGCCTGGCCAAGCGCGACGAGGTCGTCGCCGCCATTTTCAACTACCTGAAAATGCTGCGCAGCGAAGGCATCAAGCAGAGCTACTTCGACGAAATCTCGCATGTTCTGAATCTGGATTTCCGTTATCCGTCGATCACGCGCGACATGGACTACATCGAATGGCTGGTGGACACCATGCTGCGCGTGCCGGTTGAACATGCGCTGGACGCGCCTTACCTAGCCGATCGCTATGATCCTAAGGCGATCGCCGAACGCCTGGACGCCATGACGCCGCAAAACGCCCGCATCTGGTTCGTCAGTCCGGATGAGCCGCACAACAAGACAGCCTATTTCGTCAATGCGCCTTACCAGGTCGACAAAATCACGCCGCAGCGCTTTACGCAGTGGCAGCAGTTGGGGAGTGGGATTTCCTTGTCGTTACCGACGCTCAATCCGTACATCCCGGATGACTTTACCCTGACCAAGCCGTCGCACGAGTTCAAAAAGCCGGAAATGGTGGTGGATAACCCCGGTTTGCGCGTGCTGTACATGCCGAGCCGTTACTTCGCCGATGAGCCGAAGGCCGACGTCACCGTCGCTTTCCGCAACGCCAAGACCATGGATTCCGCGCGCAACCAGGTGCTGTTCTCGCTGACGGATTATCTGGCCGGCCTCGCGCTGGATCAGCTGAGCTATCAGGCATCGGTTGGCGGGTTGAGCTTCTCGACCTCGCCGAACAACGGCCTGATGTTTAACGCCAACGGCTTTACCCAGCGCCTGCCGCAGTTGCTGACGGCGCTGATCGAGGGCTATTCCAACTTCACGCCGACGGAAGATCAACTGGCGCAGGCCAAGTCCTGGTATCTGGAGCAGTTGGACGCCGCCGAGAAGGGCAAGGCGTTTGAATTGGCCATTCAGCCGGTGCAGATGGTTTCCCGCGTGCCGTATTCCGAACGCAGCGAACGCCGCGAAGTGCTGAAGACGCTGACGCTGAAAGACGTGCTGGCCTATCGCGACAGCCTGCTGGCCGAGGCTACGCCGGAGCTGCTGGTGGTGGGCAACATGAGCAAGCAGCAGGTCGACACGCTGGCGTCGACGCTGAAACATCGCCTGGGCTGTACCGGCATCGAATGGTGGCACGGCGAAGACGTGGTGGTGGACAAAAATCATCTGGCCAACCTGCAACAGGTGGGCAGCAGCACCGATTCGGCGCTGGCGGCGGTCTATGTGCCGACCGGCTACGACGAAGTGACCGGCATGGCCTACAGCTCGCTGCTGGGGCAGATCATTCAGCCGTGGTTCTACAGCCAGCTGCGCACTCAGGAGCAATTGGGGTATGCGGTCTTCGCCTTCCCGATGTCGGTGGGGCGCCAGTGGGGCGTAGGCTTCCTGCTGCAGAGCAACAGCAAACAACCGGCCTACCTGTACCAGCGCTATCAGGATTTCTATCCGAAAACCGAGAAACGCTTGCGCGACATGAGCGAAGCGGACTTTGAGCAGTACAAACAGGCGCTGATCAATGAACTGAAGCAGCGGCCGCAAACGTTGAGTGAGGAAGCCAGCCGGTTCGCCAACGATTTCGATCGCGGCAATTTCGCCTTCGATACTCGTCAGAAGCTGATCGCGCAGGTGCAACAGCTGACGCCGGCCAAACTGGCGGATTATTTCCACCAGGCGGTGATCCAGCCACAGGGGCTGGCTGTGCTGTCGCAGGTGAGCGGCAGCGGGCAAGACAAGGCGGATTACGCGGCGCCTAAGGGCTGGGTCACCTATCCGAACGCGTCTGCATTGCAGCAGATCCTGCCGCGCAAAGTGGCGACGCCATGACGGAAACTGTCCCGCAGAGGCTGGAGCCGCTGACGCTGCCGCTGTTCGGCGAACGCCTGATCGAGGCGTCGGCGGGCACCGGCAAAACCTTTACCATCGGCGCGCTGTATCTGCGTTTGCTGCTGGGGCTGGGCGGTGAAGCGGCGTTTCCTCGCCCGCTGACGGTTGAAGAAATCCTGGTGGTGACCTTTACCGAGGCCGCCACCGAGGAGCTGCGCGGGCGTATCCGCGACAATATCCACGGGCTGCGCATCGCCTGCGTGCGGGGCGTCAGCGCCAACCCGCTGTTTTCGACGCTGATGGCTGAAATTGACGACTTGACCGACGCCGCCTCGCAGCTGCTGGCGGCGGAGCGGCAGATGGATGAAGCGGCGATCTACACCATTCACGGCTTTTGCCAACGAATGCTGACGCACAACGCCTTCGAATCCGGCATGCTGTTTGAACAAACGCTGGTGCAGGACGAGTTGCCGCTGCGGCGGCAGGCCTGTGCTGATTTCTGGCGTCGCCACTGCTATCCGTTGCCGCTGGGCGTGGCGCGTGCGGTCAGCCAGGAGTGGAGCGGCCCGGAAGCGTTGCTGGCCGACCTTTCCGGTTACCTGCACGGTGAGGCGCCGGCGCTGCGCCGGCCGCCGAAGGACGAAGAAACCGTCCTGATGCGCCACGAGCAGATCGTCGCGCGCATCGATGCCATCAAGGCGCAATGGCGTGCGGCGGCGGGCGATCTGGAGGCGTTGATCGCCCAGTCCGGCGTCGATAAACGCAGTTACAGCAGTAAACACCTGCCGAACTGGCTGAACAAGGTCGGCGAATGGAGCGGGCAGGAGACTCAGGACTACCAGTTGCCGAAGGAACTGGATAAATTTCGCCAGTCGGTGCTGCTGGAGAAGACCAAGAAAGGCGAGCCGCCGAGGCATGCGCTGTTCACGGCGATCGACGAGCTGTTCGATGAACCCTTGACGCTGCGCGACCTGATCATGGCGCGCGCGCTCAGCGAGATCCGCACTTCCATTCAACAGGAAAAGCGCCAGCGCGCCGAGCTGGGGTTTGACGACCTGCTTAGCCGTTTGGACGGCGCCTTGCAAAGCGGCGGCGGCGAACAGCTGGCGCAGGCGATCCGCCAGCGTTACCCGGTGGCGATGATCGATGAATTCCAGGACACCGATCCGCAGCAATACCGCATTTTCCAAAAACTTTACGTCGGCCGGCCCGATTGCGGCCTGCTGTTGATCGGCGATCCCAAGCAGGCGATTTACGCCTTCCGCGGCGCCGACATCTTTACCTACATGCGTGCGCGTTCAGAGGTGAGCGCCCACTATACGCTGGAGACCAACTGGCGCTCGTCGCCGTCGATGGTCGCCAGCGTTAATCACCTGTTTTCTCAGGTAGAAAAACCTTTCCTGTTCGGCCAAATCCCCTTTATCGAGGTCAGCGCGGCGGAAAAGAACCAAGGGCTGGCGTTTGACCTGCACGGCAAGCCGCAACCGGCGATGCAGTTCTGGCTGCAGCAGGGGGAAGGCGCCGGTGTAAGTGATTACCAACAGCTGATGGCGCGCCTGTGCGCCACGCAAATTCGCGACTGGCTCAGCGCCGGGCAGCAGGGCCAGGCGTGGCTGCAGGGCGGCAAGGAGCCAAGGCCGGTGCAAGCCTCCGATATCACGGTGCTGGTGCGCAGCCGCAATGAGGCGGCGTTGGTGCGCGATGCGCTGAGCGCGCTGTCCATTCCGTCGGTCTACCTGTCCAACCGCGACAGCGTGTTCGACACCCCGGAGGCCAAAGACCTGCTGTGGTTGCTGCAGGCGGTGTTGGCGCCGGAGCAGGAGCGCACGCTGCGCAGCGCCATGGCCACCGGGCTGATGGGGCTGGACGCGCCGACGCTGGACGGCCTGAGCCGTGATGAGCGTGCCTGGGACGAGCTGGTTAACGAATTCGATGATTACCGCACGCTCTGGCTGCGCCGCGGCGTGTTGCCGATGCTGAGCGAGGTGATGAAAGCGCGCCAGCTGGCGGAGAACCTGCTGGCCAGCGCCGGTGGCGAGCGTCGTTTGACCGACGTGCTGCATCTGGGGGAGTTGTTGCAAGAGGCGGCGGCGCAGCTCGACAGCGAACATGCGCTGGTGCGCTGGCTGGCGCAGCAGATCGCCCAGCCTAATCGCCAGTCCGATAATCAGCAACTGCGGCTGGAGAGCGACCGGCATCTGGTGCAGGTGATCACGATTCATAAATCCAAGGGGCTGGAGTTCGATCTGGTGTGGCTGCCGTTCGTCGGCAATTTCCGCCAGCAGCAGCAGGCGCTGTATCACGATCGCCATAGCTTCCAGGCGTTGCTGGATCTCGACGCCAATGAAGAGAGCCAGGCCTGGGCGGAGGAAGAGCGGTTGGCAGAAGACCTGCGCCTGTTGTACGTGGCGCTGACCCGCTCGGTGTACCACTGCAGCATCGGCATCGCGCCGCTGTTCCAGGGCACGCGCAAGAAACAGGGCGATACCGATCTGCACCGCAGCGCATTGGGTTATCTGGTGCAGGGCGGGCAGGCCGGCGACGCCGCGTATCTGCAGGAGCGACTGCAGCAATTGGCGGGCGGCGGCATCGCGCTGTCGCTGGTGGAACCGCCGGACGAGGCGCCCTGGCAGCCCCAGGCATCGCTGGCCGCTACGCTGGCGGCGAAAAGCTTTACCCGACGGATCCAGGATTTTTGGCGGGTGACCAGCTATACCGGTTTGCAACAGCACGGTTCGAGCCTGATGCAGGATCTGCTGCCGCGTCTGGATGTCGACGCCGCGGGCGAGCGGGGTGAGGAGAGTGAGCCAGCGCTCACACCGCATACCTTCCCGCGCGGCGCAACGCCCGGCACCTTCCTGCACAGCCTGTTTGAAACGCTGGACTTCACCCAGCCGCTGGACGAACAGTGGCTGCTGGAACAGCTGCAACAGCAAGGCTTCGCTGAGCACTGGCAGCCGATTCTGCTGGCGTGGATGCAGGTGTTGCTCAATACGCCGCTCGCCGCCAGCGGCGTGACGCTGGCGGCGCTGACGCCGCAGCACAAGCAGGCCGAGCTGCAGTTCTATTTGCCGATTAACCGGTTGTTGCAGGCGAAGGCGCTCGATGCCCTGGTGAAGCGTTACGATCCGCTTTCCGCCCGCTGCCCGGCGCTGGATTTTCATCAGGTGCAGGGCATGCTGAAAGGCTTTATCGACCTGGTGTTCTGCTGGCAGGGCAAATACTACCTGCTGGACTACAAGTCCAACTGGCTGGGGGAAGACAGTAGCGCCTATACCCGGCCGGCGATGGAGCAGGCGATGGCGGAGCATCGTTACGATCTGCAATACCAGCTGTATACGCTGGCGCTGCATCGTTATCTGCGTCATCGGTTGCCGGATTACGATTATCGGCGCCATTTTGGCGGGGTGATTTATCTGTTCCTGCGCGGCGTGGATGCGGCGCACCCGGGCAACGGCATTTTCACCTGTCTCCCCGAGCTTGAGCTGGTGGAGGGGATGGATCGCTTGTTCAGCGGCGAAGCTGCGGCGACGGAGGAAGGATCATGATCGCACTGCTGGAGCAGGCGGTGGCGCTTGGCGTGCTGCGCCCGCTGGACGTGCAGTTCGCCCGCGTGGTGGCGAGCGAAGACGAGCCCGATATTTTGCTGGCAGCCGCCTGCCTGAGCGCAGAGGCGGGGGCCGGTCACGTCTGCCTGATGCTGGAGCAGCTGCAGGCGGACACGCTGTTTGAAGGGCGCCAGCCGGCGTTGGCGCTGGCGGTGTGGGAGGCGGCCGGGCGACCGGATAGCGCGCGTTGGCAGCAGCGTTTGGCGGCCAGCGCGGCGGTTGGGGACGGCAGCGGCGCTACGCCGCTGGTGCTGCGCGGGCCGCGCCTGTATCTGCAGCGCATGTGGCAAAACGAAGGCGAAGTGGCGGCGTTTATCGGCGGCGAAGGCGAGTCGCTGGCGGTGCCGGAGGCTGAGCTGCGCACCATTCTCGACCGCTTATTCGGCGCCGCGAGCGACGAGCCCGACTGGCAGAAAATTGCCGCCGCGGTGGCCGCCACGCGGCGCATTGCGGTCATTTCCGGCGGGCCGGGCACCGGTAAAACCACCACCGTCGCCAAACTGTTGGCGGCGCTGGTGCAGCTGGATGAAAGCGCGCGCTTGCGCATTCAGCTGGCGGCGCCGACCGGCAAGGCGGCGGCGCGCCTGACGGAGTCGCTTGGCAGCGCCAGCCGCCAGCTGGCGTTGACCCCGGCGCAGCAGGCGCTGTTCCCGACGGAGGCGGCGACGTTGCACCGTCTGTTGGGGGCGCAACCGAACAGTCAGCGCATGCGTTATCACCGTGGCAACCGGCTGCATTTGGATGTGCTGGTGGTGGATGAGGCCTCGATGGTCGATCTGCCGATGATGGCGCGCCTGATTGCCGCGTTGCCCGATCGGGCGCGGGTGATTTTCCTCGGCGATCGCGATCAGCTGGCTTCGGTGGAGGCCGGCGCGGTGCTGGGCGATATTTGCCGTTTTGCCGAGCAGGGATACAGCGATGCGCGCGCCGCTGAGCTGAGCCGCCTGACCGGTTGTTCGCTCACGGGGCAGCAGGCCGACGCGGAAGCGGCGGTGCGCGACAGCCTGTGCCTGCTACGCAAGAGCTATCGCTTCGACGCCCGTTCCGGCATCGGTCAGCTGGCGTTGGCGGTTAACGCCGGAGCGGGGGATCGCGCGCTGGCGGCATTAAAGGGCAGTTTCGGTGATGTTGCGGGCTATGCGCTGGCGACGAGCGAAGAGTATCAGGCGCTGTTGGATGCCTGCGTGGCGGGCTACCGCGACTATTTGCGGCTGACCGCAGAAGGGGCGGACGCGGCGACGGTGCTGGCGGCCTTTGGCCGTTTCCAGGTGCTGTGCGCGCTGCGTGAAGGGCCGTTCGGCGTCGCCGGCCTGAACGAGCGCATTGAGCTCGGGCTGCAGCGCGCCGGTTTAATTGACCGCAAGCCGGGCGTGCTTGGCCGCTGGTACCGGGGGCGGCCGGTGATGATCGGCCGCAACGACAGCGCGCTGGGGCTGTTCAATGGGGATATCGGCATTACGCTGCCGGATGAGCACGGCGATCTGCGCGTGCATTTCCAACTGCCCGACGGCAGCATCAAGTCGGTACAGCCAAGCCGTTTGCCGGCGCATGAAACCGCTTATGCGATGACGGTGCACAAATCTCAGGGATCGGAGTTTGACCATACGGTGCTGGTGTTGCCGAATCACTTTCTGCCGGTGCTGACGCGTGAGCTGGTCTATACCGCGATCACTCGCGCGCGTAAGCTGCTTTCGCTGTACGCTACGGAGGCGGTGCTGCTGCGGGCCATTCGCACGCCGACCCAGCGCCGCAGCGGATTGGCTGAACGGCTGCAGGCGACGGAATAAGCGCTGAGGGGCGCGGCAACGGCCGCGCCCGCAGGGATTACAGATCCGCCAGCAGAATTTTGGAGCGGCGCTGGTAGTTGTACAACGCCTGTTTCTGCATCGGCAGCACGTCGACCTCCGCCGGGGTAAAGCCACGCTCCTGGAACCAGTGGATGCTGCGGGTGGTCAGCACGAACAGCTTCTTCAGCCCCATCTGCCGCGCCTGATTTTCTACCCGCTGCAGCAGCATCTCGCCGCGCGATGAGCTGCGGTAATCGGGGTGTACCGCCACACAGGCCATCTCACCGATTTTTTCCTCCAAGAACGGGTACAGCGCCGCGCAGGCGATGGTCAGGTTGTCGCGTTCGATAATGGTGAACTTGTCGATTTCCATCTCCAGCTGTTCACGCGAACGGCGCACCAGAATACCCTGCTGCTCGAGTGGCCGAATCAGCTCCAGGATGCCGCCGATGTCGTTGATCGTCGCCCGACGCACCTGTTCGGCACTCTCCATCACGATTTGGGTGCCGATGCCGTCGCGCGAGAACAGCTCCTGCACCAGCGCGCCGTCCTCTTGATAGCTGATCAGGTGGCTGCGGCGCACGCCGCTGCGGCAGCCTTTCACCGCGCCGCGCAGGAAGCGCACGGTGCCGGAATGGTAATCGCCGCCTTCTTCCAGCTCTTCAAGGCGCTTTTGCGCGTCGTTGGGGAACAGCTCGGAAAGGATGTTGCCTTCCGCATCGGTTACGCCCTGCGAGGAGCAGAAGCCGATCATTTTTTCCGCTTTCAGCTTGATTGCCAGCTGGGTGGCCACTTCTTCCGAGGTCAGGTTGAAGCTCTCGCCGGTAACGGAAACCGCGACCGGGCCGATCAGCACGATGGCGTTGCTGCCGAGCTGGCGGTGGATCGCGTCTTCATCGATGCGGCGAATGCGGCCGCTGTGACAGTAGTCGATACCGTCATCGATGCCCAGCGGTTGCGCGATGATGAAGTTGCCGCTGACCACGTTGATATGCGCGCCCTGCAGCGGCGTATTGTTGAGGCTCATCGACAGCCGGGCGGTGATGTCGAGCTGCAACAAACCGGCGGCTTGCTTGACCAGTTCGAGCGTATGGGCGTCGGTCACGCGCGTGTGCTTGTGGTAGATCGGCTCAAAGTTATGCTGCGCCAGGTTAGCGTCGATCTGCGGCCGCGCGCCGTAAACCACCACCAGGCGAATGCCCAGACTATGCAGCAGCCCGATATCGTTGACGATGTTGGAGAAATTCTCGTGTTCGATGGCTTCCCCGCCGAGCATGATGACAAACGTTTTGCCGCGGTGGGCGTTGATATAGGGGACTGAGTGACGGAATCCTTGCACCAGCTCTGTACTACGTTCCTTCACGACAAACCTCTTTTGCATATTTATACGGTATTTTTGTATTTTTATTCTTTTATGGCGCCGATGGCAAGCGAGAAATCATCATGAAGAGTGCGCTAAGGGCGCTAAATCGTTAATAAATTGAAAAACCATAAAAAGATTTTCTGATGACAGGGCTGGAATGATTGGTTAAAGTTTTCGGCATCCCCATTTTATTGATGTTTTTTTCATCTGTTGTAAACAGCTATTACTGCCGGAGCCGCATGCCAAACTCTAATCACAATCTGGGCCGCCGTCGTTTATTACAGGGCGTTGCCGCCAGCTGGTTGCTGAGTGTGAGTCGCACGGGCTTCGCCGCGTCATCGCACGTGATCGCCGTGCGCGTCTGGCCATCCTCCACCTATACCCGCGTCACGCTGGAATCCAACGTCGAGCTGAAATACAAGCAGTTTGCCCTGACCAATCCCGATCGCGTGGTGGTGGATATCGAAGGCGTCCACCTCAACAGCGTGCTGAAAGGCATCGCCGGGCAGGTGCGCGCCGACGATCCGTATCTCAAGCAGGCGCGCGTCGGCCAGTTCGATCAGAATACCGTGCGGCTGGTGCTGGAGCTCAAGCAGAGCGTTAGCCCGCATATTTTCACGCTGGCGCCGGTGCCGGAGTATCGCAATCGCCTGGTGATGGATCTCTATCCGACCAAGGGCAGCAGCGGCGGCGAGGAGTATGATCCGCTGCTGGCGTTACTGGAAGATTACAACAAGGGCGATCTGGAGCGCACGCTGCCGCCGGAAGCGCCGCAGGCCGGCAAGGCGGGGCGCGATCGGCCGATCGTCATCATGCTGGATCCCGGCCACGGCGGCGAAGATCCCGGCGCTATCGGCAAGTACAAGACGCGCGAGAAAGACATTGTGTTGCAGATTGCCCGCAAGCTGAGCGCCATGATCAAGCGCGAGCCGAACATGAAAGTATTCATGACGCGCAACGAAGACGTGTTTATCCCGCTCAAGGTGCGCGTCGCCAAGGCGCGCAAGCAGCGCGCGGATTTGTTCGTTTCGATTCACGCCGACGCCTTCACCAGCCGCGCCGCGCGCGGTTCGTCGGTGTTCGCGCTGTCCACCAAGGGCGCCACCAGCTCGGCGGCCAAGTTCCTGGCGCAGACGCAGAACGCCTCGGACCAAATCGGCGGCGTCAGCAAGAGCGGCGACCGTTATCTCGACCACACCATGTTCGATCTGATCCAGACCGCGACCATCAACGACAGCCTGAAGTTCGGCAAGGAAGTGTTGAATCGGATGGGGAAAATCAACCGGCTGCACAAGAATCGCGTCGATCAGGCCGGTTTTGCGGTGTTAAAGGCGCCGGATATCCCGTCGATCCTGGTGGAGACGGCGTTTATCAGCAATATCGAAGAGGAGCGCAAGCTGCGCACCAGCCATTTCCAGCAGCAGGTGGCGGAGTCGATTCTGGCGGGCATCAAGGCTTATTTCGCCAACGGCGGCGCGCTGGCGAGCCGATAAACGCCCTCATCATTTTCTCACATGGCAACCTCCCGCTCGGGGGGAGGGATGTTGCCGCTTGAAATCCACCGCTGCGTATTTGCCCCCTCAACCCCCAGACTCTCACCCTGAGACTGCTCCTGCAAGAGAAAATCGGACCGACAACAAGATTGCGTGAACGGCAGATTGACAGTTAATAAAATTTATATTTTTATAAAAAATAAATTTTATGGCGATATGTCGTAAACGCCCCGACTCGTTTTTGCTGAACTGATGGGAGGCTCCGTGCCGCTAGAGACCCTGGAAGGAAAAAACGGTATTCAAACGATGATCGACCACGTGGGCACGCGCGGCCGCCAGATTCGTTTGCTGGTTTTGTGCGCGCTTTGCCTGATGTGCGACGGCTTTGATATTCAGGCCATGGGGTATGCCGGGCCGGCGATTCGGGAAGAGTGGGGGCTGGAAACCGCACGGCTCGGCCCGGTGTTCAGCGCCGGTCTGGCAGGCATCGCCATCGGCGCCTTCATGTTGGGCTGGCTTGCCGATCGGATCGGCCGCAGGCCCGCCATTTTATTGGCGACGTTGGTTTTTGGCGCGTTTACGCTCTGTTCGGCTTTTGCGCAGAATGTCGATCAACTGTTAGCGCTGCGCTTTGTGGCGGGCATCGCGTTGGGGGGCGTGATGCCGAACTGTATTGCGCTGGTTGTTGAATACAGCCCGAGCCGTCAGCGCGCGACCTATATCACCGCAATCACCTGCTTTTTTGCGATCGGCGGCGGGCTTGGCGGCATTGCAGCCGCCACGCTGATCCCGCCCTTTGGCTGGCGTGCCGTCTTTCTGCTCGGCGGCCTGTTGCCGATGTTGTTGGCGCTGGCTATGTGGTTCTATTTGCCCGAGTCCGCACAATGGTTGTTGAAATGCGGAGGGAAGGAGAGGGCGGTTCGCGCGCTGTTGCAGCAGATGTTCCCGTCACAGCGAGTGCGGGAGGTCGATCTCTCGGTCAGCCAGGCAGAAGCAACACCGGACAAGGCGAGCGTGCTGGATCTGTTTCGGGAGCGGCGGACGACGTTTACGCTGCTGTTGTGGCTGGTGAATTTTATGAACCTTATCGATCTGTACTTTCTGGCCAACTGGCTGCCCACCTTAATGCGGGACGCCGGCCTGACGTTGGAGACGGCGAATCTGGCTACCGGAACGTTACAGTTTGGTGGGGTGCTGGGTACGCTGGCCTTGGGGCGTCTGATCGACAAGTTTGGCGCCTACAGCGTGCTTATCACCGGTTTTTCCGTTGCCACGGTGTCGATAGCGGCGATCGGTGTTGATCCGAGCAATCTACTGCTGCTTTTCAGCGCCATTTTTATTACAGGTATTTTTGTTGTCGGCGGTATGCCGGGGGTGAACACGTTGGCGGCGGGCGGTTACCCGACCTTCTTGCGTTCAACCGGGCTGGGGTGGGGGTTGGGCATTGGTCGGGGGGCGTCGATGCTTGGCCCGCTCCTGGGAGCGGCATTGATCGCCCGACATTGGCTGGCGTCAGACCTGTTGTTGCTGGCGGCGGTGCCGGCGATGATATCGGCTATGGCGATAGCACTAATGTGGTGGAAAAACGTAAAAAATGATGACTGAGGTAAAACAGAGAGTGAAATACGAGAATTGATCGAGGATGACCGAAATTGGTTGCGGGGGCCGGATTTGAACCGACGACCTTCGGGTTATGAGCCCGACGAGCTACCAGGCTGCTCCACCCCGCGTCCGTCTTGGTGCTGTATTACTACGAACCACCGTGCATGTTATGCCGCTGGTACGACATTCGGTTGGTTGCGGGGGCCGGATTTGAACCGACGACCTTCGGGTTATGAGCCCGACGAGCTACCAGGCTGCTCCACCCCGCGTCCGTGTAATACTTTGTTATCGAAGCCAAACGCAAAATACCGCCGCTGCGGCATCGGTTGGTTGCGGGGGCCGGATTTGAACCGACGACCTTCGGGTTATGAGCCCGACGAGCTACCAGGCTGCTCCACCCCGCGTCCGATGGATGCGCACTATACTCTCCATGCGTTTTGTTGCAAACCCTTTTTGCATTTTATTGGCCTAAACCCGTTTTTCTGCTGAATTTGCCCGCAATTTGCCTTCTTTTTCATCACCATCCTCCGTGCGGCTTTTTTTATTTGCAGCGATTCCTTTATCAATGAGCGTTTGTTATCGTTCAGCCGGTAGATCATATCAGTTTGAGAGTGTGCGCGATGAAAGGACGTTGGGGCAAATACCTGCTGGGCGGGTTGATGGTGGCGGTGTTGGCGGGCTGTTCGTCCAAGCCGACCGATCGGGGTCAGCAATATAAAGACGGCCGTCTGGATCAGTCGCTGGAGCTGGTCAATCAGCCCAACGCCAAAGGTTCGCCGGTCAACGCCAAGGATTATTCGGATCAGCTGATGGAGATCAAGTACGCGTCGCCTTCGCTGTTCAACCGCAACAACGGCACCTATCAGGCGGTACAAAATTGGATGGCGTCCGGCGCTGACACGCGCATGCTGAGCCAGTACGGCCTCAGCGCTTACCAGATGGAAGGCGTCGACAATTACGGCAACGTGCAGTTTACCGGCTACTACACGCCGGTGGTGCAGGCGCGCTATACCCAACAGGGCGAGTTCCGCTATCCGCTGTACCGCATGCCGCCGAAGGGCAGGGGCCGCTTGCCGGATCGCGCGGGCATCTATTCCGGCGCGCTCGACGATCGCTATATCATCGCTTACACCAACTCGCTGATGGACAACTTCATGATGGAAGTCCAGGGCAGCGGCTATGTCGACTACGGCAACGGCCAGCCGCTGGTGTTCTTCGGCTACGGCGGCAAGAACGGCCACGCCTATCGCAGCATCGGCAAGGTGCTGATCGATCGCGGTGAAGTGGCCAAGGCGGACATGTCGATGCAGGCGATCCGTCAGTGGGCGGATACCCACAGCGCCGCAGAGGTGCGTGAGCTGCTGGAGCAAAACCCATCGTTCGTGTTCTTCCGCCCGGAAGCTTTTGCGCCGGTGAGAGGTGCCAGCGCGGTGCCGCTGATCGCCAAAGCCTCGGTGGCTTCCGACCGTTCGCTGATCCCGGCGGGCACCACGCTGCTGGCCGAAGTGCCGCTGCTGGACAACAAGGGTAAATTCACGGGAAAATACGAGATGCGTCTGATGGTCGCGCTCGACGTGGGCGGCGCCATCAAGGGCCAGCATTTTGACATGTATCAGGGTATCGGGCCGGAAGCCGGCCACTCGGCGGGGTACTACAACCACTACGGCCGCGTCTGGGTGCTGAAGAACAACGGCGGCGGTCAGCTGTTCAGCGCCAATCAGTCAAACGGCGGCGGTTCGTTGCTGGCCACCCGCTAAACGCATACGGCGTGAAAAGAGTGACCCGCAAGGGCCGGATTTTCCGGCCCTTATCATTTGCATTACGAAGGTAATTAAAGCGTTATGAGCACAGCTTATTCGGAAGCCTATCTGCAGCGTTTCGGCGGCACGGCGCGGTTGTACGGCCAGCAGGCGCTGGCGGTGTTCGCGCAGGCGCACGTCTGCGTGATCGGCATCGGCGGCGTGGGTTCCTGGGCGGCTGAGGCGCTGGCGCGCACCGGCATCGGCGCCATCACCCTGATCGACATGGATGATGTTTGCGTCACCAATACCAACCGCCAGATCCACGCGTTGCGCCAACACGTCGGGCAATCGAAAACCGAGGTGATGGCGGAGCGTATCCTGGCGATTAACCCGGAATGCCGGGTGACCTGCATCGACGATTTCATCACCCCGGACAACGTCGCCGAGCTGCTGGACCATAACTTCAGCTACGTCATCGACGCGATCGACAGCGTGCGGCCGAAGGCGGCGTTGCTGTCATACTGCCGCCGCTTCAAGATCCCGGTGGTGACCACCGGCGGCGCCGGCGGGCAGATTGACCCGACCAAGATCGAAGTGGCCGATCTGGCGAAAACCATCCAGGATCCGCTGGCCGCCAAGCTGCGCGAGCGGCTGAAGCACGATTTCAACGTGGTGAAAAACGGTAAGGGCAAGCTGGGCATCGACTGCGTCTTCTCCAGCGAGCCGCTGGTTTATCCGCAGCCGGACGGTTCGGTGTGCGCTTCACGCAGCACGGCGGAAGGGCCGAAAAGAATGGACTGCAGCGCGGGATTCGGCGCGGCGACCATGGTCACCGCTACTTTCGGCTTCGTCGCCGTGTCGCACGCGCTGAAAAAGATGGTGGCGAAGGCGGCGCGTCAGGCGTAACGGGCGGCGATCGCCTTGACGGCGGCGGCCAACGCTGCCAGGCCGCCGGCGCGGGTGGCGCTCAGCTGGGCGCGCAGCGCTAACCGGTCGAACAGTGCCAGCGGATCCAATGCGGCGATCTGCTGCGGCGTTTTCCCTTCCACTTCGGTCAGCAGCACCGCCAGCAGGCCGCGCACGATGCGGCCTTCGCTGTCGCCATAGAAGTGCAGCGTGCCGTCTTCCAGCAACTGGTGCCCCAACCAGACGCGGTTTTCACAGCCGCTCAACGCCATTTCTTCACTGCGCAGGGCCTCCGGCAGCGGCGGCAGCCGTTTCGCGAGCATAATCAGCTGGCGGTAGCGATCTTCCCACTGTTTCAGCGTGCTGAAGGTGGCGATCAACGCCTCGGCGGTGACCTCTCGGCCAAAAGGATGGGGGGCGAGCATAGCGTCTCCGGGAATCAAGTCAGTCGGCCAGCAGATCGAGGGCGTGAGTCAACGCGCTGACCAGCGTATCGACGTCCTGTTGCGTATTGTAGGGGGCGAACGACGCGCGCAGCGTGCCGCTGACGCCCAACGCCGCCATCAGCGGCTGCGCGCAGTGTTGGCCGGCGCGCAGCGCAATGCCTTGCTCCGCCAGCAGGGTGACGATGTCGCTGTGGTGTACGCCGGCGATGTCGAACGCCAGCAGGCTGGAGCCGGAGCTGCGGAAGCTGCGAAAGCCCGGCAACTGTGCCAGCCGCTGTTCCGCCTGGTCCGCCAGCTCGCGGCTGTAGCGCTCCGCCGCCGCCATGTCCTGCTCGCTGAGCCAGGTGAGCGCCGCGGCCAACCCCAGCACGCCGGCGATATTTGGCGTGCCGGCTTCGAAGCGATGCGGCGGCTTTTGCGGGGCAAAGCCGTCGAACGATGCCTGGGTCAGCATCTTGCCGCCGCCTTGCCAGGGTGCCATCTGCGCCAGCAGCTCGGCTTTGCCGTACAGCGCGCCGATGCCAGTCGGGCCATACAGCTTGTGGCCGGAAAAGGCGTAGAAGTCGATGTCGAGCAGCCGTACGTCGGCCGGGCCGTGAACCACGCCCTGTGCGCCGTCGATCATCACGCGTGCGCCGGCGGCATGCGCCATCGCGATCGCCGGCGCCAGATCCGGGCAGCCGCCGGTGACGTTGGACATTTGCCCCAGCGCCAACAGGTGGGTTTTGTCGTTGAGCAGGGTGGGCAGCTGCGTCAAATCCGGCAACCGATCGGCGCCGATCGGCAGTTTCACCACCCGCGCGCCGGTTTGTTCCGCCACCATCAGCCAGGGGATCAGGTTGGCGTGGTGTTCCGCTTCGCTCACCAGGATTTCATCGCCCGGCTGCAGACGCGGACGCAGGTAGCTCTGCGCCACCAGGTTGATCGCTTCGGTGGTGCCGCGCGTCCAGACGATGTCGTCGGCCGACGGCGCATTGATCAGCTGCGCCACCTGGCCGCGCGCCTGCTCGAAGCGGGCGGTCAGATCCTGCGCCGCCCGATGCTGGCTGCGGTGCACGGTGGCGGCGTCATCGCGATAAAATTGCTGCGTGGCGTCGATCACCGCCTGCGGTTTTAACGCGGTGGCGGCGCTGTCCAGATAGATGCCGTCCTGCGCGAGCGCGGGAAACTGTTGGCGAAAAAGGCTGGGGTTAAAAGGCGTCATACCCTGATTGTCACTGGCTTGAGTCGATGGGTGATCCTGTCCTATTTTGCCGCCGGAGACAAGCGATCCTGCCTATTAGGACTTATCGCCTGGCAAAATTGGGAAAGTTTGTTATGCTATTAAATGTGCGCTTATTAATCGCATCTATACACATAAAAGGTATTTATCAGCATTTAAAACTAAAAAGGAGTCCTCAATGAAGAAAACAGCCGCAGTTCTCTCTGCCCTGATGCTTACGTTCACCCTGGCCGCCTGTTCCAGCAACTACGTGATGCATACCAATGACGGACGCACCATTGTCGCTGACGGCAAGCCTAAAGTGGACAACGATACCGGCATGATCAGCTATAAAGACGCCAACGGCGTCGAGCAGCAGATCAACCGCGCCGATGTGAAAGAGATGGTTGAAAGCAACCAGTAACCGTCAGGCAAAAAAAAAGCACCGCAAGTTTTGCGGTGCTGTATAAAATCACTATGGACAGACAGGGTAAATGTACAGGAAGTGAAAAAACAGTAGCCTAGCTACCATGTCCGGAATCGCCGGACAATTTGCAAACACAACATCACAACCACAAGCCAAAAGTTCATCGGCGTCCTCGACACCCACTCCCTTTTCGTTCCGGCCCGGGAAGTGCCGCCACTATAGGTATTTGCTGGCGCATCCTCAACGGACAAATTATAATGGCTCGGATTAAAAAAACTAATGGCAATACGCCGTTAGCGTTTACCGATGGCTTGCCACACAAAGCCGCCCGATTTTCGGCGCCGAATCATTCGGATTAATGTTACACAAAAGTAGCTAATTTAATGTCTAAACGCTTACCTCCCCTCAATGCGCTGCGCGTGTTCGATGCGGCCGCTCGCCACCTGAGTTTCACCAAGGCGGCGGAAGAGTTGTTCGTGACCCAGGCCGCGGTGAGCCACCAGATCAAGTCGCTGGAGGACTTCCTCGGGCTGAAGCTGTTTCGCCGGCGTAACCGCTCGCTGCTGCTGACCGAAGAGGGGCAAAGTTACTACCTCGATATCAAGGAGATCTTCTCTTCGATCAACGAGGCGACGCGCAAGCTGCAGGCGCGCAGCGCCAAGGGGGCATTGACCGTCAGTTTGCCGCCGAGCTTCGCCATTCAGTGGCTGGTGCCGCGCCTGTCCGGCTTTAACTCAGCTTATCCGGGGATCGACGTGCGCATCCAGGCGGTGGATCGCGAAGAAGACAAGCTGGCGGACGACGTCGACGTGGCGATTTTCTACGGCCGCGGCAACTGGCCGGGGCTGCGCGCCGAGCGCCTGTATGCGGAATATCTGCTGCCGGTGTGTTCGCCGAGCCTGCTGACCGGCGATCATCCGCTGAAAACCGCAGAGGATCTGGCTTATCATACGCTGCTGCATGACGTTTCACGCCGCGACTGGCTGGCCTATACGCGCCAGCTGGGGTTGCAGCACATCAATGTGCAGCAGGGGCCGATCTTCAGCCATAGCGCGATGGTGGTGCAGGCGGCGGTGCACGGCCAGGGCGTGGCGCTGGTGAACAATGTGATGGCGCAAACCGAGATCGAAGCCGGTCGCCTGGTGTGCCCGTTCAACGATGTGCTGGTCAGTAAAAACGCTTTTTATCTGGTATGTCATGACAGCCAGGCAGAACTGGGTAAAATAGCCGCCTTCCGGCAGTGGATCCTGGCGCGCGCCGCCAGCGAACAAGAGAAGTTCCGCTTCCGCTACGAACAATAAGACCGGCCGCCGCCTTGCCGCGGCCGGTGATTTTAAATGGGATAAATCACGATGAGCAGCCGTTCCATGCTGGTTTTCGCCGCTATCAGCGGCTTTGTGTTTGTCGCGTTGGGCGCATTCGGCGCGCATGTATTAAGCGGCACGCTCGGCGCCAACGAAATGGCCTGGATCCGCACCGGGCTGGAGTATCAGGGGTTCCACACCCTGGCCATCCTGGCGCTGGCGGTCGCGATGCAGCGCCGCGTGAGCCTGTGGTTTTACTGGAGCGGAGCGCTGTTGGCGTTCGGCACCGTGTTGTTCAGCGGCAGCCTCTATTGCCTGGCGCTGTCGCACCTGAAGGTCTGGGTATACATCACGCCGGTTGGCGGCGTGTGCTTCCTGATCGGCTGGATATTGATGTTGATTGGCGCTTTGCGTCTGAGGAAAAAGGCCGAGCGCCATGAATAAGATTGCGTTGTACTGCCGCCCTGGCTTTGAAAAAGAGTGTGCGGCGGAGATCACCGACAAAGCCGCCCAGCGGGAGATTTTCGGTTTTGCGCGGGTAAAAGAGCACAGCGGTTACGTGCTGTTCGAATGCTATCAGCCGGACGATGCCGATCGCCTGGCGCGGGAAATTCCGTTCCGCGAACTGATTTTCGCCCGCCAGATGATCGTGGTGGGTGAGCTGCTGCGCGATCTGCCGCCGGAAGATCGGGTATCGCCGATCGTCGGCATGCTGATCGGCGTGGTTGACCGCGGCGGCGAGCTGCGGGTGGAAGTGCCGGACACCAACGAAAGCAAAGAGCTGATGAAGTTCTGCCGCAAGCTGACGGTGCCGCTGCGCGCCGCGATGCGCGAGCAGAAGGTGCTGATGGCGCGCGAGAACCCCACTCGCCCGGTGGTGCACGTGTTCTTCATCGCGCCGGGCTGCTGCTACGTCGGTTACTCCTACAGCAACAACAACTCGCCGTTCTACATGGGCATTCCGCGTCTGCGCTTCCCGGCCGATGCGCCGAGCCGTTCGACGCTGAAGCTGGAAGAAGCGTTCCACGTGTTCATCCCCGCCGACGAGTGGGACGAACGCCTGGCCAGCGGCATGCACGCGGTCGATCTGGGGGCCTGCCCGGGCGGCTGGACCTATCAGTTGGTGAAACGCAGCATGATGGTGCATTCGGTGGATAACGGCCCGATGGCGCCGAGCCTGATGGAAACCGGCCAGGTGACGCACCACCGCGCCGACGGCTTCAAGTTCGAGCCGAACAGCAGCAAGATCTACTGGCTGGTGTGCGACATGGTGGAGAAGCCGGCGAAGGTAACCAGCCTGATGATCCAGTGGTTGGTGAAAGGCTGGTGCCGCGAAGCGATTTTTAACCTCAAGCTGCCGATGAAAAAGCGCTACGAGGAAGTGTCGCAGAACCTGATGAGCATCCGCGAAGCGCTGGGTGCTGCCGGCGTCAGCGTCGAAGTGCATGCCAAGCAGCTGTATCACGACCGCGAAGAGATCACCGTACACGTGCGCCGCATGTGGTCGGCGGTGCCAGGGCGTCGCGACGAGCGCGATTAATCGCGTTAAGCCTGATGAAGGGCGCTGCTTGCAGCGCCCTTATGGTATCGGCAGGCGCAGCTGCTGCAGGTTGCCGTCCAGCGACAGATCGGTGCGCAGCGTGGCGACTTGTTTGCTGACGTAGGCCAGCTCGCGGTGTTGCTCCAGCTTGCCGCGCCATTTCTCCGGCACCTGTTCCAGCTGCTGATAGAGCCCGTCCAGGCTGCCCGACTGCTGCAACAGCAGCACGGCGGTTTTCGGCCCGATACCGGCCACGCCGGGGATCTTGCTGCTGCCGATCCCCGCCAGCCCCCAATAGTCCGGCAGCTGCTGCGGCTGCACGCCGAATTCCTGTTGCACGAAAGGCATATCCAGCCAGCGTTTCTGGAAGTAATCGCGGATCTGCACGTTCGGCGCCAAAAGCTGGCAGTAGCCTTTGTCGGTGGAGACGATGGTCACCTGGTGGCCGCCGCCGGCGACCTTCGCCGCCAGCGTGGCCGCCAGATCGTCCGCCTCGTTGCCGGGAGAATGCCAGCTGGCGACGCCCAGTTCGGCGAAGGCCTCGCGCAGCTGCGGCATCTCCTGCTGCAGGTTTTCCGGCATCGGCGAACGCCCGGCCTTGTAGTCCGGCAGAATTTGGTGACGCCAGCTGTCGCGGCGATCGTCCTCGTCGAAGACCGCCACCGCGTGGGTCGGGCGGCTGTGCTGGATCAACTGCTGCAGCGCGTGGCGGCAGGCGTTGACACAAGGGGAACCCTGCACGGCGTGAATGCGGCGGATGAGGTTCAGGGCGTCGACAATCAGTAGGTGTATCATCATGGGCGGCAAGGTCAAAAAACGGGGCGGCCGTTACGCCGCCCGGGATTGAGGGTCAGGCGACGATTTCGTAGCAGGGCACATAGGCGCTGCCCGGCAGCTTCATGCGGTGCTGGGCGACAAAGCCCTGCAGCAGGCTGTCCATCTGTTTCATCATCTGCGGCTCGCCGTGCAGCTTGTACGGGCCGAACTGCTCGATGGCGTGGATGCCGTTTTCCTTCACGTTGCCGGCCACGATGCCGGAGAACGCGCGGCGTAGCGCGGCGGCCAATTGCTCCGGCGGCTGGTTCGGATACAGGTTGAGGTTCGCCATGTTCTCGTGGGTCGGCTCGAACGGCAGCTGCAGATCCGGCGCGATGCGGATCGACCAGTTGAAGCTGTAGGCGTCGCCGGTGTTGCGGCGGTTTTCCTTCACCAGCGGCATGGCTTTCTTCATCTGCCGCGCCACTTCCGCCGGATCGTCGATGATGATGGTGTAGTGACGGCGCGCGGCATCGCCCAGCGTGTTCATGATGAACTCGTCCAGCACGCGGAAGTAATCGGCGCTCTCTTTCGGCCCGGTCAGGATCAGCGGCAGCACCTGTTCGCTGTTCTCCGGGTTCATCAGAATACCCAGCAGGTACAGCAGCTCTTCGGCGGTGCCGACGCCGCCCGGGAAGATGATGATGCCGTGCGCGATGCGCACGAAGGCTTCCAGGCGCTTTTCGATGTCCGGCATGATCACCAGCTCGTTCACCAGCGGGTTTGGCGGCTCGGCGGCGATGATCGACGGCTCGGTCATGCCGATGAAGCGGCTGTTGCGGTAACGCTGCTGCGCGTGACCGACCGCCGCGCCTTTCATCGGCGCTTCCATCGCGCCCGGCCCGCAGCCGGTGCAGATGTTCAGCTCGCGCAGGCCCAGCTGGCTGCCGACCTTGCGCGCGTACAGGTATTCGTTCTCGTTGATCGAGTGGCCGCCCCAGCACACCACCATATTGGGATCTTCATCCAGATGCAGCGTGCGTGCATTGCGCAGGATCGAGAATACCAGGTTGGTGATATGGGCCGAGTTTTCCAGGTTCAGGTGCTGGAAACGGCCGGCGCTGGCGATTTGGCCGTGTACGAACAGGATGTCGCGCAGTACGGCGAACAGGTTGGCCTGCAGCGAGCGGATGATGCGGCCGTCGACGAACGCCTCCTCCGGCGGATTGACCAGCTCCAGCTTCACCCCGCGTTCGCGGCGCAGCACGTTGATGTCGAAGGTTTCATAGCGTGACAGCAGCTGCTTGCTGTTGTCGGTTTGGCTGCCGGAGTTCAACACGGCCAGCGAACAGTTGCGGAACAGGCGGTACAGGTCGCTGCTGGCGGTACGCTTCAGCATGTCTACTTCCAGCTGCGACAATAAATCCATAGAGCCAAGCGGGCTGATGTGTGTAATCAAGGTAACTCCTTTGCACCCGGTGCGGGGCGGTAGTAATCCATACGCAGCAAAACAGCATCTCGTTATGGTTGGCGTGCTGCGGCGCAGCGGGCGCTCCGACCGGCCGCAGCCTCGTTTTAACCTTACCGCCGTCCCTGCGCTTTTACCAACATAAACCGCTCGTTAGCTCAGTTGTTGAGCAATGTTTCGCACTTATTGGCGCGCCAGGCGGCCGCGTTCGGGAGCGAATTCGACGTTGCTGCGCCACGGGTTGATATCCAGCCCGCCGCGGCGGGTGTAGCGGGCGTAAACCGTCAGGCTTTGCGGCCGGCAGTAGCGCATCAAATCGTTAAAGATGCGCTCGACGCACTGCTCGTGGAATTCGTTGTGGTGGCGGAAGGAGACCAGATAGCGCAGTAGCGCTTCGCGATCGATCTTGCCGCCGCGGTAGCTTATCTGCACCGAGCCCCAGTCTGGTTGATGGGTGATCAGGCAGTTGGACTTCAGCAGGTGGCTGACCAATTGCTCTTCCACCACCTCTTCACCGGCGGCGTTCAGCAGGTAGTCGGCGTTGAACTCATAATTGTCGATGCGGATATCCTGCTGATCGATGCAGTCGCCGGCCAGGCGGGCGATCGGCGTGCCTTCCAACTGCTCGACGCTGAACAGGGTGACGCTCACCTCGCCCTGGGCGCAGGCGGACAGATCGCGCTGCAGCGTGCTGCGCACCGTTTCCCAATCGGCGAACGGGGTTTGGTTGAAGCTGTTGAGATACAGCTTGAAGCTTTTCGATTCGATCAGGTTCAGGCTGTCGGCGTTGAGGCTGATTTCACCGACCGCCACCTGCGGCAGCCCGTTGGCGTTCAGCCAGGAGAGCTCGTACAGCGTCCAGATGTCCGCACCGTGGAAGGGGAGGTTATCGGGGTACAGCCCCAGCGGCTCGCGGTTCATGCTGCGCGGCACCGCCTGCAGCAGCGAGGCGTCGTAGCGATCGCGGTAGGCGGTGGGTTTGCCCAGCGTCAGCCCCGACAGGGCCTGGTGGTCTTGATATGAGGACATCTGCTGTCACCTTGGTCAGAGATAGGTACAATGGCCGTCAGTTTAACGTATGCGGGAAAGAATATGGACCATGATGTATCGCACGCTCTGCGTGAATTCACTCAACGCTATGTCGAGTTGTGGCAGCAAGAGCGCGGCCACGCGCCGGCCAGCCAGGCGCTGTACGGCGTGCCGTCGCCCTGCATCGTGGAGAACCGCGAGGACGAAGTGTTGTGGTTGCCACAGCCTTTCGAACCGGCGGCGACGTTGGAAAAGGTAGAAGCCGCGCTGGAGCTGCGTTTGCAGCCGGACGCGCACCGTTTCTACACGCAGCAATACGCCGGCGACATGAGCGCGCAGTTCGGCGAGCATCGTCTGAGCCTGCTGCAGGTCTGGAGCGAAGAGGATTTTATCCGCCTGCAGGAGAACCTGATCGGCCATCTGGTGACGCAAAAGCGCCTCAAGCTGCCGCCAACGCTGTTCCTGGCGACCACCGAATCCGAGATGACGATGGTGTCGTTGTGCAACGTCAGCGGCAACGTGGTGCTGGAACAGTTCGGCAGCGATAAGCGTACCCTGCTGGCGGCGACGCTGGGGAATTTCCTCGATGCGCTGCGCCCGGTGCTGGACTGAATGGCGACGGATTCGCCGTCACCCGTGTGCGAGATCTCTCACACGGGCTGTGAGAGATCGCTCTTAATTTTTCCCGCCTTTCTCCAGGCGATGAGATTATTGTTATCCAGATCAATTGGTTAGAATTTCTTTAGGATAACTCTTAGGCTTAATTTAGTGTGAGACACCTCCCAAACCCTTGTGATTCCGGGGAATTTAAGCGATCTTATCGTTACCGGAACGGAACCGGCGGAGCAGGAAAGCATCAGGATGATGCAGCTTCAGGAAGAAGAAAGGGATGCGCTCAGGCAAGAGCGAAGGATGGCGTCAGGAGATGCCCAGGATGTTTCAGGATAGAAACCAGGGACACCTCCAGGACGGAGATTGAGAGCCGGCACAGGACTGTCGGCGGGTCAGGAAGGCTGAGGAACCGCGTCAGGACGATGCTGCAGGATGATGCAAGGACCACTTGGTCAGGATGGCCGCAGGAAAAGTTTTCAAGGATTGAGCAGGGAGCACGCTGTGTAGCGGGATGGCTATAAAACGAACCGGGGGCACTGTTAACGCAGTGCCCCCAACTTTTTGTTCCATTCCGCCGCGCGTGCGGCTCTGCCTTAATCCCTCTTCAGCGTTAACCAATCGCGCCCAGCGTATCGCCTGCGCCCTGTTTTTTCGGCAGCAGGAACAGCGTGGCGTAGATATCTAGCAGGTAAATCGCCGCCAGCAGGCTGATGGCCGCGGTAAACGACACCTGCGTCACCAGCGCACCGATTACCAATGGCCCCAGGCCGCCGACGCCGCGCCCGAGATTGAACAGGATGTTCTGCGCGGTGGCGCGCGCCTGCACCGGGTAGGTATCGGAAATTAACGCGCCGTAGCCGCCTATCATGCCGTTGACGAACATGCCCATCACGGCGCCGGCGAACAGCATCAGCGTCGGGTCGCTCAACTGGGCGTAACCGATCACCATCACCACGGCGCCGACCTGATACAGCACGAAGATCTTCCAGCGGGGAAAGCGGTCGGCCAGCACGCCAAACAGCCAGATGCCGAACGTCATGCCGACCACCGTCACCGCCGTCCACAGGCCTGACTTGGTGAGCGAGAAGCCGAAGTTTTTCGCCAGGTAAGTCGGCATCCAGATCATCAGGCCGTAGTAGCCGAAGTTCTGTACCGAACAGAGAATGAAGATGCCGATGCTGGCCTTGCTGGTGGTGCGATCCTTAAACAGCAGGCGCAAACGCTGCAGGAAGGAGAGCGATTGCCCAGCGTCTTTCTGCCGTACGAATTCCTCCGGTTCGCCCAGAGTGCGGCGGATCAGGAATGACGCCAGCGCCGGCAGCAGGCCGACCAAAAACATGCCGCGCCAGCCGATGTGTTCCAGCAGCAGCGGCGTCAGGAAGGCGGCCGCCAGCACGCCCAACTGCCAGCCCATGCCGACGTAAGCCGAAGCGCGGTTGCGCTTCTCCGCCGGCCAGGCTTCGGCGATCAGCGCCATGCCGATGCCGAATTCGCCGCCCAGCCCGATGCCCGCCAGGGTGCGATAGGCCAGCAGATCCCAATATCCTTGCGCCACGGCGCACAGGCCGGTGAACAGGGAAAACATCAGGATGGTGATCGTGAGCACCCGGATTCGGCCGAAGCGATCGCTGAGGTGGCCGAAGATCACGCCGCCCAGCACCGCGCCGATCAGCGTCCAGGTGACCAGCGAACCGGCGGCCGATGAGGTTAATCCTAATTCGCTGCTGATGGCCGGCAGCATAAAGCCGAGGATCAGCAGGTCAAACCCGTCCATGGCGTAACCGGTGACCGAAGCCAGCATGGCCTTACCGGGCGTCGCGTGGTTTTTTTTCTCTGTTATTACGGACATGAATCTTTATCTGTGTGGTGAATTCGGTGGGCCTATTGTGCCGCGCGGCGGCGGACGCCACCAGATAAAAACGGCGGGCTGTCTCAGACGCGCCGAATTTGGGCTATAAAAATGCTATGCTTTGCCGCCTTTCAGCCAGCGCGCTGAATACCATGATGAAAAGAGATCGGGAATGCAGATGAGTATACATAACCAGGTGCGCCGCAGTTTGCAGGCGATTGAACAATCCATGCGCGATCTGGCGCTGTGGCAGGCCGCGCCGCCTGATCATGAGGCCTTCTCCAGCACCGAGCCGTTCTGCATCGACAGCATGTCGGCCGAAGCCTGGCTGCAGTGGGTGTTCTTGCCGCGCATGTATGCGTTGCTGGACGCCGAAGCGCCGCTGCCGACGCGCTTCGCCATTACGCCTTATTTCGAAGAGGCGTTGAAAGATCGTGAACCGAGCAGCCTGCCGCTGCTGGTGCTGCTGCAACAGCTGGATTTGATGTTGAATAAAGCGCCGTAATTCGCCGGCGGTGCGCAGATTTTTGCCGCCCGGCAGTGTAGAGTACTCGCGCGGATGCCGGGCAGGAGAGCCGAAGGCGTCTTTCGGCTCGGTTGAACCGCGGCGGTTGACCGGGGGCTGCATTAGGATGATGAGGTGCTGCAATAATGGATTTATTAAGGTTTATCCTGCGTTTGCCTTTTACCCTGGTTAAGGGCGTTTGCCGCCTGCTGGGCGGGATTTTGTCGCTGTTGGGGCGGTTGCTGAGACCGCTGGTCGGCAACCTCAGCTGGCGTGTGCCGGCCTGGTGGGCTGCGCTGCCGCGCGGTTTTTTGCGGCTCGAAAGCGGCGTGGATAAACACCCGAAAGCGATTGGTCTAGGCCTGCTGCTGTTGGCTGGCGCCGCAGGCGGCGCGTTTTACGGCTGGCACTGGTGGCAAAACCGGCCCCAGCCCATCGAACCGGCGCCGATGGCGGTTCAGGAGATCAGCGCCGAGTTGGCCAACCCCGAGCCGATAGACTACGCCGCCGCCCGGCAGGCGCCGCAAACGGTGAGCCTGACCTTCAGCGGCTCGGCCGCGGCAATAAGCGCGGTGGGTAAAACCGTGAGCGCCGGCATCATCCTCAAACCGGCTGCGGAAGGGCAGTGGGCGTGGCGCAATGAGTCGACGCTGGTGTTCACGCCGAAAAAACCGCTGCCGATGGGCGCGAAATATGACGTAACCCTCGAGCCCGCCACCTTGCTGGCGCCGCAGGTCAAGCTCGCCAAAACCCGCTATGCCTTCACCGTGCCCGCGTTCGATTACCGCCTGGGGCAGGCCGAGTATTACCGCGATCCGCAAGATGCGCAGAAACGCAGCGCGATTTTCAATTTGCAGTTCAATGCGCCGGTCGACGTCGCCAGCTTTGAAAAACAGATTTCGCTGGGATTGAAGGAGGGCAGCGCTTCCTCCGAGAAAAAGCTGAACTTCTCCCTGGTCTATGACGAGAAAAAACTGAACGCCTGGGTGCATTCCGAGCCGCTGCAGGCGCTGGATCAGGGCGGCGCAGTGCATCTGACCGTCGGCAAGGGCGTTAAATCGACGGCGGCCGGCAATGCGGTCGAAGAGGCGAAAAGCAACTGGGTCAAAGTACCGACGCTGTACAGCCTGGCGCTGAGCGACGCCAGCGCCCAGGTGGTGGATACCGACGGCGGCCAAGGGCAGCGTGCGCTGGTGGTCGGCTTCAGCGATGCGGTGAAGGATAAAGAGCTGGCGCGGGCCACCAAAGCCTGGCTGCTGCCGCAGCACGATCCGAGCGATGCCGAGACCGCCAACGATGCTGAAGATTTCTATCAATGGACGGTCGACAGCGTCGGCAAAAACGTGCTGGCGCAGGCGACGCCACTGCCATTGACGCTTAACGAGGCGGAAGAGGCCTACCAGCCGCAGTTCAGCTTCCGTTTCGAAGCCCCGGCGCACCGCTTCGTGCTGATCGAGATAGACAACCAGCTGGTCTCCGTCGGCGGTTACAAAATGCCGAAGAAGGTTTACCGGGTGGTCGAAGTGCCGGAGTTCCCGAAATCGCTGCAGTTCATGTCCGCAGGCTCGCTGCTGTCGGTCAACGGCGACAAACAGATCAGCGTGGCGGCGCGCAACGTGGCGGGCCTGCGGCTGGACATCAAGCGGGTGATCCCGAGCCAGCTGCAGCACATCGTCTCCTTCAAAAGCCGGGAATACTCGTCCACGGAATTCAACCGGCTCAACGACGAGTATTTCACCGAGCATTTCAAATACCAGACGGCGCTCAACAACGAGCGGCCGGGGGAAGTGAACTATCAGGGCATCGATCTTTCCCGCTATCTCTCCACCAACGCCAGTTCCCATCGCGGAGTATTCCTGCTGACGCTGTCCGAATGGCAGCCGAACCGGAAACCGGCGGCGGAAGAGGCGGGCGCCGAGCCAGAACAGGAACCGGACGAGAATACCGGGGAAGATCAGCCCGACGTCGGCGATTCGCGCTTTGTGGTGGTGACCGATCTGGGCATCGT
Organism: Serratia sp. CY38905; assembly: GCF_052168875.1. Classification (NCBI taxonomy): domain Bacteria; kingdom Pseudomonadati; phylum Pseudomonadota; class Gammaproteobacteria; order Enterobacterales; family Yersiniaceae; genus Serratia; species Serratia sp. CY38905. Next base: position 54,082 of record NZ_JBJNLV010000007.1, on the reverse strand, counting down.
CGCCAAGAGCTCGCAGGATAAGACGCGCGACGTCTTTGTGCAGTCGATTCAAAGCGGCGCGCCGGTCAGCGGCGCCAACGTGTCGGTGGTGGCCAAAAATGGCGTGACGCTGCTCAGCCAAATCACCGGAGCCGACGGCCACGTGCGTTTCCCGGCGCTCGACGTGTACACCAACGAGCGCCAGCCGGTGATGTTCCTGGTGGAAAAGGAGGGGGATGTCTCCTTCCTGCCGACCGGCAGCTATAACGATCGCGGGCTGGACTTCTCGCGCTTCGACGTCGCCGGTGAACAAACGCCGACCGATCCGCGCACGCTCAGCAGTTACCTGTTCTCCGATCGCGGCGTTTATCGGCCGGGGGATACCTTTAACATCGGCCTGATCACCCGCGCCGCCGACTGGGGCGTTGGCCTGGCCGGCGTGCCGGTGCGCGCCGAAATCCGCGATCCGCGCGACAAGCTGATGACCACCGTGCCGCTGACGCTGGGCGCCAGCGGTTTCAATGAGCTGAGCTATACCACCGATGAAAACTCGCCTACCGGCGAGTGGAACGTCTATCTGTATCTGATCGGCAAAAACAACGATACCTCCACGCTGCTCGGCCATACCGCGGTCAATGTGAAGGAGTTCGAACCGGATCAGCTGAAAGTGAAGCTGGCGCTGACGCCGAACCGCCAGCAAGGCTGGGTCAAACCGTCCGAGCTGAAGGCCAGCATCGATGTGCAGAACCTGTTCGGCACCCCGGCGCAGGATCGCCGCGTGAGCACCAGGCTGACGCTGCGGCCGATGTATCCGAGCTTCGATCGCTTCCCGGATTATGCGTTCTATGAAAATCGGCAAAACAGCGACGGGTTCGAAACCGAGCTGGAAGATCGCACCACCGATGAGCACGGCGCGGCCGATATCCCGCTCGATCTGAAATCCTACGCCGACGCCACTTATCAGCTGCAGCTGCTGTCGGAGGCGTTCGTCGCCGGCGGCGGGCGCTCGGTGGCGGCGACCGCCCGCACGCTGGTTTCGCCTTACGATTACCTGATCGGGGTGAAGGCGGACGGCGATCTGGGCTACATCAACCGCGACGCGGAGCGGCATCTGAACGTGATCGCCATCGATCCGGACCTGAAACAGATCGCCCTGCCGAACCTGAAGCAGGTATTGATCGAGCAGAAATACATTTCGGTGCTGACCAAACAGGATTCGGGCGTTTACAAATACCAGTCGAAGATGAAGGAAGTGCAGCTGTCGGAACAGCCGCTGGCGCTGAGCGGGCAGGGCGCGGATCTGCGGCTGGCGACCGATAAGCCGGGCGACTTCGTGCTGGTGATTGAAGATGCGCAGGGCAAGACGCTCAACCGCGTCGCCTACAGCGTGGCCGGCAACGCCAACCTGAGCCGTTCGCTGGATCGCAACGCCGAACTGAAGCTGAAACTGAACCAGGCGGAATACCAGCCGGGCGAAGAGATCGAGGTGGCGATCAACGCGCCTTATACCGGCAGCGGCTTGATCACCATCGAGAAGGACAGGGTTTACGCCTGGCAGTGGTTCCACACCGACACCACCAGCTCGGTGCAGAAGATCCGCGTGCCGGCCGGCATGGAGGGCAACGGCTACATCAACGTGCAGTTCGTGCGCGACATCAACTCCAGCGAAATCTTCATGAGCCCGCTGAGCTATGGCGTGATGCCGTTCAAGATCAGCACCAAGGCGCGGCAAAACAGCCTCGAGGTGACGGCGCCGGAGGTCATCAAGCCGGGTGAAAACCTGACGATGACGGTCAAGACCGACGCGCCGCAGCAGGTGGCGCTGTTCGCCGTCGATGAGGGCATTCTGCAGGTGGCGCGCTACCGCCTGAAGGATCCGCTGGAGTTCTTCTTCAGCAAGCGCGAACTGAACGTGAGCAGCTCGCAGATCCTCGATCTGATCCTGCCGGAGTTCAGCAAGCTGATGGCGCTGACCGCGGCGCCGGGCGGCGATGCGGGCGAGGGGCTGGATCTCAACCTCAACCCGTTCAAGCGCAAGCGCGACAAGCCGGTGGCCTATTGGTCCGGCATTACCGAGGTCAGCGGCGAGAAGCAGTTCGTCTACCCGGTGCCGGACTACTTCAACGGCAAGATCCGCGTGATGGCGATTTCGGTGACCCCGGAGAAAATCGGCAAGGCGCAAACCGCCGCCACGGTGCGCGACAATTTCATCATGACGCCGAACGTGCCGGCGATGGTGGCGCCGGGTGACGAGTTCGACGTCAGCGTGGGCGTCAGCAACAACCTCGAAGGGCTGAACGGCCAGTCGGTGGCCATCAACGTTCTGTTGACGCCGCCGCCGCAGTTGGAGGTGGTGGGCAGCGCGACGCAAAGCCTGACGCTGGCGGAAAAACGCGAAGGCGTGATCGCTTTCCGCCTGCGCGCCAAATCCGCGTTGGGCGATGCGCCGCTGGTGTTCGACGCCCGTTACGGCGATCAGGCCAGCCGCCGCACCGTCAGCACCTCGGTGCGGCCGGCGGCGCCGTACCGCACCCAGTCGGTGATGGGGCGTATGAGCGGCAGCAGCCAGAACGTCGATGGCCTGCGCCAGATGTTCGACGCTTTCGCGCAGCGCCGGGCGGCGGTGTCGAATTCGCCGCTGGTGCTGACCAGCGGGCTGGCACAATACCTGGCGGATTACCCGTATTACTGTTCCGAGCAGATCGTCAGCCGCTCCATTCCGCTGATGCTGCAGAGCCGCCACCCAGAGATGAAAAGCAGCCTGAGCCAGGCGGAAGTCAGCAAGCAGCTGCGCAACCTGCTTGGCGTGCTGCGCGCGCGCCAGAACGACAGCGGGGCGATCGGCGCCTGGCGTTCGTCGCCGGATGCCGATCCTTTCGTCACGCCTTACGTAGTGCAATATCTGCTCAAAGCCAAAGCGGCGGGCTACGCCCTGCCGGAAGGCATGCTGGACGAGGCCAACGGCGCGTTGCGCGAGCTGGCGGCCAGCGGATTCGACGATCTGTATCTGCTGCGCCTGCGCAGCTGGGCGGTTTACCTGCTGACGCTGCAGGGCGAAGTGACCACCAACTCGCTGGCGGCGGTGCAGGATACGCTGCAAAAACGCTATGGCGAAGGGTGGAAAACCGATCTGAGCGCGCTGTATCTGGCTTCTTCCTACCGCCTGTTGAAGATGGACGACGAAGCCGCCGCGTTGCTGCAACCGAGCTGGCAGCAACTGAGCAAGGCGTATGACAGCGCCTGGTGGACGCAGAATTATTTCGATCCGCTGGTGCAGGATGCGACGCGGCTGTATCTGATTACCCGTCACTTCCCGGAGAAGGTGGCGTCGATCCCGCCGCAGGTGCTGGAGAATATGGTCAAGGCGCTGAAAGAAGAGCGTTACACCACCTACTCTTCCGCGATGAGCATTCTGGCACTGGAAAGCTATTCGGCCCAGGTGGCGGCGCAATCCGCCAACGCGGATGCCTTGGGCATTGTGCAGGTAGGCAAAAGCGGCGGTGAGCCGCAGCGTATCAGTGAGCTGCAGGGGTTGTTCGTGCAGGGGCAGTTCAACGCCGATGCTACCGCGGTGCGCTTCACCAACGGCGGCAATGCGCCGGCCTGGTATGTGGTGACGCAGGCCGGTTACGATCTGAATGCGCCGCAAAAAGCGCTGTCGCGTGGGATTGAGATCGTTCGCGATTACACCGACGAACAGGGCAAACCGGTGACGCAGGTGACGTTGGGGCAGAAGATCAACGTCCATCTGAAGGTGCGCGCCAACTCGAAAGAGGGGCAAAGCAACCTGGCGATCGTCGATCTGCTCCCGGGCGGGTTCGAAGTGGTGCAGCAGACGCCGCCGGAACCGGCCGACGCCGGTGAGGAGAGCGAAGACCGCGGCGGTTGGCAGTCGCCGCTGGCCGCTACCGGCTCCACCTGGGCGCCGGATTACAGCGATATCCGTGAAGATCGGGTGATTATCTACGGCAGCGCCGGCACCGAGGTGCAGGAGTTCGTCTATCAGATCAAGGCCACCAATACCGGCAGCTTTATTGTTCCACCGGCCTACGGCGAAGCCATGTATGACCGAGAAGTACAGGCCATGTCGGCCGGCGGCGGCAAGCTGGTGGTGGTGCCGGCGGGCAACGACTAGGCCGGATCCGTCGCCAGGCCAGCGTCTGGCGCCGGGGCGGTGATAACGTATGAAGATCCTGACCGGGCGCGTGCTGCAAAACGGCTTGATGGCGGCGTTTTTACTGGCGCTGCTGCTCACCGCGATTCGGCTGTGGCCGCATCCGCCCCTGTGGCAGGGGCTGCCGCAGTCTTCCGTCTATTACGACAGGCAGGGCGCGCTGCTGCGCATCACCCTGGCCAACGACGACCGCTACCGGCTGTGGACGCCGCTGGAGCAGGTGTCGCCGTTGGCGGTGCGCGGGCTGCTGCTGCACGAAGACCGCTGGTTCTACTACAACCCCGGTTTTAACCCCGTCAGCCTGATGCGCGGCTTCTGGCGCAGCTATGTCGCCGGCGGCAAAATGCAGGGCGGATCGACCATCAGCATGCAACTGGCGCGCATGCGCTGGCATCTCAACACCCGCACGCCGGGCGGCAAGCTGCTACAGGTGCTGCGTGCGGTGCAGCTGGAACTGAGCTACTCCAAGCGCGATATCCTGGAAGCCTACCTGAATTACGCCCCTTACGGCCGCAACATCGAAAGCATCGGCGCCGCCAGCCTGATCTATTTCGCCAAGTCGCCGAAGGATTTGACCCTGCCGGAGGCGCTGACGCTGGCGGTGCTGCCGCAGTCGCCCAGCTACCGTCTGGAGCCGAAAACCGGCGTGCTCGGCGCCGCGTTGACCCAGGCGCGCAACCGTCTGTTCCAGCGCTGGCAGCGGGTTTACCCCACCGACGCCAGCCAGCAAACGCTGTTCCGCCTGCCGCTGGCGCTGCGCCAGCCCGAACAAGTGCCCTATATCGCGCCGCACTTTATCGAACAGCTGCGCCAGCAGACGCAGCAACTGGTGCAGCGCGATACCCGCGTCGACACCACGCTGGACGCCGGGTTGCAGCGGCTGGTTGAGCGGCAGGTCAATGCCTTTATCGCCCGCAACCGCAGCCGCGGCATCCAAAACGCCGCGGTGCTGCTGGTGGACAGCCGCGATATGGGGGTGCGCGCGCTGGTGGGATCGGCGGATTATTACAATCGGCCGATCCAGGGGCAGGTGAACGGCACCAACGCCAAGCGCTCGCCGGGTTCGACGCTCAAACCGTTCATCTACGCGCTGGGCATGGAGCAGGGCGTGCTGCATCCGATGACCATCCTGAAGGACGTGCCTTCGTCGTTCGGCGCCTATGCGCCGGAAAATTTCGACCGGCGCTTTCTCGGCCCGGTGACCGCCACCGACGCGCTGAATTTCAGCCGCAACATCCCGGCGGTGTATGTTGCCTCGCAGCTGCGCCAGCCGACCTTTTATCAGTTTTTGCGCCTGACCGGCGTCGCCAATATGGCCAACGAAAGCCACTACGGGCTGTCGCTGGTGCTGGGCGGCGGCGAGGTGACGGCGCAGGAATTGGCGAAGCTGTATGCGCTGCTGGCGAACCGCGGCGAGCTGCGGCCGCTTCGTATGCAGCTGAAAGAGGCCGAATCGACGCCGGTGCGGCTGCTGAGCGAGGAGGCCAGTTTCATCACGCTGGATATGCTGCGTCAGCACCGGCGGCCGGGCGATACGCTGGCGCAGCGTTCTTCTTCGCTGCCGGTGTACTGGAAGACCGGCACTTCCTGGGGCTTTCGCGACGCCTGGAGCGTCGGGATTTTCGGCCCTTACGTGCTGGTGGTGTGGGAAGGCAACTTCGACGGGCGCGGCAACAATGCGTTGGTCGGCGCCGAGGCGGCCGCGCCGCTGTTCTTCAACATCATCGACAGCGTCAATGCCAGCTACCCTGGCCTGCGGGAACCGAAGCACCCGTTCCCCCAACGGCTGCGGCGGGTGGATATTTGCCTCGCCAGCGGCGATCTGCCGACGCCGTGGTGCCAGCAGAAGGGCAAGACCTGGTTCATTCCCGGCAAGTCGCCGATCAAGGTCGACAGCGTCTATCGGCCGGTGGTGCTGGATATTCACAGCGGCGAGGTCGTTTGCCCGCCGTATGACGCGGCGCAGACCCGCACCGAAATCTTTGAGTTCTGGCCTTCCGATCTGGCCAACGTGTTCGCCCAGGCCGGGCTGCCGAAACGGACGCCGCCGGTCAACCGCTGCAAGGACAACGGCATCGCCGTCGGCGGCAACGCGCCGCGCATCACTTCGCCGCTGAAAAACACCACCTATACCCTGCGCCAGTCGCAGCAGGGGCGAGATAAAATCGCCTTCAACGCGGTGACGGACGCCGACAGCAAGACGGTGTACTGGTTCGTCGATGATATCTATCTCGGCAGCAGCGCCAGCAAAAAGCCGATCGATTGGCGGCCGATCGACAACGGGCGCTACCGCATTCGGGCGGTGGACGATCGCGGCCGTGCCGATACGCGGCTGGTGACCATCGAATGGGTGAACTAGCGCTGAGCCGCACGCCTGTTATACTCGCGCCCGAAACGGCTATTTACCTGGGAAAGCGATGTGATTGAGATTTTGTATCAGGATGAACACCTGGTGGCGGTGAACAAGCCGTCGGGCTGGTTGGTGCACCGCAGTTGGCTGGATCGTCATGAGACCCGCTTTATGATGCAGACGGTGCGCGATCAGCTCGAGCAGCACGTCTTTACCGTGCACCGTCTCGATCGCCCGACTTCCGGCGTGCTGCTGATGGCGCTCTCCAGCGAGGTGGCGCGTCTGCTGTCGCAGCAGTTCGAGCAGCATCAGGTGCAGAAAACCTACCATGCGGTGGTGCGCGGCTACGTGCAGGAAGGGGCGACCCTCGACTATCCGCTGACGGCGGAGCTGGACAAAATCGCCGATAAACATGCCGATGCCGATAAAGGGCCGCAGCCGGCGGTGACGCACTACCGGCCGCTGGCGCAGGTAGAGATGCCGGTGGCCGTCGGCCGCTACGACAGCGCGCGCTACAGCCTGGTGGAGCTGCAGCCGGAAACCGGCCGCAAGCACCAGCTGCGGCGCCACATGGCGCATCTTCGCCATCCGATCATCGGCGACAGCAAGCATGGCGATCTGCGGCAGAACCGCGGCATGGCGCAGCATTTCGGCTGCCCGCGTCTGATGCTGCACGCCAGCCATCTGCAGCTGACGCACCCGGTGACCGGTGAGCCGCTGCGGGTGACGGCGCGCTGGGACGAAGACTGGCAAGGGGTGATGGCGCAGTTCGGCTGGGCGGGAGTATTCCCTGAACTTGCCGGGGTTGAGTTTAGCGCGGCTAACGGTCAGGATAGCTGACAATTTTTAAAGGTAATGAAGGGAGTAGGAGCCATGGCTCAGGTTGGTATCTTCGTGGGAACGGTCTACGGCAATTCGCTGCTGGTGGCGGAAGAGGCGCAAAACATCCTCAGCGAACAGGGCCATGAGGTCAAACTGTTCGAAGAGGGCACGCTGGAGGCCTGGCAGTATTATCGTCAGCACTACGCGCTGGTGATTACCTCCACCACCGGGCAGGGCGATCTGCCGGACAGCATCGCGCCGCTGTTCCACGCCATTCGCGATCAGGTCGGCTACCAGCCGGAGCTGCGCTATGGGCTGATCGCCCTCGGCGACAGCAGCTATGACAACTTCTGCGGCGCCGGGCGCGCGTTTGACGCGCTGCTGCAGGAGCAGGGCGCTACCCGCGTTGGCGAAGTGCTGGAGATCGATGCGATGGAACAGCCGGAGCCGGAAGTGGCCGCCTGCCCGTGGGTCGAGCAGTGGGGCACGCTGCTGCAATCGTAAAGTAAAAAGGCGCCGCGAAAGGGCGCCTTGGCGATGATGCGGGTCAACCGATCCGCATTACTTGCCGCGGGTGAGTTTTTCCAGATCGGCTTCGATCTCGGCAATCTTGTGCGACACCACGCCTTCGAGATGGCGCAGGTCGTCGAGGATTTTACGCTTCAGATCCACTTCCACCTGATCGCGTTGGCACAGCTGATCCAGTTCGTCGATCACGTAACGCAGGTTCGGGTTGATCTCGTGAATTTCCTTGTAGCCCTGGCCGGCGTTGTCCGCCACCACGGTTTTACGCTGGCGCGGGTACTTGAACTTCACGCTTTTAGCGAAGAACTCGCCCTTGTCCTTGCGGAAATAGATCTTGAGGATGTCGTTGTTGGCCTCTTGACGCAGGCTATAGCGATCGACGTCTTCCGGTTGATTGATGCCCAAACTCTTCAAGTTATCGTACATACTGCGCCCTCTTTAGATGTGATCGTTATATTCCACGACTGCGATTATGGCGGAAAGCGAGGTCTGCGACTGTGACTGCCAGCGAAACGCAGACAAAAAAATAGCGGGTGAATCACCCGCTATTTCAATTTAGTCGATAGTGCGCAATAACTCATTAATGCCGACTTTACCGCGCGTTTTGGCGTCGACTTTCTTGACGATCACCGCGCAGTACAGGCTGTAGGAACCGTCTTTCGACGGCAGGTTGCCGGAAACCACCACCGAACCCGCCGGCACGCGGCCGTAATGGATTTCGCCGGTCTCGCGGTCATAAATGCGGGTGCTCTGGCCGAGGTATACGCCCATCGAAATCACCGAGCCTTCTTCCACGATCACGCCTTCCACCACTTCGGAGCGCGCGCCGATGAAGCAGTTGTCTTCGATGATGGTCGGGTTGGCCTGCAGCGGCTCCAGCACGCCGCCGATGCCGACGCCGCCGGACAGGTGAACGTTTTTGCCGATCTGAGCGCAAGAGCCGACGGTGGCCCAGGTGTCGACCATGGTGCCTTCGTCGACGTAGGCGCCGATGTTAACGTAAGACGGCATCAGCACGGTGTTGCGCGCGATGAACGCGCCCTGGCGCACGGTGGCCGGCGGCACGACGCGGAAACCTTCCTTCTGGAAGCGCGCTTCATCGTAGTCGGCGAACTTCATCGGCACCTTGTCGTAGTAGCGGGTTTCCGCGCCGTCCATCACCTTGTTGTCGTTGATGCGGAAAGAGAGCAGCACGGCTTTCTTCAGCCACTGATGGGTGACCCATTGACCGTCGATCTTCTCGGCGACGCGCAGGGCGCCGCTGTCCAGCAGGCCGATCACCTGGTTTACCGCTTCGCGCGTTACGGTGTCTACGTTCGCCGGGGTGATGTCCGCACGGCGCTCGAAGGCGCTTTCAATAACGTTCTGTAATTGCTGCATGCTGTTCTCTTTCCTGATGTTGTCGGTAAAAAGTTACTTGTATCACATTTTATCGTTTGGGGTGAGGGCCTCTGTCAACCGTTGCTCCAACTTTCTGCGCGTTTCCTGGTCGAGCGCGCGCCGCTCGCCGTCGGCCAGGATAAACAAGTCCTCGACCCGCTCGCCGATGGTGGAAATGCGCGCGCCGTGCAGCGACAGCCCCAGGTCTGCGAACACTTCGCCCACCCGCGCCAGCAGGCCGGGCTGGTCGAGTGCGGTCAGCTCTAGGTAGCTGCGGCGATCGGTATGGGTCGGCAGGAAAGTGACCTCGGTCGGCACGCTGAAGTGACGCAGCTTGGAAGAGGGCCGGCGCACGCGCGGCGGCTGATACTCCCGCTGGGTGATGGCCTGCAGCAGCGCCTGACGGATCGCCGCGTGGCGATCCTGCGCCAGCGGGCTGCCGTCCGGCTCCAGCACGATAAAGGTGTCCATTGCCATACCGTCGCGATTGGTGAAGATCTGCGCGTCGTGCACGCTCAGATTGCGGCGATCCATCTCCCCGGCGACGGCGGCGAACAGATAAGGGCGGTCCGGGCTCCAGATGAAGATCTCGGTGCCGCCGCGCGTCGCCTGGCGGCTGACCAGCACCAGCGGCTGGGTGGAATCGTGGGCCAGCAGGTGGCGGGCGTGCCAGGCCAGCTGATTCGGCGAGTGGCGCAGGAAATAGTCGGCGCGGCAGCGGCTCCAGATGCGGTGCAGCGCCTCTTCGTCGATGTTGTCCATGCGCAGCAGCGCCAGCGCCTGCAGGCGGTGATGGCGCACGCGTTCGCGCAGATCCGGGCTGTTTTGCATGCCGCGGCGCAGCTGCTTCTCGGTGGCGAAATACAGCTCGCGCAGCAGGCTCTGTTTCCAGCTGTTCCACAGGGTTTCGTTGGTGGCGCAGATGTCGGCCACCGTCAGGCATACCAGGTAACGCAGGCGGGTTTCGCTCTGCACTTCGCTGCTGAACTGCTGGATCACCGTCGGATCCTGGATATCGCGGCGCTGCGCGGTGACCGACATCAGCAGGTGGCAGCGCACCAGCCAGGCCACCAGCTGGGTTTCACGCGAGTTGAGGCCGTGAAGTTCGGCGAACTCTACCACGTCTTCCGCGCCGAGGATCGAGTGGTCGCCGCCGCGCCCTTTGGCGATATCGTGGAACAACGCCGCCAGCAGCAGCAGTTCCGGGTGCGGCAGGCGCGGATACAGCTCCACGCACAGCGGATGGCGCGGCCGAGTCTGGTCGTCGGCGAAACTCTCCAGCTTCTGCAGCACGCGGATGGTGTGTTCATCGACGGTATAGGCGTGGAACAGGTCGAACTGCATCTGCCCGACGATCTTTCCCCACTGCGGCATATAGGCCCACAGCACGCTGTGACGGTGCATCGGCACCAGCGCGCGCGACACCGCTCCGGGATGGCGCAGGATGGCCATAAACAGATCGCGCGCTTCCGGAATGGTGCACAGCGGCTGCTTCAGGTGGCGGCGCGCGTGACGCAGTTGGCGCACGGTGGTGGAATAAATGCCCTTGATCTCGCGGTTGCGCACCATCAGGTAGAACATGCGCATGATGGCCTGCGGCTCGCGGATAAACAGCGTTTCGTCGCGCAGGTCGATCAGATCGCCGCGCAGCTGGAAATCGTCGTTCAGCGGGCGCGGCTTCTCGGTGGCGTCCAGCGCCAGAATGGCCTCGTCGAACAGCTGCAGCAGCATGTGGTTCAGTTCGCTGACGCGCCGCGTCATGCGGTAGAAGTCTTTCATCATGCGCTCGACCGGCTCGTTGCCTTCGCCTTCATAGCGCAGCAGCTGCGCCACGCTGAGCTGGCGATCGAACAACAGGCGGTTGTCGTAACGCGGCAGCACCAGGTGCAGCGCGAAGCGGATGCGCCACAGGAAGCTCTGGCACTCGTTCAGCTCGTTGCGCTCGGCCTGGGTGAGGAAACCGAAGCCGACCATTTCGTCCAGCGAAGTGGCGCCGAAGTGGCGCCGCGCCACCCACAGCAGCGTGTGAATATCGCGCAGGCCGCCGGGGCTGCTTTTGATATCCGGCTCCAGGTTATAGCTGGTGCCGTGGTAGCGCTGATGGCGCTCCTGCTGCTCGTTGATCTTGGCGTGGAAAAACTGCGGCGAAGGCCAGAAGCCGTCGCTGAAGATATGTTTTTGCATCTGCAGGAACAGCGCGACGTCGCCGCAGATCATACGCGATTCGATCAGGTTGGTGGCCACGGTCAGATCCGCCAACCCTTCCAGCAGGCACTCTTCCAGAGTGCGCACGCTATGGCCCACTTCCAGCTTGAGATCCCACAGCAGGGTGATGAATTCGCCGACCCGCTGCGACTGCTGTTCCGTCAGCCGGCGCTGGCTGAGTACCAGCACGTCGATGTCCGACAGCGGGTGCAGTTCGCCGCGGCCGTAGCCGCCGACCGCCACCAGCGCCGTTTCCGGGATATCTTCGAAGCCGTAGAACGTCCACAGCCGGCGCAGCAGGCGATCGATAAAGTCGCTGCGCGCCGCCACCAGGCTTTCGGCGCTGGAGCCGGCGTCGAACGCCGCCGCCAGCCACAGCTGGAACTGCTCCAGCCGCTGTTTCAGCATCGGGCAGGTGAGCTCTTCGTCGCCGTAGGTGCTGGGGGAGGCTGGCGGCATCGGCACGGCCGGGGCCGCCTGTTGAAGGAGATTGTCAGACATAGTGCGCAGCCCATAAAAAAGGCCGGCAAAAGCCGGCCTGGTGATATTCTGCACGCGGCGTGCGCCGCGGTGCTTACATCTCGTGCGTAATGATGTTGGGGATGGTGTCATCCTTGCGCAACGTCATTATCTCGCAGCCGTTATCAGTGACCACAATAGTATGCTCATACTGCGCCGACAAGCTGCGATCTTTGGTTTTTACCGTCCAGCCGTCTTTCATGGTGCGGATGCGGTAGTCGCCGGCGTTGACCATCGGTTCGATGGTGAAGGCCATGCCCGCCTGCAGCACCACGCCGCCATCGTCGGCATCATAGTGCAGCACCTGCGGCTCTTCGTGGAACACTTCGCCGATGCCGTGGCCGCAGTACTCGCGCACCACGGAGAATTTCTCGGCCTCGACGAATTGCTGGATAGCCTTGCCCAGGGTGCGCAGGCGGATGCCCGGCTTGACCATCTTCAGCGCCAGATACAGGCTTTCCTGAGTGACGCGGCACAAGCGCTCGCCCAGAATGGTTGGTTTGCCGACGATGAACATCTTCGAGGTGTCGCCGTGGAAGCCATCTTTAATCACGGTCACGTCGATATTGACGATGTCGCCGTCTTTCAGCGTTTTGTCGTCGCTCGGGATGCCGTGGCACACCACTTCGTTCACCGAGATGCACACGGATTTCGGGAAGCCGTGATAGCCGAGGCAGGCGGAAATAGCCTGCTGCTCGTTGGTGATGTACTCGTGACAGATACGGTCCAGCTCGCCGGTGGTCACGCCAGGTTTGACGTGCGGCTCGATGATTTCCAGCACTTCGGCGGCCAGGCGGCCGGCCACGCGCATTTTTTGGATGTCATCAGGTGTTTTAATTGAGATTGCCATGAAATTCGTCCGCAGGTGTCGTTATCGTCGACAATAAGAAGCAGTGACTTATGGTATCAGCCCGGCCGGGGGCTGCCAAATTTCATTTCCCGATGCCCGGCGCAAAGCAACAAAAGTTGGTGTCGGCGGCGGGTTTATGGTATAAAGCGCGCCGGCGATCCGCGACTTGGTTCTTGTGACCTGGCAGGAATTGGCCGAAAATACTTTAACTGCACTCATTTTGTGTAAATAACACACACGTATCGGCACATCCGCCGGGGTGCCCTGAGGTGACTTGTCGCCGCCAGGGTCGGCGTTATGGGATACGTGGAGGCATAACCCCAATTAATCTATAGAGGTTTAATCATGGCAACTGTTTCCATGCGCGACATGCTCAAGGCTGGTGTTCACTTCGGTCACCAGACCCGTTACTGGAACCCGAAAATGAAGCCTTTCATCTTCGGCGCTCGTAACAAGGTTCACATCATCAACCTGGAGCAGACCGTACCAATGTTCAACGCCGCTCTGGCTGAACTGAGCAAGATCTCTTCCCGTAAAGGCAAGATCCTGTTCGTAGGTACCAAGCGCGCAGCAAGCGAAGCGGTAAAAGACGCTGCTAACAGCTGTGACCAGTTCTTCGTGAACCACCGCTGGTTGGGTGGCATGCTGACTAACTGGAAAACCGTTCGTCAGTCCATCAAGCGTTTGAAAGATCTGGAAATCCAGTCTCAAGACGGCACCCTGGACAAGCTGACCAAGAAAGAAGCGCTGATGCGCACTCGTGAACTGGCCAAGCTGGAAAACTCCCTGGGCGGTATCAAAGATATGGGCGGTCTGCCAGACGCACTGTTCGTTATCGATGCCGATCACGAGCACATCGCGATCAAAGAAGCCAACAACCTGGGTATCCCGGTATTCTCTATCGTTGATACCAACTCCAACCCAGACGGCGTTGACTTCATCATCCCTGGTAACGACGACGCAATCCGTGCAGTAAACCTGTACCTGACTGCTGTTGCTGCCGCTGTGCGTGAAGGTCGTTCTCAAGATCTGGCCGTTCAGGCGGAAGAAGGCTTCGTAGAAGCTGAATAATAAGGCAAGCTCGTCACTGAGCCCTTATTAACCAGGTATTGACATATGTTGGTTAGGGGGGCCTGTTAAGGCCCCCTTTGCTTATCTGAATGAGAACTGTCTCCACGCGAGATAACCGAGGAAAAATAAATGGCTGATATTACCGCTGCCCTGGTAAAAGAACTGCGCGAGCGTACCGGCGCTGGCATGATGGATTGCAAGAAGGCGCTGGTTGAATCCAACGGCGACATCGAACTGGCAATCGAAAACATGCGTAAGTCCGGTGCGATCAAAGCCGCTAAAAAAGCAGGCAACGTAGCTGCTGACGGCGTGATCAAAACCAAGATCGAAGGCAACTACGGCATCATTCTGGAAGTTAACTGCCAGACTGACTTCGTAGCGAAAGACGCCGGCTTCCAGGCGTTCGCCGACAAAGTGCTGGATGCGGCCATGGCCGGCAAAATCACTGACGTTGACGTGCTGAAAGCACAGTTCGAAGAAGAGCGCGTAGCGCTGGTGGCAAAAATCGGCGAAAACATCAACATTCGTCGCGTTGCTTCCCTGGAAGGCGAAGTGCTGGGCAGCTACCTGCACGGCGCGCGTATCGGCGTTCTGGTTGCGGCTAAAGGCGCTGACGAAGAGCTGGTTAAGCAAATCGCAATGCACATTGCGGCAAGCAAGCCAGAGTTCGTGAAGCCGGAAGACGTGTCTGCTGAAGTGGTAGAAAAAGAGTACCAGGTTCAGCTGGACATCGCCATGCAGTCCGGCAAGCCGAAAGAAATCGCAGAGAAAATGGTTGAAGGCCGCATGAAGAAATTCACCGGCGAAGTTTCTCTGACCGGTCAGCCTTTCGTTATGGATCCGAGCAAATCCGTTGCTCAGGTGCTGAAAGAGCACAACGCTGACGTGACCAACTTCATTCGCTTCGAAGTGGGCGAAGGCATCGAGAAAGTCGAGACCGACTTCGCTGCTGAAGTTGCCGCGATGAGCAAACAGTCTTAATGACTGTCGATGGAACCGCCGTCTGGCGGTTCCATACTATCCAGCCAGAATTACACCGGTGGCAGGCCCTGCAGCGTGATGCTCACCTCAGGCGCGTTTCATCGGCTGAAATCCCCAATACTAATACTGCTTCTTAGGACAGAACACCATGGCAACCAATGCAAAACCCGTATATCAGCGTATTCTGCTTAAACTGAGTGGCGAAGCCCTGCAAGGTGCAGAAGGTTTTGGTATCGACGCCAGCGTTTTGGATCGCATGGCTCAGGAAGTGAAAGAGCTGGTCGAACTGGGAATTCAGGTCGGTGTAGTTATTGGCGGCGGGAACCTGTTCCGCGGCGCGGGCCTGGCGCAAGCCGGCATGAACCGCGTAGTGGGCGACCACATGGGAATGCTGGCTACCGTGATGAACGGCCTGGCTATGCGTGATGCACTGCACCGTGCCTATGTGAACGCCCGCCTGATGTCGGCGATCCCGCTGAACGGCGTGTGTGACAATTACAGCTGGGCAGAGGCGATCAGCCTGCTGCGCAACAACCGCGTGGTGATCTTCTCCGCCGGTACCGGCAACCCGTTCTTCACCACCGATTCCGCCGCTTGCCTGCGCGGCATCGAGATCGAAGCGGACGTGGTGCTGAAAGCCACCAAAGTGGATGGCGTATACTCCGCCGATCCGGTGAAAAACCCGGATGCGACGCTGTATGAACAATTAACCTATCAGGACGTGCTGGAGCGCGAGCTGAAAGTGATGGATCTGGCGGCGTTTACGCTGGCCCGCGATCACGGTCTGCCGATCCGCGTGTTCAACATGAACAAGCCTGGCGCGCTGCGCCGCGTGGTGATGGGTGAGAACGAAGGTACGCTGATCAGCAAATAAGGCTGTTCACACCCCTTTTTCGGTGCGCGTGACGCCATGCGCCGCGCGCTCTCCGAGTACGATTACGGGCTATACTTGAGTATCGCCTGCCAAGTAACCAGCTTCCAAGGGTTTGCAACGTGACTAATGAAATCAGAAAAGATGCTGATTCACGCATGGAAAAAAGCGTAGAAGCATTCAAAAACCAAATCAGCAAGATCCGCACCGGCCGCGCTTCTCCAAGCATTCTGGACGGCATCATGGTGGAATACTACGGCGCCGCTACGCCGCTGCGCCAGCTGGCCAACGTGACCGTGGAAGACTCCCGCACGCTGAAAATCAACGTGTTCGACCGCAGCCTGAGCCAGGCCGTTGAGAAAGCGATCATGAGCTCCGATCTGGGCCTCAACCCGTCTTCCGCCGGTTCTGACATTCGCGTTCCGCTGCCTCCGCTGACCGAAGAACGTCGTAAGGATCTGATCAAGATCGTGCGCGGCGAAGCCGAGCAGGGCCGCGTAGCGGTGCGTAACGTGCGTCGCGACGCCAACGACAAGGTCAAGGCGCTGCTGAAAGACAAAGAGATCAGCGAAGACGAAGAACGTCGTTCACAAGACGAGATTCAGAAAATGACCGACGCTTACATCAAGCTGGTCGACGCCGCGCTGGCGGAGAAAGAAAAAGAGCTGATGGATTTCTAATCAGCATCGCGCAGAAAAAAAGCGTCGCCTGGGCGGCGCTTTGTTTTTTGTGGCGCAGATCCCGTTTCATCGTACTGAAAGATCATGGACAAGCGGTGTCCAAGGTTCCACACTGGAACACCTCCGATCTCATCAGACAGTTATTCAGAGTGAACTCATGAAGCAACTGACCATTCTTGGCTCGACCGGCTCGGTAGGGACCAGCACCCTGGCCGTGGTCAGGGCAAATCCCGACCTTTTTGCGATCAAAGCGCTGGTGGCCGGCCGCAACGTCGCGGTCATGGCGCAGCAATGCATGGAATTTCGGCCCGCCTTCGCCGCGATGGCGGATGAAAGCGCCGCGCGCGAGCTGCGCGCCATTCTGGCGGAAAACGGCGTCGCTACCGAGGTATTGGCCGGGGAGCAAGCGGCCTGCGAACTGGCGGCGTTGGACGACGTCGATCAAGTGACGGCGGCCATCGTCGGCGCCGCGGGGCTGTTGCCGACGCTGGCGGCGATCCGCGCAGGCAAGCAGGTGCTGCTGGCCAACAAAGAGTCGCTGGTCACCTGCGGCCGTCTGTTTATGGATGCGGTACGGCAAAGCCAGGCGCAGTTGCTGCCGCTCGACAGCGAGCACAACGCGATTTTTCAGAGTTTGCCTGAGAGCATTCAGCGTCAGTTGGGATACTCTTCCCTGGACAGTCATGGTGTTTCGCGCATCGTGCTTACCGGCTCCGGCGGCCCGTTCCGCACCACGCCGCTGGAGCAGTTCGTCGCGATGACCCCGGATCAAGCCTGCGCCCACCCGAACTGGTCGATGGGGCGCAAGATCTCGGTGGATTCCGCCACCATGATGAACAAAGGTCTGGAATACATTGAGGCCCGCTGGCTGTTTAACGCCTCGGCCGAGCAAATGGAAGTGATCCTGCATCCGCAGTCGGTGATTCACTCGATGGTGCGCTATGCCGACGGCAGCGTGCTGGCGCAGCTGGGTACGCCGGATATGCGCACGCCGATCGCCCACGCGATGGCGTATCCGCAGCGCGTGAACTCCGGCGTGGAGGCGCTGGACTTCTGTCGCATCGGTTCGTTGACCTTCGCCGAACCGGAGCGCGAGCGTTATCCTTGCCTGTATTTGGCGATTGAAGCGTTCGATGCCGGCCAGGCGGCGACCACTGCGCTGAACGCGGCCAACGAAATCGCCGTGGCGGCATTTTTGCAGCAGCAGATTCGCTTCACCGACATTGCGGCGGTCAACCGCCAGGTGGTGGAGCGCCTCGCGCTGCAGGAACCGACCAGCATCGAAGCGGTCTTAGACATTGACCGCCAGGCGCGCGCCGCCGCCGAGGAGCGCGTTCGCGCGTTGCGCGGTTGAGGACGGCGATTATCCGATTTTGCTCGTAATTCACGCGTGCCGCAGCGGGGCCGTTTGTTCATGCCCCGCTGAGGTGGTATAGTCTGCGCCACCTGTCAGCGGTTATACCGTTGAATTATGGCCTGATTGGCGCCTTGTGCGCCAATGGCGGCCCGGCTGCGCCGGGCATCGCGAGGGCTGGCTGAAAGCCGTGTCGGGCACACGGCTTTTTTTGCGCGTAAGGGCCTGATGTTCCGGAAAGGCAGTTATATTTCTATTGAGGAAATAAGTACGAGTTATGTCGTCCGCAAACCAACAAGAGGCTAATCCATCTTCCCCGGGGCCGCGCCATGTCGCCATTATCATGGACGGTAACGGACGCTGGGCCAAACGTCAGGGCAAGTTACGTGTCTTCGGTCATAAAGCAGGGGTGAAATCGGTTCGCCGCGCGGTCAGTTTTGCCGCCAGCCACCATTTAGATGCGCTCACGCTTTATGCCTTCAGCAGCGAAAACTGGAACCGTCCGGTGCAGGAAGTCTCCGCCCTGATGGAGCTTTTTGTCCGTGCTCTGGATAGTGAAGTAAAAAGCCTGCATAAACATAACGTCAGGCTGCGGGTGATCGGCGATATCAGCCGCTTCAGCTCGCGTTTGCAGGAGCGGATCCGCCGCTCTGAAGCACTGACGGAAAATAACGATGGCCTGACGCTCAATATCGCTGCCAACTACGGTGGCCGTTGGGATATCATTCAGGGAGTAAGGGAACTGGCCGAACGGGTACGGGTGGGGGAGTTGCACCCGGATCAGATCAGCGAGGAATTATTGAACGAGCGGGTTTGCATGAGCGACCTGGCGCCGGTGGATCTGGTTATCCGCACCGGTGGCGAGCATCGCATCAGTAACTTCCTGCTGTGGCAAATCGCCTATGCTGAACTTTACTTTACTGATGTGCTCTGGCCTGATTTCGATGAACTTGTCTTTGAAGGTGCGCTGAATGCATTTGCACAACGTGAGCGCCGCTTCGGGGGAACAACACCTATCGGCGCCGATGCGTCCTAGGGAGAACTTTTGCTGAAGTATCGCCTCATAACTGCTCTGATTTTAATCCCGATCGTTATCGCGGCGCTGTTCCTGTTGCCGCCGCTGGCCTTTGCTCTGGTAACGCTCGTCGTGTGCATGTTAGCAGCCTGGGAGTGGGGCCAACTGGCCGGTTTTACCTCCCGTTCGCAGCGCATCTGGCTGGCGATACTGTGCGGTTTTCTGCTGGCGCTGATGATGCTCAGCGTTCCCGCTTACCATCAATCCGTGCCGCAGATAAGCGGCTCGCTGTGGCTGTCGCTGGCCTGGTGGCTGGCGGCGCTGCTGCTGGTGCTGTTCTACCCCGGCTCGGCCGCCATCTGGCGCAATTCGCGCCCGCTGCGCCTGCTGTTCGGCCTGCTGACCATCGTGCCGTTCTTCTGGGGCATGCTGGCGCTGCGCCAGTTCGGCTACGAGCAAAACCCGTTTACCGGCGCCTGGTGGCTGCTGTACGTGATGCTGCTGGTGTGGGGCGCGGATTCCGGCGCCTATATGTTCGGCAAGCTGTTCGGCAAGCATAAGCTGGCGCCGAAGGTCTCTCCGGGTAAAACCTGGGAAGGGCTGATTGGCGGGCTGCTGACGTCGGCGGTCATTTCCTGGCTGTTCGGCCGCTACGCGCCGCTGAACGTGGTGCCGACCACGCTGTTGGCCTGTTCGGTGATCGCCGCGCTGGCTTCGGTGCTGGGCGATTTGACCGAAAGCATGTTCAAACGCGAAGCGGGCATCAAGGACAGCGGTCACTTGATCCCCGGTCACGGCGGCATACTGGATCGTATCGACAGCCTGACCGCGGCGGTGCCGGTGTTTGCCTGCCTGATGCTGTTGGTGTTTTAATCCGTCGATGACGGAAAGTGAGGGATGATGGTCAGCGTGCTTTGGAACCTGGTGGCGTTTCTGATTGCGCTCGGTATTTTGATCACCGTGCACGAGTTCGGACACTTTTGGGTTGCCCGCCGTTGCGGCGTGCGCGTTGAACGCTTCTCCATCGGCTTCGGCCGGGCGCTGTGGCGCCGCACCGATCGCCAGGGCACCGAGTACGTCATCGCCTTGATTCCGCTCGGCGGCTACGTGAAGATGCTGGACGAGCGCGTGGAGTCGGTGGCGCCGGAAATGCGCCATCAGGCCTTCAACAACAAAACCGTCTGGCAGCGCGCGGCCATCATCAGCGCCGGCCCCATCGCCAACTTCCTGTTTGCTATCCTTGCCTATTGGCTGGTGTTCATCATCGGCGTGCCGAGTTTCCGTCCGGTGATCGGCGAAATCGCGCCGCAATCCATCGCCGCCAAGGCCGAAATTTCGTCTGGCATGGAACTAAAGTCGGTTGACGGTATCGAAACGCCTGATTGGGAGTCAGTTCGTCTGGCGCTGGTGGCGAAGATTGGCGATGCGCAAACCGAAGTCGGCGTCGCGCCGTTCGGCTCTTCGCAGGTGGTGACCAAAACCCTGGATTTGCGCCAGTGGAACTTTGAACCGGACAAGCAGGATCCCGTTGTCGCGCTGGGCATTATGCCGCGCGGCCCGCAGATAGAATCCGTGTTGGCGGAAGTGCAGCCTAACTCGGCGGCGCAAAAGGCGGGTTTACAAGCGGGGGACAGGATCGTTAAAGTCGATGGTCAGCCGTTGGGTCGTTGGCAGACGCTGGTGAAGCGTATCCACGATGGCCCGGGGCAACCGCTGGCTTTGGAGATTGAAAGAAACGGCGCCCCCTTGTCTTTGACGCTGATACCGGATACAAAGCCGGTGGGAAAAGACAAATCGGTGGGGTTTGCAGGCATCATTCCAAAGGTGTTGCCGCTGCCGGACGAGTATAAAACGATTCGCCAGTATGGACCGTTCCCGGCGCTGTATCAGGCCGGCGACAAGACCTGGCAGCTGATGCGGCTGACGGTCAACATGCTGGGCAAATTAATAACCGGTGATGTAAAGCTGAACAACCTGAGTGGCCCGATCTCGATTGCACAGGGAGCAGGGGCGTCAGCCGGAGTCGGGTTCGTGTATTATCTGATGTTCCTGGCGTTGATTAGCGTCAACCTGGGTATCATCAACCTGTTCCCATTACCGGTGTTAGATGGTGGGCATCTCCTCTTCCTGGCGATAGAAAAGCTGAAGGGTGGGCCGGTTTCCGAGCGAGTACAGGACTACAGCTACCGCATAGGTTCGATCGTGCTGGTGTTGTTGATGGGTCTTGCACTTTTCAATGATTTTTCCCGCCTCTAGGGGCGGGGATAGGTTAGGAAGAACGCATAACAACGATGGCGATGAAAAAGTTGCTCATAGCGTCGCTGCTGTTTGGCAGCGCCACCGTATACGGTGCAGACGGGTTCGTAGTGAAAGATATTCATTTCGAAGGCCTGCAGCGAGTCGCCGTCGGTGCGGCGTTACTCAACATGCCGGTTCGCGTCGGCGATACCGTCACTGACGATGACATCAGTAATACCATCCGTGCCTTGTTTGCCACCGGCAACTTCGAGGACGTGCGCGTACTGCGCGATGGTAATACCTTGATCGTGCAGGTGAAGGAACGTCCTACCATCGCCAGCATCACTTTCTCCGGCAACAAGTCGGTGAAGGATGACATGCTCAAGCAGAACCTGGAAGCCTCCGGCGTCCGGGTGGGCGAGGCGCTCGACCGCACCACGATCTCCAGCATTGAAAAAGGGCTGGAAGACTTCTACTACAGCGTCGGTAAATACAGCGCCTCGGTGAAAGCCGTAGTCACGCCGCTGCCGCGCAACCGTGTCGACCTGAAACTGGTGTTCACGGAAGGGGTCTCCGCCAAGATTCAACAAATCAACATCGTCGGCAACCATGCCTTCACCAACGACGAACTGATCTCGCGCTTCCAGCTGCGTGACGAAGTGCCGTGGTGGAACCTGGTCGGCGATCGCAAATACCAGAAGCAGAAACTGGCGGGCGATCTCGAAACCCTGCGCAGCTTCTATCTGGATCGCGGCTATGCCCGCTTCAACATCGATTCTACCCAGGTGAGCCTGA
Organism: Serratia sp. CY38905; assembly: GCF_052168875.1. Taxonomy (NCBI): domain Bacteria; kingdom Pseudomonadati; phylum Pseudomonadota; class Gammaproteobacteria; order Enterobacterales; family Yersiniaceae; genus Serratia; species Serratia sp. CY38905. The sequence continues at coordinate 32,273 of NZ_JBJNLV010000007.1, read as the reverse complement.
CGCCGGATAAAAAAGGCATCTACATCACCATCAACATCACCGAAGGCGATCAGTACAAGCTTTCCGATGTTGTCGTGAACGGCAACCTGGCCGGCCACTCGGCGGAAGTCGCTCAGATCACCAAAATCGAGCCGGGCGAGCTGTACAACGGCAGCAAGGTGACCAAAATGGAAGACAACATCAAAACGATGTTGGGCCGTTATGGTTACGCTTACCCGCGCGTCGGCACTCAGCCTGAGATCAACGACGCGGATAAAACCGTCAAACTGCACGTCAACGTCGACGCGGGCAACCGCTTCTACGTGCGTCGCATCAAGTTCGAAGGCAACGATACCAGCAAGGATTCCGTACTGCGTCGCGAAATGCGCCAGATGGAAGGCGCCTGGCTTGGCAACGAGCAGGTCGAGCAGGGTAAGGAGCGTCTGAACCGTCTGGGCTACTTCGAAACGGTTGACGTGGAAACCCAGCGCGTGCCGGGCACCGCCGATCAGGTCGACGTCACCTACAAGGTGAAAGAGCGCAACACCGGTACCTTCAACTTCGGCGTCGGTTACGGCACCGAGAGCGGCGTCAGCTTCCAGGCGGGCGTGCAGCAGGATAACTGGTTGGGTACCGGCTACTCGGTGGGCATCAGCGGCACCAAGAACGACTACCAGACCTATACGGAACTGTCGGTCACCAACCCGTACTTCACCGTTGACGGTGTGAGCCTGGGCGGCCGCATCTTCTACAACGACTTTAAGGCGGATGACGCGGATCTGTCGGACTATACCAACAAGAGTTACGGTATCGACGGCACGCTGGGCTTCCCGATCAACGAAAACAACTCGTTGCGTACCGGCCTGGGCTACGTCCACAACGGCCTGTCGAACATGCAGCCGCAGATCGCCATGTGGCGTTACCTCGACTCGATGGGCGTGGATGCGAACAAGACCGATCGCGCCAGCTACTCGACGGACGACTTTACGCTGAACCTGGGTTGGACCTACAACAACCTGGACCGCGGCTACTTCCCGACGTCGGGTAACCGCACCACGTTGAACGGCAAGGTCACCATTCCGGGCTCGGACAACGAATACTACAAGGTGACGCTGGACAGCGTACAGTACGTGCCGATCAACGACGATCGCACCTGGGTGCTGTTGGGCCGTGGCCGTCTGGGTTACGCGGATGGCTTGGGCGGCAAGGAAATGCCGTTCTACGAGAACTTCTACGCCGGTGGTTCGAGCACCGTGCGTGGCTTCCAGTCCAACACCATTGGTCCGAAGGCGGTGTACTACAATTCCAACTCGTACCAGTGTCAGTTCAACGCCGGCAGCACGACCACGCGTCAGAACATCTGTAGCTCGGATGACGCGGTGGGCGGTAACGCCATGGCGGTCGCCAGCCTGGAGCTGATCACCCCGACGCCGTTCATCAGCGAGAAATACGCCAACTCGGTGCGGACGTCGCTGTTCATCGATGCCGGTACCGTGTGGGATACCAAGTGGAAGAATACCGACGAAACGCTGATGTACGGCGTGCCGGACTACAGCAAGGCCAGCAATATTCGTTCTTCCGCCGGTATCGCGCTGCAGTGGATGTCGCCGCTGGGGCCGTTGGTGTTCTCTTACGCCAACCCGATCAAGAAATACGAAGGCGACAAGTCCGAACAGTTCCAGTTTAACATCGGTAAGACCTGGTAACGGGTCTCGCCTCTGGGCATAAAAGTTATTAAGAATCGCAATGGCCAGGCGCCCGCCGGCAGAGGGAGATGATTCTCATTGTTTGGTGGGATAAGTCTGGCAAATTGTGTACTTCAGTGTCATATGACACAAATGGGTGATGGTAAGGAGTTTATAGTGAAAAAGTGGTTGTGTGCCGCAGGCCTCGGTTTAGCAATGGCTGCTTCAGCTGGCGTTCAGGCAGCAGATAAGATCGCTGTCGTTAACGTCTCCAGCATTTTCCAACAGCTGCCGGCCCGCGAAGCGGTCGCTAAACAGCTGGAAAACGAGTTTAAAGGCCGTGCAAGCGAACTCCAGAACATGGAACGTAGCCTGCAGACCAAAATGCAACGTCTGCAGCGTGACGGCGCTACCATGAAAGCCAGCGATCGCAGCAAGTTGGAAAAAGACGTGATGGCGCAGCGCGAGCAGTTCTCTCAGAAAGCCCAGGCTTTCGAGCAGGACAACCGTCGTCGCCAGATGGAAGAGCGTAACAAGATCCTGAGCCGCATTCAGGACGCTGTGAAATCTGTCGCCAGCAAAGGCGGTTATGACGTGGTGATCGACGCCAACGCCGTTGCCTATGCAGACTCTTCCAAAGATATCACTGCTGACGTGCTGAAACAGGTTAAATAACACATGCTTTCAATTCGACTGGCTGATTTAGCGCAGCAGTTGGATGCACAATTGCACGGTGATGGCGATCTCGTCATCACCGGCATTGCTTCTATGCATTCGGCACAGCCTGGCCAAATCACGTTTTTGTCAAACAGCCGCTATCAAGAGCAGCTGTCTTCCTGCCAGGCAAGCGCCGTGGTGCTTACCGAAGCGGATTTACCACACTGCCGTACTGCGGCGCTGGTGGTTAAAAACCCTTACCTGACCTACGCGCGCATGGCGCAGCTGATGGACACCACGCCGGCGCCGGCGCAGGATATTGCGCCAAGCGCGGTTGTCTCGCCTGAAGCGCAACTGGGGCAGAACGTCGCCATTGGGGCGAACGCGGTGATTGAGTCGGGTGCGGTGCTTGGCGATAACGTGGTTATCGGCCCGGGCTGCTTCATCGGCAAACACGCACGCATCGGCGCGGGAACGCGTCTGTGGGCGAACGTCACGATTTATCATGCGGTTGAAATCGGCCAGCGCTGCCTGATCCAGTCCGGCACCGTGATCGGCGCGGACGGTTTCGGCTATGCCAATGAGCGCGGCGAGTGGATCAAAATCCCTCAGTTGGGCACGGTGATTATCGGCGATCGCGTCGAAATCGGCGCCTGCACCACCATCGACCGCGGCGCTTTGGATAACACCCAAATCGGGAATGGTGTTATCATCGACAACCAATGCCAGATTGCACATAACGTCGTGATTGGCGACAATACCGCCGTCGCCGGCGGTGTGATCATGGCCGGTAGCCTGAAAATCGGCCGCTACTGCCAGATCGGCGGTGCCAGCGTGATCAACGGTCACATGGAAATTGCCGACAAGGTTGTTGTTACCGGAATGGGAATGGTTATGCGACCAATCACCGAACCTGGGGTATACTCTTCGGGCATTCCGTTGCAGCCTAACAAGGTTTGGCGTAAAACCGCTGCGTTGGTGATGAATATCGATGAGATCAGCAAACGCTTGAAAGCTGTCGAACGTAAAGTCGGAAAAGACTAATCATTGCCGCCCGCCTTCGCGGGTACAAAACGAAACGCGTTGGTCGTGAGACCAAAAGCGCAAAGAGATGTTAATTTGCGGCCTGCATGATGATCTCCTTTTGGGGTCAGCGCAGGCCGTGTTGTTGATGCCATCAGTTTTTAGAGACAGGAAGAGTATTTTGACTACTGACACTCATACTCTGGATATTGCAGAAATTTTGGATCTGCTTCCTCACCGTTACCCGTTCTTGCTGGTCGACCGCGTCCTCGAGTTTGAAGAGCACAAATATCTGCGTGCGGTGAAGAACGTATCGGTGAACGAACCGTTTTTCCAGGGCCACTTCCCTGGCAAACCGATTTTCCCAGGCGTATTGATTCTGGAAGCCATGGCGCAGGCCACCGGTATCCTGGCGTTTAAAAGCGTCGGCAAACTGGAACCGGGCGAGCTGTATTACTTCGCCGGTATCGACGAAGCACGCTTCAAACGCCCTGTGGTGCCAGGCGATCAGATGGTCATGGAAGTCACCTTCGAGAAAACTCGCCGCGGCCTGACTCGCTTCAAAGGCGTGGCGACCGTTGACGGTAAAATTGTCTGCGAAGCAACCATGATGTGTGCCCGCAGCCGGGAGGCTTAATCCGTGATTGACCAAACCGCCTTTATCCATCCTAGCGCGATAGTCGAAGAAGGCGCCGTGATCGGCGCCAACGTGCATATCGGCCCTTTCTGCTACGTCGGCTCCCAGGTGGAAATCGGCGCCGGCACGGTGCTGAAATCCCACGTGGTGGTGAACGGCATTACCAAGATTGGCTGCGATAACCAGATTTATCAGTTCGCTTCCATCGGTGAAGTGAACCAGGATCTGAAATACGCGGGCGAACCGACGCGCGTTGAAGTGGGCGATCGCAACCGCATCCGCGAAAGCGTGACCATTCACCGCGGCACCGCGCAGGGCACCGGCCTGACCAAAGTGGGCAATGACAACCTGCTGATGGTCAACGTGCACGTCGCCCACGACTGCGTGGTCGGCAACGCTTGCGTGCTGGCCAACAACGCCACGCTGGCGGGGCATGTGGAAATCGACGATCACGCCATCATCGGCGGCATGACGGCGATCCACCAGTTCTGCATTATCGGCGCGCATGTGATGGTAGGCGGTTGTTCCGGCGTCGCTCAGGACGTGCCTCCCTTCGTCATCGCTCAGGGTAACCACGCGACGCCGTTCGGCGTCAACGCGGTCGGCCTGAAGCGTCGCGGTTTTGACAAGGATGAAATGCAGGCGATCCGCAACGCCTACAAGATCCTGTATCGCAGCGAGAAAACGCTGGATGAAGCGAAAGCGGAAATCGAAGCCCTGGCCAAAGAACAGCCGGTGGTGCAGCAATACCTCGATTTCTTTACCCGTTCCACCCGCGGTATTATTCGCTGAGTTATGTCGAATCGTCCATTGACTATCGGATTGGTCGCCGGAGAAACCTCCGGTGACATTCTCGGCGCCGGTTTGATCCGCGCGCTCAAGGCGCAGATCCCCGACGCGCGTTTTGTTGGCGTCGCCGGCCCGCTGATGCAGGCCGAAGGCTGTGAAGCCTGGTACGAAATGGAAGAGCTGGCGGTAATGGGCGTGGTGGAAGTGCTCGAGCGTTTGCCACGCCTGTTGAAGATCCGCAAGGATCTTACCCGCCGCTTCGGCGAGCTGCGGCCGGACGTGTTTGTCGGCATCGACGCGCCAGACTTCAACATCACGCTGGAAGGCCGCCTCAAGCAGCGCGGCATCCGTACCATTCACTACGTCAGCCCTTCCGTGTGGGCCTGGCGGCAAAAGCGCGTTTTCAAAATTGGCAAAGCCACCGATCTGGTGCTGGCCTTTCTCCCTTTCGAAAAAGCGTTTTACGATCGTTTCAACGTGCCCTGCCGGTTTATCGGCCACACCATGGCGGACGCCATGCCGTTGCAGCCCGATCGGCTGGCGGCGCGCGCTCAGCTTGGCATCGATCCGCAGGCGCGCTGCCTGGCGTTGCTGCCGGGCAGCCGCGGCGCCGAAGTCGAGATGCTGAGCGCCGACTTCCTCAAGACCGCGCAGCTGCTGCGCACCCGTTATCCCGAGCTGGAAGTGGTGGTGCCGCTGGTCAACGCCAAACGGCGTGAGCAGTTTGAGCGCATCAAGGCGGAAGTGGCGCCGGATCTGACCGTACACATGCTGAACGGTCAGGGGCGCGAGGCGATGATCGCCAGCGACGCGGCGCTGCTGGCATCCGGCACAGCGGCGCTGGAGTGCATGCTGGCCAAGTGCCCGATGGTGGTGGGCTATCGCATGAAGCCGTTCACTTTCTGGCTGGCGCAGAAGCTGGTGAAAACGCCTTACGTTTCGCTGCCGAATCTGCTGGCGGGGCGCGAGATCGTTACCGAGCTGCTGCAGCATGACTGCGTGCCGGACAAACTGGCCGCCGCCGTGATGCCGCTGCTGGAAGAGAGCCCGCAAACCGAAGCGCTGAAACAGACTTTCCTTACCTTGCACCAAAGCATCCGTTGCGGTGCGGACGAACAGGCCGCTCAGGCTGTGTTGGAGCTGGCGAAAGCATGATTGAACCCTTTATCTATCCCGCTGCCACGCTGATTGCCGGCGTGGACGAAGTGGGCCGCGGGCCGTTGGTCGGCGCGGTGGTCACCGCCGCCGTGATCCTCGATCCGGCGCAGCCGATCGTCGGGCTGGCGGATTCCAAGAAACTCAGTGAAAAACGCCGCCTGGCGCTGTATGACGAAATCGTCGCCAAGGCGCTCTCCTGGAGCCTGGGGCGCGCCGAGCCGGCTGAAATCGACCAGCTGAACATTTTGCACGCCACCATGCTGGCGATGCAGCGCGCGGTGGCCGGGTTGCATATCGCGCCGGACATGGTTTTAATCGACGGTAACCGTTGCCCGAACCTGCCGATGCGTTCGCAGGCGGTGGTGAAGGGCGACAGCCGCGTGGCGGAGATCAGCGCGGCGTCCATTCTGGCGAAGGTCACGCGCGATCGTGAAATGGCCGCGCTGGACAGCGAGTTCCCGGACTACGGTTTCGCGCAGCATAAGGGTTACCCGACCGCCTTCCACCTGGAGCGGCTGGCCGCGCTGGGCGCCACCGAGCATCACCGCCGCAGCTTCGCGCCGGTGAAAAGGGCGCTGGCGCTGTAGCCTGCGGGCCTGGTTGACCAGGCCCGACGATAGCATTAACCCGGGTTCAGCCTGCTGAGCCCCTTCAATCAGGTATCTGGAGATGGCCGAACCTCGTTTTATTCACCTGCGCGTCCACAGTGACTATTCCATGATTGATGGATTGGCCAAGACGGCGCCGCTGGTGAAAAGAGCCGCCGCGTTAGCCATGCCTGCTCTGGCAATCACCGATTTCACCAACCTGTGCGGATTGGTGAAGTTCTACGGCAGCGCGCACGGCGCCGGGATCAAACCGATCATCGGCGCGGATTTCCATGTGCAAAGCGAAGAGCTGGGCGACGAGCTGGCTCAGCTGACGGTGCTGGCCAGCAACAACGAAGGCTACCAGAACCTGACGCTGCTGATTTCCCGCGCCTATCAGCGCGGCTACGGCGCCGCCGGCCCGATCATCGATCGCGACTGGCTGATTGAACATCGCGAAGGGCTGATTCTGCTCTCCGGCGCGCGTCAGGGCGACGTCGGCAAGTTTCTGCTGCGCGGCAACCAGGCGCAGGTGGATCAGTGTCTGGACTTCTACCAGCAGCACTTCCCGGACTGTTACTACCTGGAACTGATTCGCACCGGCCGCCCGGACGAAGAGAACTACCTGCATGCGGCAGTGGCGCTCGCCACCGAGCGCGGTTTGCCGGTGGTGGCCACCAACGACGTGCGCTTCCTGGTGGAAGATGACTTCGACGCCCATGAAATTCGCGTCGCCATCCACGACGGCTTTACGCTGGACGATCCCAAGCGGCCGCGCAACTACAGCCCGCAGCAATACATGCGCAGCGAAGACGAGATGTGCGAGCTGTTCGCCGACATCCCCGAAGCGCTGCTGAACAGCGTCGAGATCGCCAAGCGCTGCAACGTCACCATTCGCCTCGGCGAATACTTCCTGCCGCAGTTCCCGACCGGCGACATGAGCACCGAGGACTTCCTGGTACTCAAATCGAAAGAGGGGCTGGAAGAGCGTCTCGAGTTCCTGTTCCCCGATCCTGAAGTGCGCGCGCAGCGCCGCCCGGAATACGACGAGCGTCTGGACGTCGAGCTGAAGGTGATCAACCAGATGGGGTTCCCCGGCTACTTCCTGATCGTGATGGAGTTTATCCAGTGGTCGAAGGACAACAACGTGCCGGTGGGCCCGGGGCGCGGTTCCGGCGCCGGTTCGCTGGTGGCCTATGCGTTGAAAATCACCGACCTCGATCCGCTGGAGTTCGACCTGCTGTTCGAACGTTTCCTGAACCCGGAACGTGTCTCGATGCCCGACTTCGACGTCGACTTCTGCATGGAGAAGCGCGATCAGGTAATTGAGCACGTGGCGGAGATGTACGGCCGCGAAGCGGTATCGCAGATCATCACCTTCGGCACCATGGCGGCGAAAGCGGTTATCCGCGACGTGGGCCGCGTGCTGGGGCACCCGTACGGCTTCGTCGATCGCATCTCCAAGCTGGTGCCGCCGGATCCGGGCATGACGCTGGAAAAAGCCTTCGCTGCCGAACCGCAGCTGCCGGAAATTTACGAGGCAGACGAAGAGGTCAAGGCGCTGATCGACATGGCGCGCAAGCTGGAAGGGGTGACGCGTAACGCCGGTAAACACGCCGGGGGCGTGGTGATAGCGCCGACCAAAATCACCGACTTCGCGCCGCTGTACTGCGACGCCGAAGGGCAGCACCCGGTGACCCAGTTCGATAAGAACGACGTGGAATACGCCGGGCTGGTGAAGTTCGACTTCCTCGGTCTGCGCACCCTGACCATCATCGACTGGGCGCTGGAGATGATCAACGCCCGGCGCGCCAAGACCGGGCTGGAGCCGATCGACATCGCCGCCATTCCGCTCGACGACAAGAAAAGCTTCGACATGCTGCAGCGCTCGGAAACCACGGCGGTGTTCCAGCTTGAATCGCGCGGCATGAAAGACCTGATCAAACGTCTGAAGCCCGACTGCTTCGAAGACATGATCGCACTGGTGGCGCTGTTCCGTCCGGGGCCGCTGCAGTCGGGGATGGTGGATAACTTCATCGACCGCAAGCACGGCCGCGAAGAGATCTCCTACCCGGACATCCAGTGGCAGCACGAGTCGCTCAAGCCGGTGCTGGAACCCACCTATGGCATCATCCTGTATCAGGAACAGGTGATGCAGATTGCCCAGGTGCTGGCGGGCTATACGCTGGGCGGCGCGGACATGCTGCGCCGTGCGATGGGTAAAAAGAACCCGGTCGAGATGGCCAAGCAGCGCGGCGGCTTTGAAGATGGCGCCAAAGCGCGCGGCATCGACGGCGAACTGTCGGTGAAAATCTTCGACCTGGTGGAGAAATTCGCCGGATACGGCTTCAACAAATCGCACTCCGCCGCCTATGCGCTGGTGTCGTATCAGACGCTGTGGCTGAAAGCGCACTACCCGGCCGAGTTTATGGCGGCGGTGATGACCGCCGATATGGACAACACCGATAAGGTGGTGGGGCTGGTGGACGAATGCTGGCGCATGGGGCTGAAGATCCTGCCGCCGGACATCAACAGCGGCCTGTATCACTTCCACGTCAACGACGACGGCGAGATCGTTTACGGCATCGGCGCCATCAAGGGCGTGGGGGAAGGGCCGATCGAAGCCATCATCGAGGCGCGCAACAGCGGCGAGCAGGGTTACTTCAAAGACCTGTTCGATCTCTGCGCGCGCTCAGACATCAAGAAACTGAACCGCCGCATTCTGGAAAAACTGATCATGTCCGGCGCGTTCGATCGCCTCGGGCCGCACCGCGCCGCGCTGATGAATTCCCTCGGCGACGCGTTGAAAGCGGCGGATCAGCATGCGAAAGCCGAAGCGATCGGCCAGGTGGATATGTTTGGCGTGCTGGCGGAAGCGCCGGAGCAGGTGGAGCAATCCTACGCCAATATCGCGCCCTGGCCGGAGCAGGTGGTGCTGGACGGTGAACGGGAGACGCTGGGGCTGTACCTGACCGGCCACCCGATCACCCAGTACCTGAAGGAGATCGAACGTTACGCCGGTGGCCAGCGTTTGAAAGACATGCACCCGACGGATCGGGGCAAAATGACCACCGCCGTCGGGCTGGTGGTCGCCGCGCGGGTGATGGTGACCAAGCGCGGCAACCGCATCGGCATCTGTACATTGGATGACCGTTCGGGCCGCCTGGAAGTGATGTTATTCACCGAAGCGTTAGAAAAATACCAGCATTTGTTGGAAAAAGACCGTATCCTTATCGCCAGTGGACAGGTCAGCTTTGATGACTTTAGCGGCGGGCTTAAAATGATGGCCCGCGAGGTAATGGACATCAGTGAAGCCCGGGAAAAATACGCTCGCGGGCTTGCTATCTCGCTGACTGACAGGCAAATTGATGACCAGCTTTTGAACCGTCTCCGTCAGTCGTTGGAACCCCATCGCTCGGGGACGATTCCAGTGCATCTCTACTATCAACGGGAAGATGCGCGAGCCAAGCTGCGTTTTGGCGCAACCTGGCGCGTGACGCCCACCGACCGCTTGTTGATCGACTTGCGGACGTTGGTAGGCAATGAGCAGGTGGACTTGGAATTTGACTAAAATAGGAATGCTATGAGTCTGAATTTTCTTGATTTTGAACAGCCGATTGCAGAGCTGGAAGCGAAAATTGACTCGCTGACTGCAGTCAGCCGTCAAGACGAAAAATTAGATATTAATCTGGACGAAGAGGTTCAGCGCCTGCGTGAAAAGAGCGTTGAGCTGACGCGCAAGATTTTTGCCGATCTTGGGGCCTGGCAGATTGCCCAATTGGCACGCCACCCGCGCCGTCCTTATACCCTGGATTATATCAAACACATCTTTACCGACTTCGAAGAGTTGGCGGGCGATCGCGCTTACGCCGACGACAAAGCGATCGTCGGCGGTATTGCGCGCCTGGATGGCCGCCCGGTGATGATCATCGGGCACCAGAAAGGCCGTGAAACCAAAGAGAAGATCCGCCGCAACTTCGGCATGCCGGCGCCGGAAGGCTACCGCAAGGCGCTGCGCCTGATGGAAATGGCCGCGCGCTTCAAGATGCCGATCATCACCTTTATCGATACCCCGGGCGCTTATCCGGGCGTGGGCGCGGAAGAGCGCGGCCAGTCCGAAGCCATCGCGCGCAACCTGCGTGAGATGTCGCGCCTGAACGTGCCGGTCATCTGCACCGTCATCGGCGAAGGCGGCTCCGGCGGCGCGCTGGCGATCGGCGTGGGCGATAAGGTGAACATGCTGCAGTACAGCACCTACTCGGTGATTTCGCCGGAAGGCTGCGCCTCCATCCTGTGGAAGAGCGCCGATAAGGCGCCGCTGGCCGCAGAAGCGATGGGCATCACCGCGCCGCGTCTGAAAGAGCTGAAGCTGATCGACTCGGTGATCCCGGAGCCGCTGGGTTCCGCGCACCGCGACGTGCCGGCAATGGCCGCCGCGCTGAAAGCGCAGCTGCTGGCCGATCTGAAAGATCTGGACGGCCTGAACGACGAAGAGTTGCTCAACCGCCGCTACCAGCGTCTGATGAACTACGGCTACTGCTGAGTTCTGTTCTTCGCTGCAAGAAACCGCCCCCGGGCGGTTTTTTTTTGGCTACACACCACCGGATTTTCGTGGTGTTATAGAGACTTGGCCGTTAACTGACAGGAGCTGCCGATGAATATCATCGCCATCATGGGCCCGACGGGCGTCTACTACAAAGATGAGCCGATCCGCGAGCTCCACGCGGCGCTGGCCGCCATGGGATTCCAGCTGGTGTACCCCAAAAACAGCGGTGACCTGCTGAAGTTGATCGAAGCCAACGCCCGCATCTGCGGGGTGATCTTCGACTGGGACGACTACAGCCTGGAACTGTGCAGCGAAATCAACGAGCTGAATGAATACCTGCCGCTGTACGCCTTTATCAATACCCATTCCACCTTCGATGTCAGCCTGCATGAAATGCGCATGGTGCTCTATTTCTTCGAGTATGGCCTGAATGCGGCGGACGATATCGCGCAGCGCATCCAGCAGTACACCGCGGAATACATCGATACCATTACGCCGCCGCTGACCAAGGCGCTGTTCAACTATGTGCGCGAAGGGAAGTACACCTTCTGCACGCCGGGCCACATGGCCGGCACCGCGTTTCAAAAAAGCCCGGTGGGCTGCCTGTTCTATGACTTTTTCGGCGCCAATACCCTGAAGGCCGACATCTCGATTTCGGTTACCGAGCTCGGTTCGCTGCTGGATCACACCGGGCCGCACCTGGAGGCCGAAGAGTATATCGCGCGAACCTTCAACGCCGAGCAGAGCTATCTGGTCACCAACGGCACCTCCACCGCCAACAAGATCGTCGGCATGTATTCGGCGCCGGCCGGCAGCACCGTGCTGATCGACCGCAACTGCCACAAATCGCTGTGCCACCTGCTGATGATGAGCGATATCGTGCCGATCTATCTGCGCCCGCTGCGCAACGCCTACGGCATCCTCGGCGGCATTCCGCAGCGCGAGTTCACCCGCGAAAGCATCGCCGCCCGGGTGCAGGAGACCGAGAACGCCACCTGGCCGGTGCATGCGGTGATCACCAATTCCACCTATGACGGCCTGCTGTACAACACCGACTACATCAAGCAGACGCTGGAGGTGCCATCGATCCACTTTGACTCCGCCTGGGTGCCTTACACCAACTTCCATCCGATTTACGACGGCAAGAGCGGCATGAGCGGCGAGCGGGTGCCCGGTAAGGTTTTCTACGAGACCCAGTCGACGCACAAGCTGCTGGCGGCCTTCTCGCAGGCCTCGATGATTCATATCAAGGGCGACTACGACGAGAGCACCTTCAACGAAGCCTACATGATGCACACCACCACCTCGCCGCACTACGGCATCGTGGCGTCGATGGAGACCGCAGCCGCCATGCTGCGCGGCAACCCGGGGCGCCGCTTGATCAACCGCTCGGTGGAGCGCGCGCTGCATTTTCGCCGTGAAGTGCAGCGACTGCGCGAGGAGAGCGACAGTTGGTTCTTCGACATTTGGCAGCCGGAAGAGATCGATGAGGCGCAATGCTGGCCACTGGATCCGGACGACAACTGGCACGGTTTCGGCCAGACCGATCGCGATCACATGTACCTCGATCCGATCAAGGTGACGATCCTGACGCCGGGCATGAACGAGCTGGGCGCGCTGGAGGAGGAAGGGATCCCGGCGGCGCTGGTGGCGAAGTACCTCGACGAGCGCGGCATCGTGGTGGAGAAGACCGGGCCGTACAACCTGCTGTTCCTGTTCAGCATCGGCATCGACAAAACCAAGGCGATGAGCCTGCTGCGCGGCCTGACCGACTTCAAGCGCGCCTACGATCTCAATCTGCGGGTGAAGAACATGCTGCCGGATCTGTACGCCGAGGATCCGGATTTCTATCGCAACATGCGCATTCAGGATCTGGCCGCCGGCATTCATCGCCTGATCTGCCAGCACGATCTGCCGCGCCTGATGCAGCGGGCGTTCGACGTGCTGCCGGAAATGAAGCTGACGCCGCACCAGATGTTCCAGGAGCAGGTGCGGGGCAACGTGGAAACCTGTGAGCTGGATCAGCTGGTGGGCAAGGTGGCGGCCAATATGATCCTGCCGTATCCGCCGGGCGTGCCGCTGGTGATGCCGGGGGAAATGATCACCGAAGAGAGCCGGGCGGTACTCGATTTTCTGCTGATGTTGTGCTCGATCGGCGAACGTTACCCCGGTTTTGAAACCGACATCCACGGCGCCAGACTGACGGAGGACGGGCGCTATCTGGTGAAGGTGTTGAAGCCTTCCTGATATCGGGCGTAGCGCGGTTTCCGGCGGTCAGCTTTCCGGCATGACGGAGGAGTGATGAGTGGAGATTTTCCACTCGTCACCGTCCCAGGCATAGGTAAAGGTATAACGCGCCGATACCGTCGATTTGTCTGCGAACGTAAAGGCATAGATACCGGTATCTATCGCGGTGTTGCAGCCAAGGCGTATGGTGCGGCTTTTAATGTTGCCCACCGGTCTTTTCGCCAGAAAATGTCTGAAGTAATCCACCCGTTCGGCATCCGTCAGCCGCATCTTGTTGGAAAGCGTGGGGAGCAACACCGCATCGTCCAGATAAGTATTCGCGACTTTTCGCGCTTCTCCACTCTGTAAAGCGGTATTCCACCGCTCGAACAACCCCTCGATTTGGAGCCGGTCTGTTTTTACGCAAACGGGCGCCGTCGTTGCCCAAACCGAAGTGGAAATACACATTAACGAACCGATGACGCCGGGGCGCATTTTCATACCTGTTCCTTTATTCAGGTGAGTTTTGTTGCCGTCATGGCGTGAATAGGCGGCAAATAAATTCAATACTAATATAATTTCGTATTGTAATTATCAAAAATAATTTGAATGTTACGGCGGGATTGTATGAGAGCGCAAATGGGGGAGAACAGCAGATAAGATTGACCATTGACGGCATCACCGCCGCCGGATACCTTGCCTCATCAGACCGAACAGGAGAGGCCGCCATGCTGGCGTTACGTCAGGTACACCATATCGCGATCATTGGCGCGGATTACGCCGCCAGCAAGCGTTTTTACTGCGACATTCTCGGATTCACCCTGCTGAGCGAGGTCTACCGCGAGGAGCGCGACTCCTGGAAAGCGGATCTGGCGCTCAACGGGCAATACGCCATCGAGCTGTTTTCTTTCCCTTCGCCGCCGGCTCGCGTCAGCCGCCCGGAGGCCTGCGGCCTGCGCCATTTGGCGTTCAGCGTTGACGACATTGACCAGGCCATCGCCCATCTGCAGGCGGCCGGCGTCGCCTGCGAACCGGTACGCGTCGATCCTTACACCCAATCCCGCTTTACCTTTTTCAGCGATCCCGATGGTTTACCGTTAGAATTATACGAGAGTTAACGGCTTAATCGCCTCCCGGCGGCCACAGCCGGGGGCGGTTATGCTATGATCGCGCCCTTGCCCTACATGCCTACAGAGTTATTTCCGCCATGCAAGAGCCTGCTTTTCGCGTCGGGGAGTGGCTGGTTACCCCTGCCGACAACACCATCAGCCGCGACGGACGCCTAAAAACGCTGGAACCGCGCCTGATCGACATGCTGTGCTATTTCGCCCGCCATCCGGACGTGGTGCTGAGCCGCGACGAGCTGATCGACAACGTCTGGAAGCGCAATATCGTCACCAACCACGTGGTGACCCAATGTATTTCGGAGCTGCGCAAATACCTGAAAGACGGCGACAGCGACAGCCCGGAATACATTATCACCGTGCCCAAGCGCGGATATAAGCTGGCGACGTCGGTGATCTGGTGTGAAGAGGGGGAGACGCAACCCGCTCCCGCACCGGCGCCGCAGATCGCGGTGATCATGCATGAACCGGAAGACGGCAGCGAGGAAGACGAGACGCCGTATGTGCCGCCGCGCCGGGCAAGCGCGCCGGTTGCCGCGCCCGGCGAAAAGAAGCCGCGCTTTTATCGCCGCTCGACCTTCTGGGTGTGGCTGGCGTTTCTGGCGGCGCTCAGCGTCTGCGTGGCTTTTGTCGGCATCGCCACGCTGTCGCAGCGCGTGCCGGTATCGACCATGCCGGTGCTGCTCAACCCGCGCGATATCGATATTCGCATCCAGGGCGGCGAGAGCTGCAGCAACTGGATGCCGCAGCTCTCCTATGTGGTGGGCGTCAGCGAGCTGATCACCGATTCGCTGAACACCTACTCGACCTTCCTGGTGCACGACCAGACCAACTACAACTATTCCGGCCCCAGCAACTCGGGCAAGTCGCTGTATATCGAGTTTGTCAATCAGCGCCACTACCGCGCCCAGCAGTGTTTCCTGTCCGTGCGGCTGGTGGATAACGCCGACAGCTCAGTCATGCTGGACAAGCGTTACTTCATTACCGCCGATAACCAGCTGAAGATCCAGACTGACTTCCTCTCCAGCCTGTCCGCAGCGCTGAAGCAGCCCTGGCCGCCACAGCTGGAGCAGCGTCTGGCGCAGCTGCTGCCCGACAACGGGCCGCTGCTGCAGCGCTTCTACCAGGCGCATCAGTTGCTGATCCACGGCGACGCCGATTCGTTGACCCGCGCCAGCGCCCAGCTGAGCGAGTTGATTAAAAGCGCGCCGGACTTCCACTACCTGCTGGCGGAAAAAGCGCTGGTGGATCTGCTGCGCAATTCTTATCAACCGTTCGACAGCCAGGCCTTGGCGCAACTGCGCGCCGATATCAGTCATTTGGCGACCATCCCCGAACTGAAAAACACGCCAATCATGCAGCAAGTTCTGGCGGTAGATGCATTGACGCAGGGGCGCATTGACGAGGCGCACCGGGCGATCGATCTGGGGATTGAATTGCAAATGTCGTGGCTGAATTATGTGTTGCTGGGGAAAGTGTATGAAATGCAGGGGCAGAACCATTTGGCGGCGGATTCTTATATTACCGCATTCAATCTTCGCCCCGGCGAGGACACTTTGCATTGGATCACCAATGGCGTATTCCAGACGTCATTGACCAACGTGGTGCCTTATTTAAATAACTATCAGCGCCAATAATTAACCGCTATCACGCCGCCATTATTCTCCGGGGATCATGGCGGCGTTATTTATTGGTGAAGTCATGTTGCATGAATGTATTATTTTGCTGCACGATATTATTTCTTTTTTACCGTTTGTTATTCGTTTTTAACCTTTCCATCCTGTTGTTTTAAAATGATGTTTATCTTTTCTTTAGCTTACCTTTTTATCTTGATGTGTTAATGAAAAACCTCAGGTTATCATTTGTATGATCATGAGCGTAATCTCACTTTATCTTTAGGACTTTATTCCCCCCGATGGTTAGCATCCTGACTATCAAGCCGGCTCATTAAAATCTTTCATTTATGGGTGTGGCTTATAAGAAACGTAAATCAGGAGAAACTGACCATGGCTTCACCCAAGAAAATAGGGCTTATTGCCTGCACCGGCGTCGTCGCCGGTAATATGATGGGGAGCGGGATTGCCTTATTGCCCGCCAACCTGGCGAGTCTCGGATCTATCGCCATTTGGGGATGGGTGATCTCGATTATCGGGGCGATGTCGCTGGCCTATGTGTATGCCCGCCTCGCCACCAAAAACCCGCAGCAGGGCGGCCCTATCGCTTATGCGGGTGAAATTTCCCCGGCCTTCGGTTTCCAGACCGGCGTGCTTTATTACCATGCCAACTGGATCGGTAACCTGGCCATCGGCATTACCGCCGTTTCTTATCTCTCCACCTTCTTCCCGGCGCTGAATAACCCGGTACCTGCCGGCATCGCCTGTATCGCCATCGTGTGGATCTTCACCTTCGTCAACATGCTGGGCGGAACCTGGGTCAGCCGTTTGACCACCCTGGGCCTGGTGCTGGTGCTGATCCCGGTGATCGTGACTGCCACCCTCGGCTGGCACTGGTTTGACGCCGCCACCTACCAGGCTAACTGGAATACCTCTGGCACCACCGACAGCCATGCGGTGATCAAAAGTATCCTGCTGTGCCTGTGGGCGTTTATCGGCGTGGAATCCGCAGCGGTCAGCACCGGCATGGTGAAAAACCCGAAACGCACCGTGCCGCTGGCGACCATGCTCGGCACCGGCCTAGCGGGCATTATCTACATCGCCGCCACTCAGGTGATCAGCGGTATGTTCCCGGCGTCTGAAATGGCCGCCAGCGGCGCGCCGTTCGCCATCAGCGCCTCGGCGATTATGGGCAACTGGGCCGCACCGATGGTTTCCGCCTTCACTGCTTTCGCCTGCCTGACGTCGCTCGGTTCGTGGATGATGCTGGTCGGCCAGGCCGGGGTACGCGCCGCCAACGACGGCAACTTCCCGAAAGTGTACGGCGAGCTGGATAAAAACGGCATTCCGAAGAAAGGCCTGCTGCTGGCCGGCTGCAAAATGACCGCGCTGATGGTGCTGATCACCCTGATGAGCTCCGCCGGCGGCAAAGCGTCCGACCTGTTCGGCGAACTGACCGGCATCGCGGTGCTGCTGACCATGCTGCCTTACTTCTACTCCTGCGTAGACCTGATCCGCTTCGAAGGGGTCAACGTGCGCAACCTGCTGAGCCTGATCGCTTCGGTGTGCGGCTGCGGCTTCTGCTTCATCGCGCTGATGGGCGCCAACTCATTCGAACTGTCCGGCACCTTTATCATCAGCCTGATTATCCTGATGTTCTACGCCCGGAAAATGAATACCCGCCAGGCTGCCAACGCCGCGGCGGTCGATGAAAACACCACGGCCAAAGCGCACTGATTCGCGTCCGCTGACCGACTGAATTTACCCAGCCCCTTTCTTTCCGACCTGTCAGCCGCGACGGGAAGGGGCTTGCTTTGCCAGGAGAAATGCATATGAACGTTATCGCCATCATGAATCACATGGGTGTCTACTTCAAAGAAGAGCCTATCCGTGAACTGCATCAGGCGCTGGAAAGTCTGGATTTCCGCATCGTTTACCCTAACGATCGCGAAGACCTGCTGAAACTGATCGAGAACAACGCCCGCTTGTGCGGGGTGATCTTCGACTGGGACAAATACAACCTGGAGCTGTGCGAAGAGATCAGCCAGCTGAACGAATACATGCCACTGTATGCGTTCGCCAACACCTATTCGACGCTGGACGTCAGCCTGAACGATCTGCGCATGCAGGTGCGCTTCTTCGAATATGCGCTCGGCGCGGCAACCGACATCGCCGCCAAGATCAAACAGAACACCGACGAGTATATCGACACCATCCTGCCGCCGTTGACCAAGGCGCTGTTCAAATACGTGCGCGAAGGCAAATACACCTTCTGTACGCCGGGCCACATGGGCGGCACCGCATTCCAGAAAAGCCCGGTGGGCAGCCTGTTCTACGATTTCTTCGGCCCGAACACCATGAAGTCGGATATCTCGATTTCGGTGTCCGAACTGGGATCGCTGCTGGATCACTCCGGCCCGCACAAAGAGGCGGAAGAGTACATTTCCCGCGTGTTCAACGCCGAACGCAGCTACATGGTCACCAACGGCACCTCCACCGCCAACAAGATCGTCGGCATGTATTCGGCGCCGGCGGGCAGCACGGTGCTGATTGACCGTAACTGCCACAAGTCACTGACTCACCTGATGATGATGAGCGACATCACGCCGATCTACTTCCGCCCGACCCGCAACGCCTACGGCATCCTCGGCGGCATTCCGCAGAGCGAGTTCCAGCGCGCCACCATCGCCAAACGCGTGAAGGAGACCCCGAACGCCACCTGGCCGGTGCATGCGGTGATCACCAACTCCACCTATGACGGCCTGCTGTACAACACCGACTTTATCAAGAACACCCTGGACGTGAAGTCTATCCACTTCGATTCCGCCTGGGTGCCTTACACCAACTTCCACCCGATCTATAAAGGCAAGTGCGGCATGAGCGGCGGCCGCGTGGAGGGCAAGGTGATCTATGAAACCCAGTCCACCCACAAGCTGCTGGCGGCCTTCTCGCAGGCTTCGATGATTCACGTGAAGGGCGACATCAACGAAGAAACCTTCAACGAAGCCTACATGATGCACACCACCACCTCGCCGCACTACGGCATCGTGGCGTCGACCGAAACCGCCGCGGCGATGATGAAAGGCAACGCCGGCAAGCGCCTGATCAACGGCTCCATCGAACGCGCGATCAAGTTCCGCAAAGAGATCAAACGCCTGAAAGTCGAGTCCGACGGCTGGTTCTTCGACGTCTGGCAGCCGGAGCATATCGATGAGCCGGAATGCTGGCCGCTGCGCTCCGACAGCGCCTGGCACGGTTTCAAGAACATCGACAATGAACACATGTACCTCGATCCGATCAAGGTCACCATTCTGACGCCGGGGATGAGCAAGGAAGGCGAGATGCAGCCGTTCGGCATCCCGGCCAGCATCGTGGCGAAATACCTCGACGAACGCGGCATCATCGTCGAGAAAACCGGGCCGTACAACCTGCTGTTCCTGTTCAGCATCGGCATCGACAAAACCAAGGCGCTCAGCCTGCTGCGCGCGATGACCGACTTCAAACGCTCGTTCGATCTGAACCTGCGGGTGAAAAACATGCTGCCTTCGCTGTATCACGAAGCGCCTGATTTCTATGAAAACATGCGCATTCAGGATCTGGCGCAGAACATTCACCGCCTGGTGGAGCAGCACAACCTGCCGGACCTGATGTATCGCGCGTTCGAAGTGCTGCCAACCATGGTGATGAACCCGTACCAGGCGTTCCAGAAAGAGCTGCACGGCGAAGTGGAAGAAGTCTATCTGGAAGAGATGGTCGGCAAGGTCAACGCCAATATGATCCTCCCATACCCACCGGGCGTGCCGCTGGTGATGCCGGGCGAAATGCTGACCGAGGAGAGCCGGCCGGTGCTGGAGTTCCTGCAGATGCTGTGCGAAATCGGCGCGCATTATCCGGGCTTTGAAACCGACATTCACGGCGCCTATCGTCAGGCGGACGGACGTTATCGGGTGAAAGTGCTGAAGGCGAAATAACCGCAGCCAATAACAGGGGAGGCGCTCGCGCTTCCCCTTTGCCGTTCACCGACTGATGGGAGACCTCCATGAAAACACCCTCACAGCCGCGCGCAATCTACTATGTCGTAGCCATACAAATTTGGGAATATTTCAGCTTTTACGGCATGCGTGCGTTACTGATTCTCTATCTGACCCACCAACTCGGCTATACCGACAGCCACGCCATCGATCTCTACAGCGCTTACGCTTCGTTAGTTTACGTCACTCCTATTTTGGGCGGCTGGCTCGCCGACCGCCTGCTGGGCAATCGCGTCGCAGTGATCGCCGGCGCGGCGCTGATGACGCTGGGGCATATTGTGCTCGGCCTGAGCGCGGTCTCCGCCCAGTCGCTCTATCTGGCGCTGGCGATCATCATCTGCGGCTACGGCCTGTTCAAATCCAATATCAGCTGCCTGCTGGGCGAACTGTATCCGGCGCACGACTCGCGCCGCGAAGGGGGCTTCTCGCTGCTGTACGCCGCCGGCAACGTCGGTTCCATTTTGGCGCCGATCGCCTGCGGGTTGGCGGCCGAGCGCTATGGCTGGCACGTCGGCTTTGCGTTGGCCGGGATCGGCATGTTCGCCGGCCTGGCGATCTTCCTGCTCGGCGGGCGCCACTTCCGCCATACCCGCGGCGTGAATGCACCGCTGATGCGCGCCAAAAGCCTGGGTTTGCCGCACTGGGGTTGGCTGTTGGCGGCGCTGCTGGCATCGCCGCTGTTCTTCACGCTGCTGTTTGTGCACGACTGGGCCGGCTATTTGCTCGGGCTGGTGTGCGTGGCGGCGGTGGTGCTGGTGGCACGCATTATGCTGCGTGCGGACGCCGGCCAGCGCCGGGGGCTGTGGCAGATTGTTGTGCTGATGCTGCTGGGCACGCTGTTCTGGGCTTTCGCCCAGCAGGGCGGCAGCTCCATCAGCCTGTTTATCGATCACTTCGTCGATCGGCGCTGGTTCGGCTGGACGGTGCCGACCGCGCTGTTCCAGTCGGTTAATGCCTGCGCGGTGATGCTGGGCGGCGTGGCGCTGGCATGGCTGGCGAACGGCGACGGTACGGGCGATCGCACGCTGCGCATTTGGTGCAAGTTCGCCTTCGGTCTGCTGTTGATCGGCGTCGGCTTTACGCTGATGGCACTCAATACGCGGCTGCACGGGCCGGGATCGATGGGGCTGATGATCGCCGGCCTGGCGGTGATGGGCTTCGCCGAACTGTTTATCGATCCGGTGGCGATGGCGCAGATCACCCGGCTGAATATCCCCGGCGCCACCGGCGTGCTGACCGGCATCTATATGCTGGCGACCGGCTCGATCGCCAACTATCTGGCGGGCATTATCGCCAATCAGACCGCCGAGGATCACATCGAGGGGGCGGCGATGCAGGCGTATGGCCGCATTTTCGCCCAGATTGGCTGGGGAGCGGCCGGATGCGCGCTGGCGGTGATCGCGGTGCTGGGCGGTTGGTGGCTGCTGACGCGGCGCCAGGCACGGACGGTTAATGCTTGATTGATGACGGTAGGCGGGGTTAACGTGCAGCTATGTAGAAGTGACAAAGCCTACCGATGAATACTGATCAATTAACGACGCAGGTGGCAGACCAGTTGGGCGCGCAGCAGCGGCTGCTGGTGGCGTTCAGCGGCGGCCTGGATTCCAGCGTACTGCTGCATGTGCTGGCGACGTTGCGCCGCCGGCGTCCGGGAATGCAACTGCGCGCGCTGCATGTGCATCACGGCCTGAGCGCCTTCGCCGACCGCTGGGTTGAGCATTGCCGCAGCCGCTGCGCCGACTGGCAGATCCCGCTGACGGTGACGCACGTGCAGGTGGACGCCCGCCAGGGCGGCATCGAAGCGGCGGCGCGCGCGGCGCGCTATGCCGCCTTCAGCGCCGCGCTAACGGAGGGCGAAGCGCTGCTCACCGCCCAACACCTCGACGATCAAAGCGAAACCTTCCTGCTGGCGCTCAAGCGCGGCAGCGGGCCGGCGGGGCTGTCGGCGATGGCGGCGCGCGCGGCGTTGGGCGAGCACCTGCTGTTGCGGCCGCTGTTGGGTTGCTCACGCCAGACGCTGGAAAGCTACGCGCAACGCCACGCCTTAACCTGGATAGATGACGACAGCAATCAGGACACGCGCTTCGATCGCAATTTCCTGCGCTTGCAGGTGTTGCCGCAGCTCAACCAGCGCTGGCCGCACTTCGCCTCGGCGGTGGCGCGCAGCGCCGGCCTGTGCGCCGAGCAGGAGCAGCTGCTGGACGAACTGCTGGCGGAACCGTTGCAAAGCCTGTTGGCGGCGGATCGCTCATTGGCGATCGACGGCCTGACGGACTGTTCGCCGGTGCGGCGCTTCGCCTTGCTGCGGCGCTGGATCGCGTTGTTTAACGTCACCATGCCGGCGCGTGAGCAGCTTCAGCGCCTGTGGGAGGAGGTGGCGCTCAGCCGGGAGGATGCCGAACCGCAGCTGCAGCTCGGCGCCTATCAGATTCGCCGTTTCCGCGGCCGGTTGCACCTGTTGCCGCCGCTGGCGGCGCTGCGCGATGTACATCTGCCCTGGCAGCCTGATCAGCCGCTGGCGCTGCCGGACGGGCTGGGGCGGCTTGTCGCCGGTGAGGGCGAGCTGGCGCTGCGCGCGCCGCAGCCGTCGCAGCGGATCAGCATTCGTTTCGGCGGCGTGCAGGGCGCGGTGCGCATCGTGGGGCGCGCCCATTCGCGGCCGATAAAAAAATTGTGGCAGGAGCTGGGGATCCCGCCCTGGCAGCGTGAACGCATCCCGTTGATTTATTATGATGAGCAGCTGATCGCCGCGCTGGGCGTATTCGTCTGTGAGGCGGGGCAGGTGCCGGAAGGCGAACGTCCGTGGCGGCTGCGCTGGGAAAAAAATCATAATCGCGAGGAGCAATAATGAAGTTTGTGGGGATCACGCTGTTGGCCGCCGGCCTGTTCAGCCTGCCGGCGTTGGCGGCGGGGGATGCGGCGGCCGGCCAGGCGAAAGCCGCCGCCTGTGCTGCGTGTCACGGCGCGCAGGGCAAGGTGACGGTGCCGATGTACCCGAATCTGGCCGGGCAGAATGCCATGTACCTGCAGCACGCGCTGCAGGCGTACAAGAAAGGGGAGCGCAACGGCGGCCAGGCCGAGGTGATGAAGGCCTACGTGTCGGGGCTGTCGGATGACGATATCGCCGATCTGGCGGCCTTTTACGCCAGCCTGAAGCCGTAAATGACGAGGGCAGCCGTTGGGCTGCCCTGTTGGGATGGGGTTACCGCTGCTCAGTCCGACAGACTGACGACCACGGTACCGATTTCCGGATGACTGAAACTGCTGATATGGTCCAGACGCAGGTCGCGCTGTTGGCCATTCTGTTCGATGGTCAGATACTCAACGCGTTTCTTTTGCAGCAGGTCGATCGCCTTGGCCTCGATCACTTCTCCGTCGCGTAACTCCAGCTTCAGAATAAGTTTATGCTGACAGGCGAGTTCCAGGTTGTCGTAGTCATCGCAATTGATGGGTTGGTACTCATCATTCATCAACATAGTCGCTCACCAATAAGTTAGCGGCGGCAAAGGCCGCCTGTTCCCTAACGGAGGACGGTAGCGCATCGTTCGCTGCGACATCGTCCAATGCCTTTAACGCACAAGCCAGCGCATCGGGCACGTAGCCAAGATCTCCACTGCCAATCTCGGCGTAAGTACGGCGTACTAACTCACAGTATTGTTGCACAGTTTCCTCCCTTAAGAACCTCTGCATCATCAAGACTACTATCGCGATGAGGCGCAGGCTCTTGGAGTTTTATCCTATCCCAGACGACTATAGCACAGCTGTTATGGAGTTATCAGCACCCCGGCATGCCTTTCGCACTGCCGCGGCCGGGCCGCGCTGGCGGCGTTCGGCCCTGATCAAGTACACTGTCGCCGGATAATAACGAGGTCACCCATGGCGCTGAAAGCAACCATTTATAAAGCCGCGGTCAATATCGCTGATATGGATCGTCACTTCTACCACGACGCCGCATTGACGCTGGCGCAACACCCGTCCGAAAACGAGCAGCGCATGATGCTGCGCCTGTTGGCCTGGATCTGCCATGCCGACGAGCGGCTGGTGTTCACCAAAGGGCTGAGCGCCGACGACGAGCCGGAGATCTGGCAGCGCAACGACCACAATGGGCTGGAAATGTGGATCGAGATGGGGTTGCCCGACGAAAAACGCATCCGCAAGGCCTGCAACCAGTCGCCGCGCGTGGTGCTGTACGCTTACGGCGAGCGCGCCGCACACGTGTGGTGGCAGGGAATGCAGGGCAAGGTGGCCGGCTACAAGAACCTGAGCGTGCGTTTCCTCGACGACGAACAGCTGGCGCGCCTGACGGCGCTGGCCAGCCGCACCATGACGCTGCAGGCGACGTTGCAGGAGGGAACTATTTGGCTGTCCGATGCTCAGAATAGTCTGGAAATCCAGTTTGCCGAGTGGCAGCAGGCACAGGTGTAACCGGTGCTGGAACTGTCAAGAAACGTCGCCATACCGGATAATGAGCTGGAATTGACGGCGATCCGCGCGCAGGGCGCGGGCGGCCAGCACGTGAACAAAACCTCAACGGCGATCCATTTGCGCTTTGACATCCGGGCATCCAGCCTGCCAGAGTATTATAAGGAACGGCTGCTGGCGCTGAATCATCATCTTATTACCGCTGATGGCGTGGTGATTATCAAGGCGCAAGAGTATCGCAGTCAGGAATTGAATCGCGAAGCGGCGTTGGCCAGGCTGGCCGCGCTGATTCGGCAGGCGATGGTGGTGGAAAAAACGCGCAAGGCGACCAAGCCCACAAAAGGGGCCAAACTGCGTCGCCTGGAAGGCAAGGCGCGTAAAGGCGCCACCAAGGCGCTGCGTGGCAAGGTTCGCACTTAGGAATACATGAACACAGTAGGAGAATAACTGTGAAAAAAATTACGGTAGCCCTGTTCCTCGCGGCAGGCGCACTCTCGTTGTTGGGATGCAACAATCATTATCAGCCGAAGGAACAACCGCTGCAGCCAATGCCGCAGAGCTATCAAGGGGTGTTGCCTTGCGCCGATTGCGGCGGTCTGGAGACGGCGCTGTTCCTGGATGAGGACGGCACCTTCGTGCTGCAGGAAACCTATCGCGGCACCAAAGACGGCGATCAGACCTTTGCCGACTACGGCAAATGGGCGCGCACCGCGGATAAGCTGGTGCTGACCGACAGCAACGGCGAGAAACGCTATTTCCGCCCGGTGGGCAAGAGCCTGGAAATGCTGGATCGCAGCGGCGTGCCGATCGAGTCCAAGCTGAATTACCGTCTGGATCCGGTTGAGAAGCCGTTGCCTAAAACGCCGATGACGCTGAAAGGCAGCTACACCTATATGGCGGACGCGGCGGTCTTCAAGGACTGCGCTACCGGCAAAACCTTCCCGGTGGACAACAATATCGCGCTGGAGCAAGGTTACGCCAAAGCATACAAGACCGCCGGCGAGCCGGTATTCCTGACGTTCAGCGCGCACTTCAGCGTGCAGCCGTCGATGGAGGAAGGTCTGACCGAGAAGGCGCTGGTGCCGGACGGCAAAATCGTGTTTGACCGCAGCAAGAACTGCAGCAGCAAATAAGCGATTTCGGATATAAAAAAACCCGCCTAGGCGGGTTTTTTACTTTCTGGCATTCGTCGTTTAGCGTTTGATCTGGCCCAGCAGGAAATCAACGATTTCGCCGGTTTTGATCATTTGCTTCTCGCCGACGCGGCGGTTCTTGTACTCGATCTCTTCGTTGTCGAGATTGCGGTCGCCGATAACGATAGAGTGCGGCACGCCGATCAGCTCCATATCCGCGAACATCACGCCCGGGCGCTCTTTGCGGTCATCGAGGATCACGTCGATGCCGTGGGAGCGCAGGGTGTTGTACAGCTCTTCGGCCAGCGCCTGCACGCGGAACGACTTGTGCATGTTCATCGGCAGG
The DNA here is from genome assembly GCF_052168875.1 of Serratia sp. CY38905. Lineage (NCBI taxonomy): Bacteria > Pseudomonadati > Pseudomonadota > Gammaproteobacteria > Enterobacterales > Yersiniaceae > Serratia > Serratia sp. CY38905. The sequence continues at coordinate 6,317 of NZ_JBJNLV010000007.1, read as the reverse complement.
ATAGCGACCTGGAACGGCGCGATGGCGTCCGGCCAGATGATGCCGCGTTCGTCGTGGTTCTGCTCAATGGCGGCGGCCACGACGCGCGTAACCCCGATGCCGTAGCAACCCATGGTCAGCACCTGGTTGCGGCCGTCTTCGCCCTGCACGGTCGCTTTCATCGCTTCCGAGTACTTGGTGCCGAGCTGGAAGATATGGCCCACTTCGATGCCGCGTTTGATCAGCAGCGTGCCCTGACCGTCCGGGCTGGCGTCGCCGTCCACCACGTTACGGATATCGGCCACCTGCGGCAGCGGCAGATCGCGCTCCCAGTTGATGCCGAAGTAGTGTTTGCCGTCGACGTTGGCGCCGGCGCCAAAGTCGCTCATCGCCGCCACGCTGCGGTCGGCTACCACCGGCATCGGCAGGTTGACCGGGCCGAGTGAACCCGGGCCGGCGCCGACGATGGCGCGAATTTCTTCTTCAGTGGCGAAGGTCAGCGGCGTGGCAACCTGCGCCAGCTTCTCGGCCTTGACTTCGTTCAGCTCGTGATCGCCGCGCACCAGCAGGGCAACCAGCTTGTGGCCGCTCTCTTCGGTGGCGCGCACCATCAGCGTCTTCACGGTTTTTTCCACCGGCAGCTGGAACTGATCGACCAGCTCAACGATGGTTTTGGCGTTCGGCGTATCCACCAGACGCAATTCTTCGCCGGCCGCCGCGCGTGGAGCCGCCGGCGCGACTGCTTCTGCCAGCTCGATGTTGGCGGCGAAGTCGGAACCGGTGGAGAACACAATATCGTCTTCACCGCTGTCTGCCAGCACCTGGAATTCGTGCGAGGCGCTGCCGCCGATCGAGCCGGTATCGGCCTGCACCGGGCGGAAATCCAGGCCCATGCGGCTGAAGATTTTGCTGTACGCTTCGTACATCGCGTCGTAAGTCTCTTGCAGAGACTCCTGCGAGGTATGGAAGGAGTAGGCATCCTTCATCAGGAACTCACGGGAACGCATTACACCGAAACGCGGGCGCACTTCATCACGGAACTTGGTCTGGATCTGGAAGAAGTTCAGCGGCAGCTGTTTGTACGAGCTGATCTCGTTGCGGATCAGATCGGTGATCACTTCTTCATGCGTCGGGCCCAGCACGAACGGACGATCGCCGCGGTCGACGAAGCGCAGCAGCTCGGGGCCGTATTGCTCCCAACGGCCGCTTTCCTGCCACAGATCGGCAGGCTGAACCACCGGCATGGACACTTCGATCGCGTTAGCATTGTTCATTTCTTCGCGAACGATGTTTTCAACCTTTTTCAGAACGCGCAGGCCGGTCGGCAGCCAGGTGTAAAGACCGGAGGCCAGCTTGCGGATCATCCCGGCGCGCAGCATCAGCTGGTGGCTGATCACTTCGGCGTCGGCAGGTGTCTCCTTCAATGTGGAGAGCAGATATTGGCTAGTACGCATGGTGTTTTGGTTCCGTTAGAACTGCAAATTGCATCGGGCTGCCAGAGTGGCGGCCAAAAGTGACAAAAGTGGTTTAGTTTACCAGCGCGAGCGGGTCGCCAAAAGAGAGGCGGCGGAATTTTAACGCGGGTCGAGCGCCAACACTTCGGTATGACCGTCCACGACGCGCCAGCGCACGTTGAAATCCAGCAGCCAGACGGCGTAATCCCGTTCGACGTCCTCTCCTTTACGATAGGCGGGACGGGGATCTTGCGCCAGCACCTGGCTGATAAAACGCCTTAATTGCGGATAACGCGCCTGATGTTGCTGCAGCTGCTGCTCGGCCTGAGGCGCGAAACGCACCGGCATATCGCCGGCGGGCGCGGCCTGGGCAAAACCGGCGCGGGCCTGCGGTTGGCTCTCGGCGAACGGCAGATACGGCTTGATGTCCACCACCGGGGTGCCGTCGACCAGATCGAGGCTGCCCAGCTCCAGCGCCACTTCGCCGTTTTTCACCCGCACGCCTTTTAGCTCAATGAGGGACATGCCGAGCGGGTTGGGGCGGAAAGTGGAGCGGGTGGCGAATACGCCCATGCGGGCATTGCCGCCTAAACGCGGCGGGCGCACCGTCGGCCGCCAGCCGCCTTCCAGGGTTTGATGGAAAATGAACATCACCCACAGATGGCTGAAATCGCTGAGGCCGCGTACCGCCTCCGCCTGGTTGTAAGGTGGCAGCAGCAGCAGTTCGCCGCCACCGTCTTCGACCAGCCCCGGCTGGCGGGGAACGGCGAATTTTTCTTTATACGGCGAGCGGATCACGCCGATCTGCTCGAAAACGAATTCGGTCATTTGGACGAGACGTTAAGCGCCGAGCCCTGGCAGACGGCCTGCTGGTAACAACCGGCGACACCGCTGACAATCTGGCAGTCGTGCAGCAGCACGGCGTTGGCCTTCATGTAAGACGCGCGGATCTGCATGCGTTTACGGGCGGTAGCCAGATTCGGTGGGGAGTCTTGTACGGTGGTTTGGCACGATTCGCCGGACACTTCACCCAGATCGCGGAATGGCTTGCCCACGAGCTCTTCTGCACTTTTGTACAGTTTTACCGGAGCGGGGCGGGCGGCCGGCGTGGTCTTGGCCGGAGCGGTAGTGGTCGGCTTGCTGGTGCTGTTTGTTGAGGACGGCGCGATACGTTGCGATGAACATCCGGCCAGCGCGAGCGCTAACAAACAGAGAGGTAAAACACGCATTGAGATTCCTCTGCCTTAATGAAAGTGGCGCTATTGAAGCAATCTATGGCGGAAATAACAAGACGGGCCTTGGCCCGTCTTGCAATTATAGGAATAAAATTGGCGAATAAGCGCTTACCAGCCTTTCACCGCACCGCCGTTGAAGATTTTGTTGGCGGCGGCGTCCACTTCGTCAGACTGATAGGCCTGCACGAATTTCTTCACGTTTTCCGCATCTTTGTTATCTTCGCGCGCAACCAGCAGGTTGACGTAAGGCGAGTCTTTATCTTCCACGAACAGGCCGTCTTTCGCCGGCGTCAGACCGATCTGGCTGGCGTAGGTGGTGTTGATCACCGCCAGCGCGATCTGCTGATCGTCCAGAGAACGCGGCAGCTGAGGCGCTTCCAGCTCAACCAGCTTCAGGTTTTTCGGGTTCTCGGTCACGTCCAGCACGGTCGGCAGCAGGCCAACGCCGTCTTTCAGTTTGATCAGGCCGACTTTCTGCAGCAGCAGCAGCGAACGGCCCAGGTTGGTCGGATCGTTAGGCAGTGCGATCTGAGAACCCTCTTTCAGCTCGTCCAGCGATTTGATTTTCTTGGAGTAACCGGCGATCGGGTAAACAAAGGTGTTGCCGACCGGCACCAGCTTGTAGCCGCGATCTTTGATCTGCTGGTCCAGGTATGGCTTGTGCTGGAAGGCATTCAGATCGATATCGCCTTTGCTCAGCGCTTCGTTAGGCAGCACGTAGTCGTTGAAAGTGACCAGTTCAACGTCCAGACCGTATTTCTCTTTCGCCACTTTCTGAGCGACTTCAGCTACTTGCTGTTCAGCGCCGACGATCACGCCGACCTTGATGTGGTTTGGATTTTTTTCATCCTGGCCGCAGCCCGCCAGAGCCAGAGTACCGATCAGTGCGCCAATTGCCGCGATGGATTTAAATTTTAACGACATATCCCTTCCTCATTAGACTCGCATTAACATGCTGTGAAACTATTTATGGGTAACGGCTTTGACGATGCGATCGCCGCAGAACTGGATCAGATAAACCAAAACTACCAGTAATACTAATACGGTATTCATCACTGTGGCGTTATAACCGATATAACCGTATTGGTAACCGATTTGGCCCAGACCGCCGGCGCCGACCGCGCCGCCCATGGCGGAGTAGCCCACCAGGGTGATCAGCGTGATGGTTGCAGCGTTGACCAGGCCCGGCAGGGCTTCCGGCAGCAACACTTTCTTGATGATCTGCATCGGCGTGGCGCCCATGGCGCGCGCCGCTTCCACCAGACCGGACGGGATCTCCAGCAGGGCGTTTTCCACCATGCGCGCGATGAACGGCGCGGCGCCCACGGTCAACGGCACGATGGCCGCCTGCAGACCGATAGAGGTGCCGACGATCATGCGGGTAAATGGAATCATCCAAACCAGCAGGATAATGAACGGGATAGAACGGAAGATGTTCACCAGCCCGGACAGGATTTTATACAGCGAGTTGTTGGCGATGATCTGCCCCGGGCGGGTGACATACAACAGCACGCCTACCGGCAGGCCGAGCACGAAACCGAAGAAGCCGGAGACAAAGGTCATCATGACGGTTTCCCACACGCCACGCGCCATCAACCACATCATTGCCTCAGACATAACCCAGAACCTCTACTTTTACCTGATTTTCCTGCAGGAACTTAATCGTCGCCAGCGCGTCTTCGTCGCTGCCGTGCAACTCCGCCAGCATCACGCCGAATTTCACGCCGCCGGCATAATCCATCTGGGCGCTGATAATGTTGTTGTTCACGTTGAAGCGGCGAGCGGCTTCAGACAGCAGCGGCGCATCGACCGACTGGCCGGTGAACTCCAGGCGCAGCAGCGGTTGGCGGTCGCCCTGACGCTCCGGCGACAGGCGCGCGGCGTAGTCGTCCGGGATATCCAGATGCAATGTGGACTGAATGAACTGCTGGGCCAGCGGGGTTTTCGGGTGCGAGAACACTTCGCTGACGCTGTCTTTTTCGATCAGTTGCCCCTGGCTGATGACCGCGACCTGGTCGCAGATGCGTTTCACCACGTCCATTTCATGGGTGATCAGCAGAATGGTCAGGCCCAGCCGGCGGTTGATGTCTTTCAGCAGTTCCAGGATGGAACGGGTGGTGGCCGGATCCAACGCGCTGGTGGCTTCATCGCACAGCAGCACTTTAGGATTGCTGGCCAGCGCGCGGGCGATCGCCACGCGCTGTTTCTGGCCGCCGGACAGATTGGCCGGGTAGGCGTCGTGCTTGTCCGCCAGGCCGACCAGCTCCAGCAGTTCGGTCACGCGCTTTTTGATCTCGGCGCGCGGCGTATTGTCCAGCTCCAGCGGCAGCGCCACGTTGCCGAACACCGTGCGGGAAGAGAGCAGGTTGAAGTGCTGGAAGATCATGCCGATTTGGCGACGGGCGCGCGTCAGTTCGCTTTCCGACAGCGAGGTCAGATCCTGACCATCGACCAGCACCTGGCCGGACGTTGGGCGCTCCAGCATGTTGGCGCAGCGAATCAGCGTGCTTTTACCGGCGCCGGAGGAACCGATGACGCCATAGATTTGCCCGGCAGGGACGTGAAGGGTCACGTCAGAGAGCGCGGTAATGGTGCGCGAACCCTGCTGGAACACTTTAGTGATGTTAGAAAGTTTAATCATATTCTTCTTATTTTAGCGTGGTTGCCCGTGGCTAGATAAAAGTAAACCTCGGCGTGGAACCAAGGTATGGATCAGATGTTAAGGCGTCTAGACGTCCAAGTCAACGACCTGCGACGTTCTCCGGCGTTCTCAGCGTGGGGTAAAACATGCGATACTGTCAGCGTATACAGGCCCTCAGGAGCAAAGCGGTGACACAAAGCGTTCCAGCAATTTTTCTCGATCGTGACGGTACGATTAACGTTGACCATGGCTATGTCCATGAAATCGACAACTTCCACTTTATTGACGGCGTGATTGACGCCTGTCGCGAACTCAAAAAGATGGGCTTCGCGCTGGTAATGGTGACCAACCAGTCCGGCATTGCGCGCGGCAAATTCAGCGAAGACCAATTCATGTACCTGACCGAGTGGATGGACTGGTCGCTGGCCGATCGCGACGTTGACTTCGACGGCATCTATTTCTGCCCGCACCATCCGGAGGCGGTAGTAGAAGAGTATCGTCAGGTGTGTGACTGCCGTAAACCGCAGCCGGGCATGCTGCTGCAAGCACAGCAGGAATTGAACATCGATATGGCCGCTTCTTATATGGTGGGCGATAAACCGGAAGATATGCAGGCGGCGATCGCGGCCGGCGTCGGCACCAAGGTGCTGGTGCGTACCGGCAAGCCGGTGACGGAGCAGGGCGAAAAGCTGGCCGATTGGGTGCTAAATAGCCTGGCGGACCTGCCTGAAGCCATCAAAAAGCGGGTTTAATAGGCGTTACGAATGAATAGTGAGCGGTCAGATAAAAAATGCATATTATCGCTTGTCATTCTGAACCGGCTCCCTATAATGCGCCTCCATCGACACGGAACATGTGAACAACTTCACAGAGTGTCCGGGGGTCGCAAAGAAAAAATCCTGAAAATTAGGGTTGACTCTGAAAGAGGAAAGCGTAATATACGCCACCTCGAGTTAGCAAGCGAAAGCGCCTAACTCACTGCTCTTTAACAATTTATCAGACAATCTG
>NZ_JBJNLV010000006.1:0-278621 GCF_052168875.1 Serratia sp. CY38905 | reverse complement strand
TACGCCAGGGCCTTCCCGGAGCTGGCCGCCGAGTTCAAGCGCCGCATGAACGGCGAGCTGCCGGCCGACTGGAAAGCCGACGCCAAGGCGTTCGTGGAAAAACTGCAGGCCAACCCGGCTAACATCGCCAGCCGCAAGGCGTCGCAGAACGCGCTGGAAGCGTTCGGCAAGGTGCTGCCGGAGTTCCTGGGCGGCTCTGCCGACCTGGCGCCGAGCAACCTGACCATGTGGTCCGGCTCGAAAGCGCTGAACGTTGACCCGGCGGGCAACTACATTCATTACGGCGTGCGCGAGTTCGGCATGACCGCCATCACCAACGGCATCGCGCTGCACGGCGGCTTCCTGCCGTACTCGGCGACTTTCCTGATGTTCGTGGAATACGCCCGCAACGCGGTGCGCATGGCGGCGCTGATGAAGCTGCGCAACGTGTTCGTCTACACCCACGACTCCATCGGTCTGGGCGAAGACGGCCCGACCCACCAGCCGGTGGAGCAGCTGGCGAGCCTGCGCGTGACCCCGAACATGAGCACCTGGCGCCCGTGCGACCAGGTGGAATCGGCAGTGGCGTGGCAGTACGGCATCGAGCGCAACGACGGCCCGACCACCCTGGTGTTCTCGCGTCAGAACCTGACCCAGCAGCCGCGCACCGCAGAGCAGCTGGCGAACGTGTACCGCGGCGGCTACGTGCTGAAAGACTGCGCGGGCACGCCGGACGTCATCCTGATTGCCACCGGCTCCGAAGTGGGCATCACGGTGGAAGCGGCGGACAAGCTGACCGCGGCGGGCCGCAAGGTGCGCGTGGTGTCGATGCCGTCGACCGACGCGTTCGACAAGCAGGATGCGGCGTACCGCGAGTCTGTGCTGCCGGCGGCGGTGACGGCGCGCGTGGCGGTGGAAGCGGGTATCGCGGACTACTGGTACAAGTACGTGGGGCTGAACGGCGCTATCGTGGGCATGACCACCTTCGGTGAGTCGGCACCGGCGGAGCAGCTGTTCGCCGAGTTCGGCTTCACCGTGGACAACGTGGTGGCCAAGGCGCAGGCGCTGCTGAAGTAAGCGGCCTGGCGCCAGCCAATAAGAAAGCCGGTCATCGAGACCGGCTTTTTTTATGCCATCACCCGATGAATCTGCAAATACTGCAGCAGCATGATGGTCTTGCCGTCTTTAATGCGGCCGTCGGCGATCATCGCCACCGCTTCGCTGAACGGCAGTTCGATCACTTCAATATCTTCATCTTCAATGCCGCCGCCAGCCGCGCGCCGCTCATCGTCATGGTATTCGGCGATAAAGAAGTGCACGATCTCGGTCACGCCGCCCGGCGACATGTAGGCTTCGAAGATTTTCTTGACCTCGCCCACCTGAAAACCGGTCTCTTCCACCGCTTCGCGGCGCGCGCACTGCTCCGGAGAATCGGCGTCCAGCAGGCCGGCGCAGGCCTCAAGCAGCATGCCGCTCTCGTTGCCGTTGACATAGGTCGGCATGCGGAACTGGTTGGTCAGCACCACCGTGCCCTTGGCGCGGTTGTACAGCAAAATGGTGGCGCCGTTGCCGCGATCGTAGACCTCGCGCATCTGTTGCACCGAACCGCCGTTTTTGCGTTTCAGATCGAACGTGTACTTATGCAGCACATACCAGTTGTCCGACAACAGCTCTTTCTTCACATTCTCAATTTTCGACGACATGACCCTTTTCCCTTGAGTTACAACCTGAAGATCATACCGCGATTACGCCGCGCCGCGGCAGACGATTTGCAACAAAACATCATCGGCCCCGGCGGCGGCCCGACCTGAAATCATCTTAAAGTAAGCACATCTAAGTAGCGGAAACCCTGAAAAAAAACCATAAGGGATAGCGCCACTTCATCCTAATAACACGCGCCTCTTTTACTTTTCAACGCCTCTTTAGGGAAAACCAACGTGAAACTGACTCATCGCTGCTTGTTACCATTAAGCCTTTTATTGATGGCCAGCGCCGGCGCTCAGGCGGCGGACTGCGCCAACGTGCCGGAATGGGCGGCTAAAACCTACGCCATCAAAGGCACGCAGGTCATAAAGGACAATACGCTGTTCGCCAATAAATGGTGGGCAGAAAAACACCATATCCCCGGCGTAGCCGGTTGGGTCGGCGAACCCTGGCAAAACCTCGGCCAGTGTGCCGCCCAGGAGACTCCCTGGTGGCAAGCCTATGCCGAGCAGGAGGGATTCAACGATGCGCTGCGTTACATCGGCACCAGCCTGGATGCGCTGAATCAGGACGCCGAACAGGCGCTGGCGGACTCGCAAGATGCCCGCACGCCGCTGTATTGGCTCAAACGCACCATGCAGATGTACCCGTCAGACACGCCAAATGTCTACCGGCTGCCGATCGTTCACGCCGCCAGTTGGTACAACTCCTTGTATGGCAGCATGGCGCGCGGAATTTTCTTCTACACCCGCACGCTGGGGAATCAGGGCGACAGCGTCACGATAAAGGCCGGAACTATTCCGGCAGGCAGCTCATGTTTTGCGGCGACCAGCGCCCGTTTCGATAACGTTGACAACATCTACTCGAACAAACGAAAGCTTGATGCCAACAAGGAGACCACTTATACCTTCGCGCAAACCGGCGTCCTGGCCTTAGGCTGCAGCCATCCGCAAAAACAGCAAAACGGCGAATTTGTCCGGTTAGAGGTGAGCGGCGGTGGCGACAGCAACCTGCACATTCTCGGTCAGAATACGCAAGGCGACTGGGAGCAACAGAAGGCCGGCGCCGGCATCCTGGGCGGCGCCGTGTTGTATGACGGTAAATCCAACCACTTCGTACCGAAGAAAATCACCGACAAAACGCAGGAGATCATCAATAAATCGCTGGGGGAAAGCCTCAGCATCGCCGCGCTGTATGAAGCGGTGAATGGCATGGACGGCACCCACGAGATGTTCACGGCATCACAGGGTTCCCTGTTCCTCAACTACAGCAAATGCTGCAGCGCCGAATACCGCGAGGGCGCGGTCAACGTCGGTTTCTTCGCCGACAAGACCACCCGCGCCAACGCCGCCCACTGGGGACTCTGGCACGAACTGGGGCATGAGAACGAACCGCAGTGGGAATACAACGTATTCCCCGAAGTGCAGGTCAACCGTTATTCGGTACTGGCTTGCCGCCTGTTGTCGGAACGCAACGATTTCGACTATGGCCCAACCTGCAAACTGGGCGCCGACAAGGAGTGGGATCGGGATGCGGTGCGTAAGTTCCTCGCATCAGAAGTGCGCTATGACGAATTCCCGAAGAAGCAGCATGATGTCGCGCTGGGTTTTTTTACCCATCTGTTGCACGCTTATGATGAATCCTTCTTCCCGCGGATTAATCAGGAACGGCTGAAGCAGACTTTCGCGGCGCCGGGTAACACCATGCAGGATAAGTATAAATACGTTTTCGGCACGCCGCAGAAGGTCATCGACTTCAGCGTGGTCGTCTACAGCCGGGAGGCGGGGCAGGATCTGCGCGAGTACTTCACCCGCTGGGGGCTGCGCTTCAGCGACCACGCAGCGAAGCAGGTGGCCGCGATGAATCTGCCGACGCCCTGAAGCGCGGCAATAAAGCGCCCCCAGAAACAGGGGGCCTTCTGCCTGATTTCATCCGCGCTAAAGGCAAATCTTCAGAGAAAACCGGCCCGCCGCTGAACATCGGCGGGCATTTCGCTATTCATTTGATTACACAACGACAATTGTTCCCGTTTTGTTGACAACTTGATACAAATCGCGGTGCAATTTAGTTGCAAAAGTTATAGTTTTGCTTTCGAATGAAACTGGCGAAGCGCCTCACCTGAGAGAAAAGGATTCCGTGATTGCTTGTTAAACGTTCCGTGACCGGCAGCCTGGCCAGAGCGCTGTTCGGCATCGTGATACTGTCGGTGCTCGCCACCGGGTTGGCGTTGACGACCGTCGCCGGCAGCCAGAGCGATGCCGAGGCGATCAACATTGCCGGTTCGCTGCGCATGCAAAGCTACCGCTTGGCCTTCGATCTCGAGCGGCAGAGCCCGGAGTTGGAGCTGCACCTGCAGCAGTATCGGCAATCTTTGCAGGCGCCCGCGTTGCAAAAGCTGACGCGCTTTTACGTCCCGGCCGAGGTGCGCAACCACTATCTGGCGCTGCAACGAACATGGCAAACGATGGAGCGGCAGATTCGCGACGGGCAGGCGGCCGCCTACCGGGCTGAGGTCGCCGGCTACGTCAACCGCGTCGATCATTTCGTTTCCGCTCTGCAGCGTTATTCCGAGTTGAAACTCACCCTGGTGGCCGCCGTCAGCGTACTGGGCTACGCCGCCATCATCGGTCTGGTGCTGTTCTGCATCCGCTTTATGCGCCGCCAGGTGGTCACGCCGCTGCAGCATCTGGTCGACGCCAGCCAGCGCGTGCAACAGCGCGACTTTCGCCATCCGCAGCTGGACGTGGCGCTGCCGAACGAGCTCGGCGTGCTGTCGCAAACCTTCAGCGCCATGTCTGACGAGCTGGCCCGCCTCTATCAGTCGCTGGAACTGAAAGTGCAGGAAAAGACCCAGCGCCTGCAGCAGGCCAACGACACGCTGGAGGTGCTCTATCGCTGCTCGCAGGCGCTGAGCGTGCGTCAGATCGATCAGCAGGCGTTCGAAAATGCGCTGCGCATCGTGCGCCAAAGCGAACGACTGCGCTGCATCCGGTTGAACGTGGCGGACGATCATGGCCAGTGGCAACTGAACGAAGGAGAGCCGGCGCCGGCGCAAACCTGGAGCACGCTGCCGATCACCCAAGGCGATAAACTGCTGGGCGAGTTGCGATGGCAGCCCGAAGCACAGCCGCCGCATCCTCACCTGATGCAGAGCCTGGCCAACATGCTGGGGCGCGGCGTCTACTTCAACCGGGCGCAAAAGCAGCACCAATATCTGCTGTTGATGGAAGAGCGTGGAACCATCGCACGCGAGCTGCACGATTCGCTGGCGCAGACGCTGTCGTTCCTGCGCATCCAGCTGACGCTGCTCCGGCGCGCCGCCGACGATCCGGCGGCGCAGGCGATTATCGACGATTTCGAGCGCACGCTGGCCGATGCCTATCGCCAGCTGAGAGAATTGCTGGCCACCTTCCGCCTCAACATTCAGGAGGCGGATCTGAATGCCGCGCTGGAGCAACTGTTGCAGCCATTAAAGGCGCTAGCCCCCGCGCGGATTCAGTTACACTGTCGGCTGCCCTCGCAGGCGCTCAACGCCCAGCAGCAGGTGCACGCGCTGCAGATCGTGCGCGAGGCGGTGCTCAATGCCGTCAAGCACGCCGGAGCGAACGAGATCGCGGTATGTTGCGAGGTCAACGCCGCAGGCGACAACGTATTCAGCATTACCGACGACGGTTGCGGCATCGCCAGTCTGGAAGAACCGGAAGGGCATTACGGCTTGACCATCATGAGCGAACGCGCGGCGCGACTGGGAGGAACGCTGCGCATCCGGCGCAGAAGCGGCGGCGGCACGGCGGTCTGCCTGACATTCTCGCCCTGACCTTGCGGCTGTTCACTCTGCGTTACGGTTGCCGCCGGCCTGAAGGCCGCCCGGAGAGGTTTGCGGTGCAGAATGCCGCTATTTTTGAAGAGACAGTCCCACTGTGAAGCACGCCTCCGGGCGCGTTTGAGTGGCTTTACTTGCTACAGGGAGCATATTTCATGGTGATGAAGCAATACCGAGTCATGATCGTTGACGATCATCCGTTGATGCGGCGCGGCATCAAACAACTGCTGGGACTGGATGCGCGATTTGGCGTGGTGGCAGAGGCCGGCAACGGCAGCGAGGCGGTTGCGCTGGCGCTGGCGCACGCTCCGGACGTGATCTTGTTGGATCTGAACATGAAGGGCATGTCGGGGCTGGATACGCTGCGGGCCCTGCGCGACGAAGGCGTGGACGCGCGCATCATCGTGCTGACGGTCTCCGACGCGCGCAGCGATCTGTATGCGCTGATCGACGCCGGCGCCGACGGCTATCTGCTGAAAGACAGCGAACCCGAACAACTGCTGGAGCACATCAGCGCCGCCGCCGAGGGCCAGAACGTGATCAGCGACGCGATGGCCGACTATTTGCTGGCGCGCAGCGAGCAGCGCGACCCCTTCGCCGCCTTGACCGAACGCGAACTGGACGTCCTGCAAGAGGTGGCGCGCGGCCTGTCCAACAAGCAGGTGGCGGCGCAGTTGCATATCTCTGAAGAAACCGTGAAGGTGCACATCCGCAACATACTGCGCAAGCTGGACGTGCGTTCTCGCGTGGCGGCGACGGTGATGTACCTGGAGTACAAAAGCCACTGATCGCCCCGCCCCGGCCGATCCGCCGGGGCCGCTTACTCGATGGCGCTGAGCAGCGCCTGATGATGCTGGTGTACCCAGCTCTTGTTGAACGGCCCCCAGCTTTCCAACTGATAGAAACCGTCGTTGTTGCGCACGCCCTGCTGCACGAACTGCAGCTCGACGCCCATGCCGGGCAGCGCCTTCAGCACATCCTGCAACGTACGGCGCGGCCAGCCGGTCAGCGCCATCAACCGCGGCACATTGGGCCGCTCACTGTGGCTGATCAGCCAGCATAAATAAAGCCGACGGGCAAATACCGGGTTAATTCCCATGCCAAGCTCCTGCTGTAAGGTGAGGCCAGTTTTTACTTTTCGATTCCCTGCGGCGAAAAAATGCGCAAGGCCTTTGATAGTAATAAAAATGTCTTAATAGCGTACAATTACCGACGCCGATACGCCCGCGCCGTTTTCCGCTACCGTTATTTACACTATCTCCTTTTTTTCTCCACGCTTTCCTCGGCTATCCCGAGTAAAGTGCAATAGCGCCGGAATCCTTCCCTGCCGCTGAAATGCATATTTCCGATGCGTTTTAAAGATAGAACAAGTCATAACGAGGTTCGCGCTGCATGGCCAATTTTTTTATTGATCGCCCGATTTTCGCCTGGGTGCTGGCAATTATTCTTTGCCTGACCGGGGCGTTGGCGATTTTTTCTTTACCGGTAGAACAATACCCGAATTTGGCGCCGCCGAACGTGCGCATCAGCGCAACTTACCCAGGTGCTTCGGCGCAAACGCTGGAAAACACCGTTACCCAAATCATTGAACAGAATATGACCGGCCTCGACAACATGATGTACATGTCGTCGCAGAGCACCAATACCGGCCAGGCGACCGTGACGTTGACGTTCGAAGCCGGTACCGATCCCAACGAGGCGATGCAGCAGGTGCAAAACCAGCTGCAGGCCGCGATCAAACGCCTGCCGCAGGCGGTGCAAAATCAGGGGGTGACGGTCTCGAAATCCGGCGACACCACGCTGATGATGGTGGCGTTCGTCTCCACCGATGGCAGCATGGACAGGCAGGACATCGCCGATTACATCGTCTCCAACCTGCAGGATCCGCTCAGCCGCATCAACGGGGTCGGCAGCATGGACGTGTACGGCTCGCAATACGCCATGCGCATCTGGCTCGATCCCAACAAGCTCAACAGCTATCAGTTGACCACCCAGGATGTGGTCAGCGCCATTCAGTCGCAGAACGCCCAGGTCGCGGTCGGCCAGTTGGGCGGCACGCCATCGGTCGATAAGCAGGCGCTGAACGCCACCATTAACGCCCAGTCGCAGCTCCAGACGCCGGAACAGTTCCGCCAAATCACCCTGCGGGTCAATCAGGACGGTTCGCTGGTGACGCTGGGCAACGTCGCCACCGTCGAACTGGGCGGCGAGAACTACAACTACCTCAGCCGCTACAACGGCATGCAGGCCGCGGGCATGAACATCAAGCTGGCCTCCGGCGCCAACGAACTGCAGACCGACCAGTTGGTGAAGGACAAGATCGCCGAGCTGTCGCAATACTTCCCGCACGGGCTGGAGGCCAAAGTGGCCTATGAAACCACCCCCTTCGTCAAAGCCTCGATCAAGGACGTGGTGAAAACGCTGCTGGAAGCCATCCTGCTGGTGTTCCTGGTGATGTATCTGTTCCTGCAGAACTTCCGCGCCACGCTGATCCCCACCATCGCCGTGCCGGTGGTGCTGCTGGGCACCTTCGCCATCCTTTCCGCCTGCGGCTTCAGCATCAATACCCTTACCATGTTCGCCATGGTGCTGGCGATCGGCCTGCTGGTGGACGACGCCATCGTGGTAGTGGAAAACGTCGAACGCGTGATGAGCGAAGAAGGCCTGCCGCCGCGTGAAGCCACGCGCAAATCCATGGGGCAAATTCAGAGCGCGCTGGTCGGCATCGCCCTGGTGCTGTCAGCGGTGTTCGTGCCGATGGCGTTCTTCGGCGGCACCACCGGCGCCATCTATCGCCAGTTCTCCATCACCATCGTTTCCGCCATGGTGTTGTCGGTGCTGGTGGCGATGATCCTGACCCCGGCCCTGTGCGCCACGCTGCTCAAACCGATCGCCAAGGGGCACCATCACGGCAAGCGCGGCTTCTTCGGCTGGTTCAACCGCATGTTCAACCGCAACGCCGAACGCTATGAGCGCGGCGTGGGGCGCATTCTGCACGCCAGCGGCCGCTACATGGTGATTTATCTGCTGTTGCTCGGCGGCATGGCGCTGCTGTTCATCAAGCTGCCGACCTCGTTCCTGCCGCAGGAAGACCGCGGCATCTTCACCGTACAGGTACAGCTGCCGGCGGGCTCGACCCTGCAACAAACCTCTAAAGTGGTGGAAAAGGTCGAGCAGTATTTCCTCACCGAAGAGAAACAGGACGTGTTGTCGGTGTTCGCCATCATCGGCTCCGGGCCGGGGGGCAACGGCCAAAACGTGGCGCGTCTGTTCGTTCGGCTGAAAGACTGGGATCTGCGCACCTCGGGCGCCAACAGCTCGTTCGACATCATCGATCGCGCCACGCTGGCATTCAACAAGATTAACGAAGCGCGGGTGATCGCCAGCAGCCCGCCGGCGATCACCGGCCTCGGCAACTCCTCCGGCTTCGACATGGAACTGGAAGATCACGCCGGGTTGGGGCACGCCAAACTGATGGCGGCTCGCGACCAACTGTTACAGCTGGCGGCGCAAAATCCGCTGCTGTCGCGCGTGCGCCACAACGGCCTGGACGACAGCCCGCAGCTGCAGATCGATATCGATCAACGCAAGGCGCAGGCACTGGGCGTATCTATCGATGACATCAACAATACCCTCTCTACCGCCTGGGGTTCGACCTACGTCAACGACTTTGTCGATCGCGGCCGGGTGAAGAGAGTTTACGTGCAGGCCGCCGCGCCGTTCCGCATGCTGCCGGAAGACATCAACAAATGGTATGTGCGCAACAGCGCGGGCGGCATGGTGCCGTTCTCGGCCTTCGCCAGTTCACACTGGGAATACGGCTCGCCGCGGCTGGAACGCTATAACGGCAACTCGGCGCTGGAAATCGTCGGCGAGGCGGCCAACGGCGTCAGCACCGGCACCGCCATGGCGGAAATGGAAAAACTGGTCAGCCAGTTACCGACCGGCTTCGGGCTGGAATGGACGGCGCTCTCCTACCAGGAACGCTTGTCCGGCTCGCAGGCGCCGGCGCTGTACGCCATCTCGCTGCTGGTGGTGTTCCTGTGCCTGGCGGCGCTGTATGAAAGCTGGTCGATACCGTTCTCGGTGATGCTGGTGGTGCCGCTGGGGGTGATCGGCGCGGTCGCCGCCACCTGGCTGCGCGGCCTGGAGAACGACGTTTATTTCCAGGTCGGCCTGTTGACCATCATTGGGCTGTCGGCGAAAAACGCCATTCTGATCGTCGAATTCGCCAACGAGCTGAACCACAAAGGGCAGGATCTGATGTCCGCGACGCTCGACGCATCACGCATGCGTCTGCGGCCGATCCTGATGACTTCGCTGGCGTTCATCTTCGGCGTGCTGCCGATGGCCACCAGCAGCGGCGCCGGTTCCGGCAGCCAGCATGCGGTCGGCACCGGGGTGATGGGCGGCATGATCTCCGCCACCCTGCTGGCGATTTTCTTCGTGCCGCTGTTCTTCGTGCTGGTGCGCCGCCGCTTCCCGGGCAAAGCGCATCCGGCAGGCAATACGACGGCCGCCGGGGAGTGATAGCCTGGGCATAAAAAAAGCAGCGTCGGGTTACCGATGCTGCTTTATTTCGAACGATAATCTCGTTCCCAAGGTGTTTCAGTGACTTTCCAATGACTCAACCTTGCCATCTGCTTCAACGCTGTGTCAGTTGCCCAACATCTCATCAATGAAGTCTTTCCAGTTTCCTAATTCACGATCAACCATAATACTTTACAACCTCAATTATTTGACGAAGCGGATTCTACGCCTGTTTTTTGACCATGTGAAGGGAAACGGGAACGATGCCAGGCCCGGAAACCGGGCTTAGCGCACATTTTCGTATTTATCTGATCAATACTCAGTGCTGCTATTCCCTTGTGATATCAATTTCTCCGCGGTAGCGTGTAAAAGGTATAAAAATACGACAATGGAGCGCCGACATCCGCGGGTATCAGCACGCCATTCGGCACTATGCCGCCGACCTCAGTCTTATTGGTTAGAGGAAAACGATGGAAATTATCACCGACCGGAACCGCCGCGCCATCGACTGGCAGCGGCTGTGCGAGTTGCTGGAGGCCGCCGGGCTGGGCAAGCGCGATCCGCACACCCTGCGGCGCGTTTACCAACACAGCCAGTTTTGCTATTGGGGGTTTATCGGCGACGAGCTGATCGCCACCGCGCACGCCATCAGCGACCTGACCTCGGTCGCCTACCTGGCCGACGTGGCGATCGATCCGCGCTTTCAGGGGCAAGGGCTGGGGCGCCGGTTGATGGATCGGGTGATGCAAGATTTGGCGCCGCTCGGCAAGATTTTCATCTATTCCGTGCCGGAAAAACTGGCCTTCTATAAAAAGTACGGCTTTCACGATTTGACCACCGGCATGGTGTATGCGGACGGCGCCTCACTGCAACGGTTGCAAAACGGCGGTTATATCCGCTGATCATCTTGATCAAAATACTTTTCTCAGCAGAATACAGCTGACGATATGCTTGAGACAGATAAAACGCTTAGCCAAAACGCCCCAGAAAAAACACACACTCTCTTTTAACTTTTTATTTTCACTATTATTCACCTCTGCAACCATGAATGAGAAAACGTTTGAACTTCCTGTCAGAGATATTTCTTAGTCATTAGACCTCTTACAAAGATATCACGAACCAAAAGATCGGTAAAAACGATCGAATATTAATTTACGATAGGAACAATCTATGATATTTCCTTTTAATTATCCTTGATTGATAGCTGGCATCTATTTAAAAAGCTCTACCCCTCTTGCGGCAGTTTTAACTTAAATTTTTTATTACTTAATTATCAATAAGTTATTAAACAATTCAACTAAACCAGCGGTATAGGTAAATGTTGAGATTCATCATTGGAAATAATTCAACATTTAATTATTTCGATTATTTCTATTTTTATACTTTAAGATAACCGTCGCCACCGGGAATAAAAAATAAAGGATTATAATAATATGAAGATCGATATTTTCAGCGAATGTACCTATACCATTATCGGTATCAGACAACTGATAAATCAAACATGGTCAGAAAAAAACACGCCAGCCGACTTTAACCGCAGAAGGGTCTGCTTTATCGATGTCACCCTCGCCAATTTTGAAGCGCGTTACCGCGATGAATATGCCAACCCCAAAACCTACAAAATAGTCATTATTACCGACTGCCCGCATGAGATGGTGATTGTCGACAATAAGACCATTATATTATCAAACCTTATATCTTTAAGCCGTTTCAGCCACCTGATCGGCGATTTATATACGCGCTACAGTCACTATACCGAGCCGCCGCAGCTCTCCCGGCGCGAGTCCCTTTTCCTGTCGGAGTGGTCGACGGGAAAATCGCTGACCGATATCAGCAACGCTATGAATATAAGAAACAAAACCGCCAATCATTACAAATCGAGAATCATGAAAAAGCTTGGCGCCAGCAGAATAAAACCGCTGTTGCATATTACCCGCGTACGGTGTTTAACCGATCGTTTAAATATAAAAATTAATAAAGAATAGTTCCTCTGAGCCCAGAGCCGCATTGGCGGCTGAACGCGTTCGCCGACGTCTTTTACAAGCACCGTCGGCGAAGTCTGCCGTTCAACCACATTGCCAACTTCTCTCCCTGGTGCTCAATCGCATCTCGCGCGCATCGTTGTCTGGATCTCGCCGCCGCTTTACTGGCATTATCTCTGCTATCGCCGGGCGGCGAGAAGGCCTAAGATCGCGCCCGCCGCCCAGTATCGACTCGACGAGACAGGTAGCTTTACGCCATGGCAAACAAACCGCAACAGACAACGCTGACGATGTACGGCATCAAAAACTGCGACACCATCAAGAAAGCCCGCCGCTGGCTGGAAGATCAGGGCGTGGCCTATCATTTTCACGACTACCGCGCCGACGGCCTGACCGAACAGCAGCTGCGCGGTTTCGTCGCGCAACTGGGTTGGGAGCCGCTGCTCAATACTCGCGGCACCACCTGGCGCAAGCTGGATGAAGCGCAGCGCAACGCCTGCAATAACGCCGACGCCGCCATCGCGCTGATGCTGGCGCAGCCGGCAATCATTAAACGCCCGCTGCTGGACGACGGCAACGGCCGCGCCCTGCTCGGTTTTAACGCCGACACTTACCAGCAATTTATCGCCGAGGTCGCCGTATGACTTGCCCGGTTATCGAACTGGCCCAACAGCTGATCAAGCGCCCTTCCCTCAGCCCGAATGACGAAGGCTGCCAGCAACTGATGATCGATCGTCTGCAGGCAATCGGCTTCACCGTCGAAGCGATGGACTTCGAAGACACCCAGAATTTCTGGGCCTGGCGCGGCGAAGGGCAAACCCTGGCGTTTGCCGGGCACACCGACGTGGTGCCGACCGGCGATGAAAAGCGTTGGGACAACCCGCCGTTTGAACCGGCGATCCGCGACGGCATGCTGTATGGCCGCGGCGCGGCGGACATGAAAGGTTCATTGGCCGCAATGGTGGTGGCCGCCGAGCGATTTGTCGCCGCCAACCCGGATCACCGGGGCCGCCTGGCATTTCTGATCACCTCGGATGAAGAGGCCAGCGCCACCCACGGCACGGTTAAGGTGGTCGAAGCGCTGATGGCGCGCAACGAGAGGCTGGATTACTGCCTGGTCGGCGAGCCGTCCAGCACCGAGCGCGTCGGCGACGTGGTGAAAAACGGTCGTCGCGGCTCCATCACCGCCAACCTGCATATCCACGGCGTACAGGGGCACGTCGCCTATCCGCACCTGGCGGACAACCCGGTGCACCGTGCCATGCCGGCGCTGAATGAACTGGTGGCGATCGAATGGGATCGCGGCAACGAGTTCTTCCCGCCGACCAGCATGCAGATCGCCAACGTGCAGGCCGGCACCGGCAGCAACAACGTGATCCCGGGCGATCTTTATGTCCAGTTCAACTTCCGTTTCAGCACCGAGCTGACCGACGCGATGATCAAGCAGCGCGTGGAAGAGCTGCTGGAACGCCACCAGCTGAACTACAGCATCGAGTGGCGGCTGTCCGGCCAACCGTTCCTCACCTCGCGCGGCGCGCTGGTGGATGCGGTGGTCAACGCCGTCGAGCACTATTCTGAACTGACGCCGCAGTTGCTGACCACCGGCGGCACCTCCGACGGCCGCTTTATCGCGCAGATGGGCGCGCAGGTGGTGGAGCTGGGGCCGGTCAACGCCACCATCCACAAGGTCAACGAATGCGTCAACGCCGCGGATCTGCAGCTGCTGAGCCGCATGTATCAACGCATCATGGAGCAATTGGTCGCATGATCAACGCAGAGATGCTCACCGGCCGCTCAACCGAACACCTGGCGCCGCTGAGCGGGAACCATCGGCTGCAGCCGCAGGCGGTCAACGCCTTCCTGGCGATGCAGCAAGCGGCGCATGAGGCGGGATTCGATCTCCAGCCCGCCAGCACCTTCCGCGATTTCGACCGGCAGTTGGCGATTTGGAATGGCAAATTCTGCGGCCAGCGGCCAGTATTAGATAAGGACAGCCGCCCGATCGACGTCGCGCCTCTGCCCGCCGCCGAGCGCTGTGAGGCAATCCTGCGCTGGTCGGCCCTGCCGGGCGCCAGCCGCCATCACTGGGGCAGCGATCTGGATGTGTACGATCCGTCGCTGCTGCCGGAAGGGAAAAAGCTGCAGCTGGAGCCGTGGGAATATGAAGAAGGCGGTTACTTTGCGCCG
Organism: Serratia sp. CY38905; assembly: GCF_052168875.1. Lineage (NCBI taxonomy): Bacteria > Pseudomonadati > Pseudomonadota > Gammaproteobacteria > Enterobacterales > Yersiniaceae > Serratia > Serratia sp. CY38905. The sequence continues at coordinate 264,416 of NZ_JBJNLV010000006.1, read as the reverse complement.
CTCAACCAGTGGCTGACGGCACATATGGCCGAGTTCGGTTTCTACCGCCCCTTTACCGAAGACAGCGGCGGCGTGGCGGTGGAGCCGTGGCATCTGAGCTACCGGCCGCTGGCGCAAGAGGCCGAACGCTTGCTGACCCCAGCGCTGTTGCTGGCGGCCTGGCAAGACAAGGAGGTCGCCGGTGCCGAATGGCTCGAACGCCATCTGCCCTCGATTTTTTCGCGTTTTATACGCAGTGAAGTAAAGGAGTAGCTATGCAATGGTTAGCTGATTACTGGTGGATTATCCTGCTGGTTCTGGTGGGAATGGTCGTCAGCGGCATCAAGGAACTGCGCCGCGTCGACGTGAAAAGCTATCTGGCCAACAAGCCGGAGATACCGCCGCACCGCGACAATAATGCCCAGTGGGATGACGAAGACGACTGGCCGAAAAAGAAATGACACCAGGGCGCTTATCGGCGCCCTGAGTTTTTAGCGAAAGGCGATCAGCTCGCCGCGCTTGCCGGACAATGCTTCGTCCCAGTAGCGCTGCGGCACATAATAATGCAGCCTTTCCAGCGCGGCGTTCATCATGCCCTGGTTGATCGCGTGCCCGACGTTTTCCTCCACGTCCAGCGTGAAATCGGCGCCGCCGGCCCGAAGCGCTTCCGCCGCCGCGTGAGCGTGTTGCACCGCGATCACCGCGTCCTCTGCACCGTGGATCAAATGCACCACGCTGTCGCCGAAAGCCTGCTCAGGCAGCTGGGCGAAACGCCCGCTGAACGCCACCACGCGCCCGGCCAGTCGGGTTTCCGCTTTCAACGCTTCCAGCGCCATAATGGCCCCTTGCGAGAACCCCACCAGCGCCGTGCCGGCATAGCCCACGCCGCTCAGCTGCTGCCAATGGCGCACCACCGCCACAAACTGCGGCATCACGTCTGCAATACGGGCCGCGCGGTTCTCTTCGGTCACGTCCTGCACCGAAAACCACTGGCGCCCGGCGCCGTTGCCAAACGCTTCGGGGCCACCGATGCTCACCACCTGCGCCTGAGGAAACTCTTTGGCGAAGTAGCTGCCGATCTCCCCCATCGCCACCGGGTTGTCGCCGACACCGTGAAACAGCAAGATCAGCTGCGCCGCCGGGGTCGCCGGGCTTTGGACAACGAAATGCTCATGTTTCATCGATGACTCCTTAATAGTAACCAAACCTGGTGCGAGGACAGTCGCCGCCGCACCGCTGACAGTGACTATACGCCGTTGAGAAAGCGGGAAAATCGGGTTTTATTGAGCGAGTTGTTCAATTTATTGCAACGACTGCGCCCAGTCGCGCCAGTAGCGGCAGTGCTGCGCATTCAGCTGTTCCAGCGCCTGCGCCGTTTCATGCCGCCAGTGGCGCAGCAAGGCTTTCTGGCCGCTGACGCCCGCCTGCTCCGCGCAGGCCGCCGGGGATTGCCGCCGCTGCAGATGGCCGCGCAGCGCGGGCAGCGGCAGATTGCTGGCCAACAGCAAACGCTGCAATGCCCCCAGGCTGGCCTCCAGCGGCCGGTGGGCGAAAGCGAACCCGGCCAGCTCACGCCAGTCCTCTTCGCCGAGCGACGTATCGCCGTCGTCGCCCGGGATCGCCAGCGCGAGCTCGATGCGCTGCCGCAACCAGGGCCAGTCGCGCGCCAGATGCTTGTGCGCCGCGTGTCGCAGCGCCTCCCCTTGCTCGCTCAAGGGCAAAATAGCCATCGCGGTATAGCAGCCGCTGCTGGCCTCCGGTTTGCTGCCGATACGCACCAGCTCGAAACCGCAGGATTGCCAAAAGCGCCACAGCGGCTCGGTATAGCCGAAGCTGACCGACAGGAAATCCAGCCCCTGCGCCTGGCGGCGTTGCCGTTCGATCAGCTGACGCGCGATACCCTGCCGCCGCAGCGCCGGCAGCGTCGCGATGCGGGTAATGCGCCTTGAACGCAGCGTCGGCGCCCACCATTGGCCGCCGTGCGCCGCCAGCGACTGCGCCACCAGGTTGCCGCGCGGCCGACGGCGGCCGGCCCACACATCGTGCGCCAACTCGGCGCTCAAGCCGCCTTCGTCCACCAGCCACACGGCGCCGACCACCTCTGGCCCGGCCTGCGCCAGCCCGTAATGCATGCCGGGCGCATCCATCAGCCTGCGCAAGTCCAGCGGCGAGGTGCGGTAATGCGCGCTGCTCAGCAGGGCGTAGAAACGCGCCAGCCGCTGCGGATCGGCGCACAGTTCGCGCTGCTCCGCCTGGCTGTAATCGATCGCCTGGCCATCCGCCGGCCAGACGGGCAGCTCGTTGAACAACAGCACATTGTCCGTGACCCGTTCCAGCGCATCGCCCTGTGCCCAGCGCATCGGCTGTTGCAGGCTCAACGCCTGATAAGACGGCAGCCCGGCGCAAAACTTCAGCAGAAAACCGCGGCCGGTGCCCTCATACCCCTGCACCGTGGTGGTCAACAACACGCGAGGGAAATAACCGATCAGCTGCTGCAACAGCGGCGCGGGGATCGCCGCCGCTTCATCCACCAGCAGCCAGCCCACAGCGCTGACGTCCCCCTCCCGACACTGCGCCAGCAAGGCATCGGGCGCCCAAAACTGCGCGCGCCCCTGCGCCCATTCCCCGGCCACCTCCGTGGCGGCGCGGCTCGGTCCGGTGATCCAACAGGTCAGCGGCGACTGCGCCACCAGCATGCCGGCCAGCGTCGATTTGCCGCGGCCACGGGCGGCGGTCAGCACCCACACGCCGGATTCGGCCTGCAGCAGCGCCGTCAAGATCGCCTGTTGCTCCCCGGTCGGCCGGCCATCCGGCGGCAGCCAACCCTCGCGCGCCGGCAGCTCGGCGAGCGTCAGAGGCTCATCCTGCCGCCAGATCGTCACTTCTCGGTCGTCGGCCAGGTGCTGCTGCAGATGGTGAATGAAATGCGGGGTGGTGATCGGCTGTGGGCAATCGCTCCAGCGCAGGCTGTCGCCGTCCGGCAGCTGAGACCATTGCCGCCAGGGCGGCGTCAGCAGCAGCAGCCAGCTGCCGGCGCGCAGTGCGCCGCACAGCGCCGCCAATGCCTCCACGTCCAGCGATTGGCCGGCGTCGAACACCGCGTGCAGCCGTTCCTGCCCCAGCAGTTGGCGCACCGCGCCGCTCGCCAACGCCGTCAGGCCGGGCGGCGGGTTTTCCCCCACCCACGGCCAGTCGCCCGGCAGCGTCGCCGCCAGCCGCTGTGCCTGTTCGCGGCACCAGCCGGGTTCACCGCTGAGCACCAGCAGGCGCCGGATGCCCTGCCGTCGCATGAGTTGTTGCGCTGCCTGTAACATAAGGCTGTATCTCAATCCGAAAAAAATGCCGGAGTCAGGCTCCGGCACTTGAGGCGTTAACGGGATGCAAAGGTGTTGCAGGTATTGGGATCGCCGCTGTCGAAGCCCTGCTTAAACCAGGTGTAGCGCTGCTGCGAGGTACCGTGAGTGAAGCTGTCCGGCACGACGCGGCCCTGACTCTGCTGCTGCAACCGATCGTCGCCAATCGCCTGCGCGGCGTTCAGCGCCGCCTGCAGATCGCCCTCTTCCAGCATCTGCTGCTTCTCGGCGTATTTGCCCCACACCCCGGCGAAACAGTCCGCCTGCAGCTCCATTTTCACCGACAGACGGTTCACTTCCGCCTGGCTGGCGCCCTGCTGCATCTGGCGCACCTTGGGCTCGATGCCCAACAGGTTCTGCACGTGGTGGCCGACTTCGTGCGCCACCACATAGGCCTGAGCGAAATCACCGCCGGCGCCCAGCTTGGTTTTCATGTCCTGATAGAAAGACAGATCGATATACACCGTTCTGTCACCCGGGCAGTAGAACGGCCCCATTGCCGCCTGACCGGTGCCGCAGCTGGTGCGCGTCACGCCGCGATACATCACCAGCTTCGGCGGTTGGTAGGTTTTGCCCATGCGCTGGAAAATCTCTTTCCAGTTGTCCTCGGTCGATGCCAGCACCACCGAGGTGAATTTGGCCAGCTCATCATCTTTCGGACTGATGTTGGCGCTCTGTTGTTGCCCCTGCGGCGCAACGTTACCGCCGTTCAATAGCGGCGACAGATCGATGCCGTAATAGCCGGCCACCAGCACCACCACCAGAATGACGATGCCGCCCTTGCCGCGCACCGGCACGCGGAAGCCGCCGCCGCCCAAACCTGAAGATTGCCCGCGACGATCCTCAACATTGTCACTTTCCCGACGCCCTTGCCAACGCATAAATATACTCCAGATATTTCCCCTGCTCGTTGAAGTTGCGCCGCGATGGTAAGCGCAAAGGCAGCTTCAAGCCTGAGTGGGATAGGTTTTAGTCATCTCGCATCCATTATTATAAATGGTCTGCCGCAGAGGAAATGTAGAAATTTTCTGGAAAAACGCAGAATAGCGGGACGATCCGGCCGGATCGCCCCGAATGGCGGTGCCGACGCTTAGTCGAGCTTCACGCCGATGCGGCGCGCCACTTCTTCATAGGCTTCGATCAGGCCGCCCAGGCTTTGACGGAAACGGTCTTTGTCCATCTTGTCCAGGGTGTTTTTGTCCCACAGGCGGCTGCCGTCCGGCGAGAACTCATCGCCCAGCACCACTTCGCCGTTGAACAGGCCGAACTCCAGCTTGAAGTCGACCAGGATCAGGCCGGCGTCGTCGAACAGCTGGGTCAACACGTCGTTGGCGCGGTAGCTCAGCTCGCGCATGCGCGCCAGATGCGCTTTGCTCACCCAGCCGAAGGTTTCGCAGTAGGATTCGTTGACCATCGGATCGTGCATGGCATCGTTTTTCAGAAACAGATCGAACAGCGGCGGGTTCAGCACCAGGCCTTCTTCGATGCCCAGACGCTTCACCAGCGAACCGGCGGCGCGGTTGCGGATCACGCATTCCACCGGCACCATGTCCAGCTTTTTCACCAGCACTTCGTTGTCGGACAGCAGACGCTCCATCTGGGTCGGGATGCCGGCTTCTTCCAGTTTGCTCATGATGAAATGGTTGAACTTGTTGTTCACCATGCCTTTGCGATCGAACTGCTCAATGCGCTGACCATCCAGTGCTGACGTATCGTTGCGGAACTCCAACACCAACAGATCGGGATTCTCGGTGGTGTAAACGGTTTTTGCCTTTCCGCGATACAGCTCAGCTAGCTTTTGCATCTTACTTACTCCAGTGATGTATCCCCGATGTCTCCCGAGCGCGGCCCGAAATTAGGGGGTATAGAATTGACCTAATGAATTCTTTGGCGTGCCGGGCACTATTGTGCCAAACCTGCGACGCAAACGATACCGTATAGACAAAACAAAAAGGGGCCGCAGCCCCTTTTCGATTAGTTAACGCTGGTTTTACTGAAGGCAGACTGGAATGCCGCCACCAGTGCGTCGTTTTTCGACTGGGTCAGCGGTTTGCCTTTCGGATCGATGAATTGCAGGCTGGTGCGGTTGTTGAGATCGCCGACCTGCAGCTTGTAATCCCCTTCCGCCAGTTCAGGATCCTTGACGCCCAACGCATCCCAATCGCTGCTGCTCAGGGACTTGTAGGTCACGGCGACGGTGCCCTGCGGACGGCTGCGGTCACCCACTTTCATCCCCAGTTTTTCGAGCGCCGGCGGCAGGCGATCCCACACCACGGTGTACGGGCCGCGCACCACCAGCATCGGCAGGCCGGTGTCATCGGCGCCGCTCTGCACGTCCAGCGCGCCGAAGCGGCTGGCGGTCTGGCTGCTCGCCAGGTTGTCCTGCTTGTCCAGGCCTTCGATCAGGGTGTTGATCATCATGCCATTGTAGCGCTGGATCTCAGACTGATCGGTCACCTGTTCGGTCTTGCCCTGCTGCTGCAGGCCAACGCTTTTCACCACCAGCGCCTGCTGGTAGCCCTGTTGCTGCACGCTGATCTGATAACGGCCTTCGTACTGGTTGTCTTCGTCCAGACGGTTCCACTTCACCCAGTCGGTGGTCAGGGTCTGACCGGCGTCCTGGCGCGAAGCGATCGCGATGTTCTTCGCCTGCAGCAGGCTGACCACGCGCGACCACAGGTTCTGGTTCTGCGGGCTGTTTTCCAGCAGCAGCGTGCCGCTGTCGCCGGCGTATTGCGCGCGAGAACCGCTCAGCAGCGCCAACGGCTGCACCGGCGGACGAATGTCCAACTGCTTGCCGACGTTGCCTTGCAGCGTCGTGGCGGGAACGTCATAGTTGCCGCTCTGCACCGGCAGGATCATGCCGGACGGCGCGTTCAGCGCCTTGAGCGGAGCCGCGTCGAGGTAGGCCTCGTCGCCGCTGACCTGGCGCTTGTAGCGCTGATCGCTGCTGCAGGCCGCCAGCATCATCACCAAAGAGATGCCCACTACTTTTGCTACCGTCGACTTTTGCAATGAATAAGCCATCAAATTTCCCTTAGAGTTACAGCAAACCGACGCTTTTCAGCGCGCGCTCCACCACCGGGCGGGCGGCTTCGCTCAACGGCGTCATCGGCAGACGCAGCGTATCGGTTGCCATCAATCCCAACGCCTTACAGGCCCACTTCACCGGAATTGGGTTTGCTTCTACAAATAGATCCTGATGCAACGGCATCAAGCGCTGATTTAAGCGGCGCGCGTCGGCAAACTTGCCCTGCGCCGCCAGCGCGCAAAGTTCCGCCATTTCGCGCGCGGCCACGTTGGCCGTCACGGAAATCACCCCTTTGCCGCCCAGTTGCATGAAGTCCAGCCCGCTGGCGTCGTCGCCGCTCAGCAAGATGAAATCTTCATCGTCAACCAGCACTTGGATCTGACTAACGCGACTTAAGTTCCCCGTCGCTTCTTTTACAGCAACAATATTCTTGATTTTCGCCAGCCGAGCGATGGTCGGCGGCAGCATGTCGCAGCCGGTGCGCGAAGGCACGTTGTACAGGATCTGCGGCAGCTCGGTGCTCTCGGCGATCGCCTTGAAGTGCTGATACAGCCCTTCCTGCGTCGGCTTATTGTAGTACGGCGTCACCGTCAGGCAGCCCACCACGCCGGTGTTGGCGAAGCGGGTGGTGAGCGCGATGGCTTCGGCGGTGGCGTTGGCACCGGTGCCGGCGATCACCGGAATGCGGCCGTCGGCCAGCTCCAGCGTCTGCAGCACCACGTCAACGTGCTCGTCATGGGCAAGCGTTGCGGACTCGCCGGTGGTCCCTACGGAAACGATCGCCGCGGTGCCACTGGCTACATGATAATCGATCAATTTTTTCAGGCTCGCGCGATCGACAGCACCTTTGTCGTCCATCGGCGTAACCAGTGCAACAATACTTCCCGTAAACATTGGCCGTCCCCTCCACAAACAAGTCACTCATGGTACTTTTGCTGCCTATCCAAAAGCAAGCGCACAACCGCGTTGTAAGCGCTTGGCAGGCGGTTTTTTTTATGTTTACCATGGTAACCCCATTAAGCACGACAGGAAGCGCTATTTTGCCTCAGTCAGACGAACACTATCTCGTGATTACCGCGCTCGGCGCCGACCGCCCCGGAATCGTCAATACCATCACCCGCCACGTCAGCAGTTGCGGATGCAATATCGAAGATAGCCGTCTGGCCATGCTGGGAGAGGAGTTCACGTTCATCATGCTGCTGTCCGGCAGCTGGAACGCCATCACCCTGATCGAATCCACCCTGCCGCAAAAAGGCGCGGAGCTGGATCTGCTGATCGTGATGAAACGCACAAACTCGCACGAAAGGCCGCCGATGCCGGCCACGGTGTGGGTGCAGGTGGAAGTGAAGGACTCGCCGCACATCATCGAACGCTTTACCGATCTGTTCGACTCCAGCCAGATGAATATCGCCGAACTGGTCTCGCGCACGCAGCCGGCGGACGGCGACCTGCCGCCGCAGCTGTATATCCAAATCACCGCCCACAGCTCCGGCGATCGGGACGCCTCAAATATTGAGCAAGCCTTCCATCGCCTATGTACAGAATTGAACGCGCAAGGCAGTATTAGCGTGGTGAACTATCCACAGCATGACGAGAAAGATGGAGAGTAGTGATGAGCCCATTGAAAGCCGGTGACACAGCGCCGAAATTTAGTTTGCCTGACCAGGACGGTGAGGAAATTAATTTGGCCGACTTCCAGGGACAGCGAGTTTTGGTTTACTTCTATCCGAAGGCGATGACGCCGGGCTGCACCGTGCAAGCCTGCGGCCTGCGGGACAACATGGACGAATTGAAAAAGGCCGGCGTCGAAGTGCTGGGCATCAGCACCGACAAACCGGAAAAACTGTCGCGCTTCGCCGAAAAGGAGCTGCTCAACTTCACGCTGTTGTCTGATGAAGATCATCAGGTGTCGCAACAGTTTGGCGTGTGGGGCGAGAAAACCTTCATGGGCAAGACCTACGACGGTATTCACCGCATCAGTTTCCTGATCGATGGCAAAGGCAAGATTGAAAAAGTGTTTGATGATTTCAAAACCACCAATCACCACGACATCGTTTTGAACTACCTGCAGCAGTAAATCTCACGAAGCGCAGCGGCCTGCTGCGCTTCGTTATTCCCTCTCAGCCGGCCTCGTCTTCCACCTCGACCCGCAGTTCATCCGGCCAGGCGTGAATCACCGCCTTCACCAGCGTCGCCAACGGTATGGCGAAAAACACCCCCCAAAAGCCCCACATCCCGCCGAACACGATCACAGAAAGGATAATCACCAGCGGATGCAGGTTGACCGCTTCGGAGAACAGGATCGGCACCAGCAGGTTGCCGTCCAGCCCCTGCACCACCAGATAGGCGACGATCAGCGTCCAGAAATCGGCACCGACGCCCCACTGGAACAGCGCCACCACCACCACCGGTATGGTGACCAGCACCGCGCCGATGTAGGGGATCAGCACCGAGAAGCCCACCAGCACCGCCAGCAGCAGCGAATAGCGCATGTCCAGCACGGCGAACACCAGGTAGGTCGCCACGCCGACAATCACCATCTCCAGCACCTTGCCACGAATGTAGTTGGTGATCTGCTGATTCATCTCGTTCCAGACCTGCCCCGCCAGGCCGCGATTGCGCGGCAGCACGCGGCGCACCGCGTTCAGCAGCTGCTCTTTGTCTTTCAGCAGGAAGAACATCATCATCGGCACCAGGATCAGGTAGATAGCCAACGTCAGCAGGCCGACCAGCGACGCCAGCGAGAATTTCACCACCGACTCGCCCATGCCGGACAGCCGGCTGCGCAGGTTTTCCGCCATCATGTCGATGATGCCGGCATCCACCAGCGCCGGGTAACGCTTCGGCAGCGTCGCGGCGAAGTTATAGAACTGGTTGAGCATGCCCGGCAGATCGCTCATCAGATTGATGCCCTGTTGCCAGGCGGTTGGCGCGACGACGAACACCAGCAGCATGGCGACGCCCGCGAACACCAGCAGCATGATGCTCGCCGCCCAGGTGCGCGAACAGCCGATGCGCTGCAGGCGCGCGGTCGGCCACTCCAGCAGATAGGCCAGCACGATGGCGACCAGCAACGGGGTCAGAATGCCGTGCAGAAAATAGAGAATGAGGAAGCCGGCAACCAGGATCACCAGCAGCGCGATAGCCTGCGGATCGGTGAAGCGGCGGCGGTACCACTGTAATAACATCTCCAGCATCAGAGCGGGCTCCTCGAGGTTTGACGGGCGGGCATGGCGATTCCTGTGATGGGCGTGATTAAAGCATAGATAGAACGGGCGCACGCGAGGTGTGCAAAGCACTCAGAGTACTCAAAGTTCGCCATACATCAACCGCAATTTGGCTGATTTTATCGCGTGGGCAGGCGATCGGCGCAAAAATCCGCAGACGCGGCGACAGGCGCGGTGAGCGGCCCCGAACGGGGCCGCGGAAGATTACAGCGAGGTACCGATAGAAAGGGGCGAACCGACCGCCAATGCGAACAACAGCACACAGCCAATCGCGATCGCCGCCGCCAGATCATTTTTCATTTTCCCATCCCCTGATGCTTAAACTGATTATCGTCACGAACTCTGTCGGTTCTTGCGTTGCGGCCTTTTCTGATGCACGTCATTAAAAACCCCCGCCGCAGCGGGGGAGAAAACGTTCTGGTGCATCAAGTGTTACAAGGAGGTCATGAGGGATTGCTAACCCTAAATGACTATTTCAAGCTAGGATTATTCCCAGAGCATGGCAAGCGATCGCGTCGAGGTTATCCGCACTTTGAGATAAACCTCATAAAAAAATCCCGCACGGCAGCGGGATGAAGGGATGATAACGTCATGAATTTTTTATGCGGACAATGAGGCGGTATTGTCGTCATTTGGCGACAATACCGCGCCGGCACGGCGGTCACAAGGGAAATTTGGCCACGGTGAGGAAATCAGAATTTCGCCACTGCACGCGATCGTGCGCCCGCCAGCATCAACGAAAAAATGAGATTTTCGTCAGACAGCCGCCGGGCAAAAACCGGTAGCATGGCCGATATCATCCCAAACGCCGTAGGGGAAAAAAGATGAACAGCAAACCGTGTGAATTTGATGAAGCCATCTGTCTGGCGATCGGGCGTGGCGTTTGCGAAGTCGTGAAGATAGGGGATGAAATCAGCGTTTTCTCCCTGCTGGAAGCCATCGAGAGCTTCATCGAACGGCAGGCGCTCAGCGAAAGCGAAATCGCGGCGGCGGACGACGCGCTGGATCTGATCAGCGTGCTCACCCATCGGTCATAGTGAAAAACGATCCCCCGGTGACGAAGAAACCGACGGCCCATCACATGTGGGCCGCCGTCGTTTCTGTATCGCTTAGAAGTCGTAAGTTACCGACGCTTTCAGCGTTCTCGCCTGTCCCTGGAAGACGTAAGTGCCATTGCTTTCTACGCCGGACCAATACTTCTCGTTCGTGACGTTGTCCAACCCCACACGCCATACCAGCGTATTTTGATCCTCATTCAAACGCATGCGATAGCGAAGACCGAGATCCAGGGTCGTGAAACTATCGAGCTTTTTGGTATTGGCGGAGTCGGCATATTGCGAACCGGTATGCCGCACTTTCGCCGTCGCCGTCAGGCCATCGACCGGCCTGATATCGTATTCCGCCCCCAGCACCGCGTAGAAGTGCGCTACGCCGATAGCGTCTTTGCCATCGTTACGGCCGCCCTGGGTTTTGGTCAGCTCGGGCGAAAGCCAGGTAGCGCTGCCGTTAAGGCGCAGGCCGAAGGCCGGTTCGCCAAATACATTCAACTCCACGCCGCGGTTACGTTGCTCGCCGTTCAACGTGTAGTAGTTGTTGCTGTCGATCATGGTGGCCGGCTTTTTGATTTCAAACAGCGCCAACGAGCCGCCCACGCGTTCGAAATCAACTTTCACGCCCACTTCATTTTGCTTGGAACGGGCGATACCGGTACTCTGCCCGAAGTTAGCCGCCTCTTTCGGCGCAATGCCGCCAGGCTGCAACGCCTCGGTATGGTTGGCATAAAGCGACACCGTTTCCCACGGCTTGTAGACCAGCCCGAACGTCGGCATCCAGCGGCTTTGCGTATAACGGGAGGCGGTATCCTCCAGGCCGGTGGCGTTGCTGTAATTACGCACCACCACTTTCTGATGGCGCGCCGCCGCCGTTAACAACACCCGGTCGCCGAAAAAGCCCAACGTATCGCTGAACAACCAGCCCTGCGTCCGGTTACGCGCCGTGGTCAGCGGATCGCTGTAGTTGCCGCCGAAATAGGCGTTGTCCGGTATTGCGACATCATGGTTATCGTAGATATTGGTCGTCGGATTGTTGGCGGACATGCGCCACGCGGTTTTGTCGCGTTTAATCTGCGCGGAATAGCCGACGTTGACCCGATGCGAAACCGCCCAGGTCGTGAACTTGCCCTCAAGCCCCGCCATGCCGCTGAAAGCGTCGATAATGCGGTTGGTGTCCAGGCGCCCAACCGTGGCGTCGCCGTTGGCGTTGATGAGCTTCGGTGCGCTGTAAACACCGGTTTCATGGCCATGCTGCGCGCCCAAGCCGGCATAGGCCTTCCAGTCGCGGGTTAAATCATATTCCGCTTTCGCCATGCCGAATTCGTTCTCGATATCGCTGTAGCCCCACTGCTGACTGTAATTTTTACGGGTGTCAGGCACCGCGGGTATCACATCGATGCCGCTGATGTTGACCCCCATCGTTCCCCCATGGAAGGTCTTTTTCTGATAACCGAAGTCCAACGATGAACGGAAACGATCGCCGCGATAGTCCAGCCCAACCGATGCCAGCGTAGTGCGCCGCTTATCATCCTCAACCGCCGTTTCACCCTCACGGTGCACCAGGTTGACGCGAGCACCAAACTGGTTGTCGTCACCAAAACGGCGGCCCAGATCCAGCGTGCCGCCCACCTGAGAATCGGAGGTGTAGTCGAGGCCGATCTGGGTGGTCGGCGTTTCTTCCGCCCGCTTCGGTTCAAGATTGATCATGCCGCCAACGCCGCTGGAAGCCAGGCCGTTCAATAGGGCGTTCGCCCCTTTGAAGATCTCCACCCGCTCCAGCATCTGGGTATCCATCACCTGGCGCGGCACCACGCCCGGCAGCCCGCCCATCGTCATGTCGTCGCCGTCCAGTTGGAAACCGCGGATACGATAGGTTTCGGCGAAGTTACCGTACCCCTGCACCGCCTGTACACCCGCGTCGTTGCTGACCACGTCGGCGATGGTCTTCGCCTGCTGATCCTGTACCAGCTTCGCGGTATAACCTATGACGTTGAACGGAACGTCCATCGCTTTCTGTTCGCCCAACATTCCCAGGCGGCCGCCGTGGGCGACCTGTCCATCCAGATAGGCGGGAACCAAATCATTGCCGCCGGAGTTGAAATCGCCGTGTTTTTCGGCCCGGACAACCAGGGTGTCCTCCTGGTTTTTCTTGGCGTCGCCGTCTGCGGCCAGCGCCCCCTGGCTCAGCGCGCCAATAGTCAGCGCCAGCAGCGTTTTACGTAAAGGGAAATTCGTTGTACTGGTGTTGTGCATAATTCACTCATGAATGAGGATAAAAGTTAAATGGCCCGTCGCCGGGCCGATGAGGCTTATTTATTCAACGCGATGCGAACCACGCTGTCCGGCCCCTGAGTGGAATGATCTTTGTTAAACGGCTGTTTGACCGTAACGAACAATGTCTGGCCGTCTGCCGACAGCAGCAAGCTGTTTGGATTCGGCGGCAGCGGCCAGCGCTGTTTCACCGCATAGGTCGTCGCATCCAGGCTCAGCACATTGCCGGATTCACGCTGCGAGATGTAAATTTCGTTGCGCCGTGGATTGAAAACGACAGCCAAAGAGTCGCCCACATCAAGCCGCTTCAATAACTTCCCGGTGTGAATATCCAAGACCAGCGTGGTCTTCGCCTTGGAGTTGTCGGTGACGAACAAACGACCGGTAGCCTCGTCCTCCGCCATATTGAGCAGCAGTGCGGGTTGGTCTCCCAACGGTTTCCAGCGTTTTTCGATGCGGTTGGAACGCGGGTTGATCACCAGGATCTCGCCGCTGCCATTGGCGGCATACACGCGTTGGGTCTGTTCGGAGTAATGCAGGCCGGTCATCCATTTGCCGGTATTTTTAATGCGCGTTTTCAGCTTGAGCGATTCAGCGTCAACCACCCAAATTTGCGCCGGGTCGGCCACCGCCCCCACATACAGCGTGTTGTCGTGAGCCAGAATTTGGCGCGCACCATACGGCAACCCTTTCTCATTGCGCTCGCTGAACAGCAAACGCCCTTTCACCTTACCGTCGGCGGCGCCGATTGCGCTGATACCGCCGTCCAGCGAATTGCTGACATAAAGGGTTTTCCCATCCGCAGAGGCCTGCATGGCGAAATTTTTCAGATCGGTATGCGTCGTGCCAAGGGTTTTCAGGGTCTTGGCGTCCAGCTTATAGACCACGCCACCCTGTACATCTTTAAAACTTTCGGCACTGGCGACGTACAGCGCATCTCCCCCTGGCGTCAGCGCCATTTCATACAAGCCATAAGCCAGTTGGCGTTTGACGATGCTGTCGGATTGCGCCGCTTGCGCCAGAGGTTGCACGGCAGGGGAAGAGGAAGAGGTTTGGTGCGGCGTGCAGCCGCTGAGCGCCATCCCCGTCAGCAGGGCGAGCACAGAGGTTTTCATTTTCATCGGGGAAATCCTTGACCATTCAAAACGGTGTTTACGGCGGGCTCTGCAGTTTAGTTTTGAGCTTTCTCATCACGAGAAATGAGCGCCACCGCGCGTCTCAGTGTTTCCCTGTGAATCAACTATCACGCTAATGCAGGCTAATAACTCCTTCGTGCGCCCGCGAACAACAAAGAGAATGAGAAACATACTCATTATTATTTACGCAATCAAGCGTAATTATTTTCCTTCCTTCTCTAAAAGTCATGGCGACATCTCGTATTATCAAAACCAATACGCCAGCTATCGATCCCGGTGCCGTGCATGGTTATCTCGCCTTACACCGTCGATAAACGGCCTCACCCTGCGTACAGGCACTTAACAACGAGCGAGCAGACAACAGGAGAAGCCCCCTCATGACAACCCCTGCCCCACGGGAGTAGCAGCGTGCGGACTATCTCGTCAGCACCGATGCCGCTCTGCTGGATCTCGATGCCATCCATGCATTTCTGACCCGTTCGTCATGGGCGGAAGGCATTGATAAAGAGACCGTCCGCCAGTCCCTCGCCCACAGCCTGTGCTTCGGTTTGTATCACGGCGCCAGGCAGATCGGTTTCGCCCGGCTGGTTACCGATTACGCCACTTTCGGCTATCTGTGCGACGTGTACGTGCTGGAAACGTACCAAAAAAGCGGGCTGGGTCTGTGGCTGGCGGAATGCTGCCAGGCCCATCCGCTGATGGCGACGCTGCGGCGAGTCATGCTGGTCACCAGCACCGCCCCCTGGCTCTATGAAAAAGTGGGCTATAGCGCCATCAACCGCCCCGACTTTGTCTGGCAGATCGCCCGGCCGGACATCTACCGACGATAGGTGTTTTCGCTGACCAGGCGCTATTTCAGCGCCTGCTCGGCCAGCAGCCCGAGGGCGATGACGATCATCGCCGCGCCGGAGATGCGCCCCACCACCTTCGCAGCCTGTGGGCGCGTGCGCAGTACCGACTGCGATCCGAATCCCACCAGCAGATACACCAGGCCGCAGCTGATCAAATGCACGACGCCCAACGCCAGCATCTGCATCGGCACCGACCATTCGGCCCGGGCGTCGGTAAACTGCGGCAGCAGCGCCAAAAACAGCAGAAACACCTTGGGGTTCAGGCCGCTGACGCACACGCCCTTGCCGGCCCAGCGCAGCCAGGAATCGGAACGCTGATCTTCACCGGCGCCGGGCACCGGCGGGTGCAGCAGCATGTTGCAACCGATCCACAACAGGTAAGCCGCTCCCAGCAAGGTAAGCGCCGTCAGCGCCAACGGGTTGCCGACCAGCAGCGCGCCGACGCCCGCCACCACGATCGCAATCATCAACAAATGGCCAAACAATAAACCGGCGACGGCGGGCACCACCACCCGGCCGCGAATGCCCGCCGAGATCACATAGGCCCAATCCATACCCGGCGTGATCACCAACAAAATAGACACCGCCCAAAAAGCGGCGAACAGAGCGAGCGTCATACCGCCGCCCTCTCAAACGCGCTGCGCCACACTGAACAGAGAACCATTGCGCTTTCCTCGTGGAAGAAGAACGGCCCCGCCTGCCGCGGCGGCCGTCAAAACCGTTCAACAGATGGCAAGAATATCCTCAAGGGATTAAAATGTGCTTTCAATTACTTGCCTGAAATCGGCATAAGAGGGGAAATTCTTCTAAATGGATAAGATTGATCGCAAGATTCTTGCTGAACTGCAGGCCGACGGCCGTTTGTCGGTGACCGAGCTGGCCGAGCGGATCGGGTTGAGCGTATCCCCCTGCCACCGCCGGGTGCGAGCGTTAGAGGAATCCGGGGTGATCAGAGGTTACCGCGCCCAGCTCGATCCCGGCAGCCTGGGCTATAACTTTTCCGCCCTGGTGTTCGTCACCATGCGCGAAGGCGATCGCCGCGCCGTTGAAACTTTCGAAAACGCCATGATGGACATTCCCCAGGTGGTGCAGGCGCAGCGGCTGTTCGGCGATCCCGACTACCTGCTGCACGTGATCGCCCGCGATCTGCCCGCCTTTCAACAGCTTTACGACGAGAAACTCTCCGCTCTGCCGGGCGTGCAGCGTCTGAGCTCCACCCTGGTGATGAAGACCGTGGTGCCGGAGCGCTCGTTCCTGCCGCTGGGAAAATGACGACGGGAGCGTTGCCGCTCCCGTTTTGACTTATTTAAGGCACAATCACGAAATCCGGATTGGCTACGGCGAACAGCGCCTCGCGATCCGCCGCCGGTGGATAAATCCACTGCGTATTGATCTCCTGCTTAATCTTTTTGCCTTCCTGACGGGTAAAACGCACCTGGCGATCCCAGCCTTCGGTATACAGCGCGCCCCAGGGCCCCAGATCCAGACAGGTCACATACTTCGGCTGGCTGTACGGGTGCGTCGGCAATCCCACCAGCTCCGCCGCCGCATTGTGGCCGGCCACGCGGCCAAGGCTCATCGCATGCTGGCAGGTCATCAGGTTGTGGTTGCCGAGATCGTCGGTCGCCGCCTTCACCGTATCCCCGGTCACGAAAATGCCCGTCGCCGCCGGCGCGCGCAGGAAGGCGTCGCCGATCACCCGGCCGCTGCCGTCGCGCTCGCCGGGGATCTGCTCGGTCAGCGGATGCGCCCGCACGCCCGCCGCCAGGATCACCGTGTTGGCGGCGATGCGCTCACCGTTCGACAGCATCACCCCCTCGGCGTCGATGGCCGAGACGCGCAGACCGGCCCGCGCTTCCACGCCGCACTCCGCCAGCGCCTGGCGTATCACCGCCCCCGGCTCCGCCCCCATCCCGGCACCCACTTCCGGCGCGCTATCGACGATCACCACGCGCACGTTCTCGTCTTTGCCCAGCGCATCCCGCAGCCGCTGCGGCATCTCCGCCGCGCTCTCCAGCCCGGTCAGCCCCGCACCCACCACCACGGCGGTGTTGCGCGCCGGCGTCGACGGTTTGGCCGCCAGCGCTTTGATATGGGCATCCAAGCGCTGCGCGCTTTCCAACGTATCGACGTTGAAACCGTATTCGGCAAAGCCCGGCACCGCCGGCACGGAGAGCCGACTGCCGGTGGCCCACACCAGGCGGTCGTAGACCAGCTCAAGGGATCCCCCCGTCGCCTGCGCCACCGTGAGCGTTTTGGCGGCGGCGTCGATGCGTTCTACCGTCCCGGCCAGGTGGCGCACGCCGACGGCGGCGAGCTGCGCGGAAATGTCCGGGTTCATGTTTTCCAGCACCGCTTCATACAGGCGCGGCCGGATGGTGACCGTTGGCGTCGGCGAAACCATGAGCACCTCGATATCGTCATGCTTACCGGCGATGTTAATGGCGCGCATGGCGGACACGGCGGCCCAAAAACCGGCAAAACCGGAACCGGCAATCACTATTTTCTGCGTCATGGGATGACTCCTTCATACAGGGTTAACCGGGCGATAAGGCTGCCCGCAAGTTTTCGGATGAACGATGCCGTTCCGCTCCCGTAACAGGGTGCAGAAGGCCCGCCCGCCCCTTCCGAAGAGGCGGGAAAAAGTGTGTTTCGCTTTAAGGAAAGGCGGTGGTTAGGTCTTGGCGCGCGCCGTTTTGCCGCTGCGCGCGGTGCGTTCCGTCATGCGCTCGTCGAGCCAGAGGTTGACCTCACCGAAGAAGCCCTGCGGCGCCTTGCGGCCAAAGCGGGCCGCGACGGCGCCGAGGGTCTGCGCCGCCAGCGCGTCGCGCATCGCCTTCTCCGCCTGCAGCATCACCGCATGGATCGCGCATTTGCCGGAAACCGCCCAATCCGGCGGGGAATCATCGAACACCGCGCAGCGCCCGCGCACCTCCTGGCAATCGAACAGCGGCTTGTGCCCTTCGATGGCGTCGATGATCGCCAGGAAGCTGATCTCGTCCGCCGGGCGCGCCAGACGATAACCGCCGCGCACCCCTTCACTGGCGGCGACGATCCCTGCCTTTTCCAGCTTGGGGAAAATCTTGGCCAGAAAGCTGGGGGAGATGCCCTGCAGTTCGGCGAGTTCGCGGCTGCTGAGCGCGCGCTGGTTATCGCCGACCAGCCACAGCAGGCAGTGGATGCCATATTCAACGCTGGTTGTGATGTACGCCATGTGTCCGTTTTCGACCGTCAATGAATCTTCAATAACGCAGACTATATGAGTCTGCGTTTATCTTGTCAATAAAACACGGACAAAGTTGATCCGTGTTTTATTCGAAATGCATGCCGCCAGCGACGAAAAAACGCCCTTCAAAATGAAAAATAAAACTTTTTTGCCCGATCCGCACCCGGCTAACGTTTCCTTGTCGCCTGCGGCTGACTATGATGTGATGGGTGCCGCCGCCGCGGTTTGTGAGCCGCCGCACTTTCACGCGGATTGCGCCGTGGGAATAAAGAACTCTTGTCTGCTGCTGACGTCTTAGAAATGATTATTTAAGGGAAACGCCTGACTATGACCAACCGGTTGACCAAAACCGCGTTAGCGGTGCTGCTGCTCGGCACGCTGAACGCCACCGCCCTGGCGCCAGCACAGGCGGAAAGCCAGGATCAGTTGCCGGATATGGGCACCTCCGCCGGCGGCACCCTGAGCATCGGACAAGAGCTGGCGATGGGCGATTTCTACGTGCGCCAACTGCGCGCCAGCGCCCCGCTGATCAACGATCCGCTGCTGAGCCAGTACATCAA
This sequence comes from Serratia sp. CY38905, assembly GCF_052168875.1. NCBI lineage: Bacteria > Pseudomonadati > Pseudomonadota > Gammaproteobacteria > Enterobacterales > Yersiniaceae > Serratia > Serratia sp. CY38905. The sequence continues at coordinate 245,730 of NZ_JBJNLV010000006.1, read as the reverse complement.
CCAGTTGGGCAACCGGCTGGTGGCCAGCGCCTATTCGGTGCGCACGCCGTTCCATTTCTATCTGGTGCGCAACGACGAGATCAACGCCTTCGCCTTCTTCGGCGGCAACGTGGTGCTGCACTCCGCGCTGCTGCGCGTCAGCGACAACGAAAGCCAGCTGGCTTCGGTGCTGGCACACGAAATCTCGCACGTCACCCAGCGCCACCTGGCGCGCGCAATGGAAGATCAGCAGCGCAACGCCCCGCTGACCTGGGTGGGCGCGCTCGGCTCCATTCTGCTGGCGATGGCCAACCCGACCATGGGCATGGCGGCGCTGAGCGGCACCCTGGCCGGCACCCAGCAGGGCATGATCAGCTTTACCCAGTCGAACGAACAGGAAGCCGACCGCATCGGCATTCAGGTGCTGCAGCGCGCCGGATTCGATCCGGAAGCGATGCCCGACTTCCTGCAGAAGCTCTCGGATCAGTCACGCTACGCCTCTAAACCGCCGGAAATGCTGCTGACGCACCCGTTGCCGGACAGCCGCCTTTCCGACGCGCGCAACCGCGCCAACCAGATGCCGAAACACATCGTGCAGTCTTCGCAGGATTACCTGATGGCCAAGGTGCGCGCACTGGGCATGTACAGTTCGGAGGGCTATGGCCTGAACGAAGAGCTGCTCGGCTCGCTCAGCAAGGGCAACGTGCGCGAACAGGCGGCCGCCAAATACGGCCGCGCCATCCTGTTCTATGAAGCGAAAAAATACGACGACGCGCGCAACATCATTCAGCCGATGCTGGCGCAGGATGCGAAAAACGTCTGGCTGATCGACCTGATGACCGACATCGATCTCGGCCAGAAACGCGCGCCGCAGGCCATCGCCCGGCTGCAGGCGGCCAACGCCGCCCAGAGCAACAACCCGGTGCTGCAGCTCAACCTGGCCAACGCCTATGTCGAAGGCAACCAGCCGGCGCAGGCCTCGAAGATCCTGAACCGCTACACCTTTGCCCATCCGGACGATCCGAACGGCTGGGATCTGCTGGCGCAGGCCAGCGCCGCCCAAGGGCTGCGCGATGAAGAACTGTCGGCCCGCGCCGAAAGCCTGGCGCTGACCGGCCGGCTCGATCAGGCCATCGGCCTGCTCAGCAATGCCAGCTCGCTGCAGAAACTCGGCAGCCTGAAACAGGCGCGCTACGATGCGCGCATCGACCAGCTGCGCCAACTGCAACAGCGCTTCCGCCAATACCAGCGCAGCTGATGCAACAAGGAATGAACGCCATGAAAAACGTCACGATTTACCACAACCCGCGCTGCTCCAAGAGCCGTGAAACCCTGGCGCTGCTGGAACAGCACGGCGTCGATCCCAAGGTGGTGCTGTACCTTGAAACGCCCCCGTCGGCCGATGAGCTGAAAAAGCTGTTGAAGGAACTGGGCTTCACATCGGCGCGCGATCTGATGCGCAAGAAAGAAGACCTGTACAAGGAATTGAAGCTGGCGGACGACAGCCTGAGCGAAGAACAGCTGCTGGCGGCGATGACGGCGAACCCGAAACTGATCGAACGCCCGATCGTGGTGAAAGGCAGCAAGGCGCGCATCGGCCGGCCGCCGGAGCAGGTGCTGGAGATTTTGTAAACGGTCAACCCGCCTCTTATTGAGCCGTAACATACCAATAGCCCTGAACAGGGCTATTTTTAATTGTTTGTTATATAAATACTTTTCATCATCCTCAACTTCTCCTGTTGCTATGCTGCACAAATGCCGAGCCTCACGGCAAGACAGGCGTTGACAACCGTCAACACCCCCACTACCCTAATCGCATCACTGGACGAGCGATGAAAAAACACCCAGACAAGCATATCCAGGCGGCATTAGCTTACGCCCTTTCTCAGGGATGGCATTTTCGCCCCAGCAAAGGGCACGCATTTGGACGACTGCATTGCGCCTTTGCCGGACATCAAGAACATATGATGAGCATCTGGAGCACGCCGAAAAATCCAGAGGTACATGCCAAACAGATTCGGCGCAAAGTCGATCACTGCCTGGCGCTGTCGCAGAAAAAATAACCGGAGAATCACCATGACGCTCTTTCATTTCTCATTGACGCTAGATGGAGTGACCGCGGATACCACCGGGTTGGAGGATGCGCTGCATGCAGCGGGATGCGATGACGCGCTGATCTGTTTCTACGGTAAAACCGTCTACCTGGAGTTCGATCGAGAAAGCGATAACTTTGCGCACGCGATTTGCAGCGCCATCAGTGATATTGAGTCTGCAAATATTGGCGCCAAGGTGATATCGGTAGACTCCAGCCTGGTGGGATTAAGCGATATTGCCGAGCTCACTGAACTGTCGCGTCAGGCGATCGCGATGCTAAAAGACGGGACTCGCGGCCCCGGCGGCTTCCCTTCCCCCATTCAACGGCTCGGCGGCACCTCACCGTTATGGCGCTGGGCTGACGTGGCGGCCTGGTTGGCGCAACAAGGGAAAATCGACCCACGGCTTGCAGACAATGCGCAGTGTCTGGAACATATCAATCTCGCTTTGCAACTGCGAAGCGATCGGCAACGCCAGCAGGTTGAGCACTACAGCTCCCTGCTGGAACATGCAGAAAAACAGGTTTGACGGCTCGCTACAGCCCCAGGATCTCTTTAACGAACGGGATGGTCAGCTTGCGCTGGGCGGTGATCGAGGCGCGATCGAGTTGATCGAGGGTCATAAACAGCGTGCGCATCTCGCGATCCAGCCGTTTCAACAGGAAGCGGCCCACGTCTTCCGGCAGCTCGAAGCCGCGCAGTTTGCCGCGCAGCTGCAGCGCCAGCAGTTTCTCTTCGTCCGACAGCGGCTGCAGCTTGTAGATCTGCCCCCAGTCCAGGCGCGAAGCCAGATCCGGCAAACGCAGGTTCAGCTGGCGCGGTGGGCGATCTCCGGTGATGAACAAACGGGTGCGGCCGGTTTCCAGAATGCGGTTGTAGAGGTTGAAGATCGCCATCTCCCACTCTTCGTCGCCGGCGATGCATTCAATATTGTCGATGCAGACCAGCGCCAGCTGCTCCATGCCGTCCAACACTTCAGGCACGAAGTAGGCGCGCTTGTCGAGCGGCACATAGCCCACCGCCTCGCCCTTCTGCGAAAGCTCGGCACAGGCCGCATGCAGCAGATGGCTGCGCCCGCCGCCTTCACGCGACCAAAAATAGATATAGCTGCCATGTTCCTGACGGACGGCGGATTGGATCGCGGCTAATAGGGATGGGTTCTCGCCCGGATAAAAACTGGCGAAAGTTTCATCATCGGGAAGATAAAGTGGCAGTGAAAGCTGTGCCGGCGTATTCAGAGAAGCACCTCAACCAAAACTGGCAGAAAAACGTGGGCAGTTTAACACAGAAAACGGGCGCTGTTGAACCGGCAGGATCTTATGCCGCAATAGTGAGCAATGCCTAAGCGCCGCTTGATCGGCTGCGGTGTCCGCCAAGGCAAGAATTGTCCGATATCATTCCCTAACTCCATGCCTGCGCAGGTTAAATTTGTAATTTAAGTAAAATCTGACCTAGTATAGGTAGGCTAAATGCAATCACCATCAACAAGGTTTCTGCAAGGATATAGACGATGAAAGTATGGAATAAAGTGCTGTTGGCCTCCTTTATCGGGTTGTTGGTTGCCGGCTGTGATGACTCGTCCAAGGTTGACGCCAACCTGGATAAAGCCAAAGACAGCGCCGAGCAGATGAAAGACGCCGCCCAGAAAAAAGCGGACGATCTGACGGACAAGGCGAAAGCAACGGCGGATGAAATCAAAAAAGAGGCCGCCACCCAGGCTGACCAGCTGAAAGACAAAGCCTCGGCGATTAAAGATGAAGCCGCCAAACAGGCGGACGCCATCACCAACGACGCCAAGGCCAAAGCCGCCGCGATCAAAGACGACGCAGGCAAACAGAGCCAGCAGTTGGTGGATCAGGCTAAAGCCATCAAGAACGACGCCATCAACGGCGCCAACGATCTGACCGAGCAGGCCAAGGCCAAGACCGAAGCCATCAAGAGCAGCGCCGAAAACAAAGCGCAAGAGTTGAAACAAGAGACCGATGCGGCGGTAAACGGCGATACGCAGCCGGCCACCCAGCAATAAGCATACTCAGCAATAAAGTAAGGAGCAGTAAATGGGGATTATTTCCTGGATTATTTTCGGCCTGATCGCCGGTATTTTGGCTAAGTGGATCATGCCCGGCAAAGACGGCGGCGGCTTTATCCTGACCATCGTGCTGGGGATCATCGGCGCCGTGGTCGGCGGCTATATCAGCACCTTCTTCGGCTACGGCAAGGTTGACGGCTTCAACTTCGGCAGCTTTGTGGTGGCGGTCATCGGCGCTATCGTGGTGCTGTTCGTGTACCGCAAAATTCGCAGCTAATATGATATTGGGGGGGCTGAGGCTCCCCCTTTTTCACTATTTGACCATGCGTCCGTCATTAAGAATGAACGCAGTTCTACCGTCCCAAAACTCAGCAATAAAAATATCTTTCGGCTCTATACCGTGTTCACGGATAGTTTGGCTCAACCACTCCTCATCTTTATTAATCTCCTGCAGCTCATAAGGCCTGGCCCTGCCATTTTTCATAATGATAATCGAAGGCAGCTCATTTCCCTCACATACCGCGGTGATCTGACCGCCCGGCTCAATTTGCGCATAGACAATCTCTTGAAAAGCGTGAATCCCCTGCGCATGCAGCTGTGAGGAAACGTTCAAGATATCGATTTTATTTTTCTTGGCTAAAATATTTTCCATTAAAAAGCGGCCGTTTTTTATAATTGGTATCGGGTTGCCGATAGTGACCGAACGAAAGAAGTTGCAGTGTTTACTGATTGCATTCAACAGAGAAATTAGCCCTACACCGATAAGCAGTACAACGACATACTGGTACAAGGGGATGCTGTCGCTATAGATAACGCCCCCAATAATGCCCCCGAGCACAAAGTTGCCGATAAAATCCACAGGGGTCATTTGCGATAGCTGGGTCTTTCCGGACAGGTTCAAGTGGGTGATAACAATGACAAAGCCAATAACAAATTTGAGCAAAATATATCCGTAGTACTCCATATCCTTTTCCTTTTAATCGATGTTGTTAATGCTATCAGCTACTTTATCCCAACGGATGTAAAGGCAGAAATACGAGTAAAAAGGGCAGCCCCTGGGCTGCCCTTTTCGTTACTTCTGCTTCGCCGGTTCGTCCGGCGCGTCGAGCACCTCTTCTTCCTTGCGGAACAGGCTGATGACCTTGAACAGCAGGCTCAGGCCGATACCCACGATGGTCGCCAGCGCCATGCCTTTCAGCTCCGCCGCGCCGATATGCACCTTGGCGCCGCTCACGCCGATGATCAGGATCACCGAGGTCAAAATCAGGTTTTGCGCTTTGTTGTAATCCACTTTGGACTCGATCAGCACGCGAATGCCCGAGGCGCCGATCACGCCGTACAGCAGCAGGGAAACGCCGCCCATCACCGGCACCGGCACCGCCTGGATCGCCGCCGCCAGCTTACCGATGCAGGACAGCAGGATCGCCAGCACCGCCGCGCCACCGATCACCCAGGTGCTGTAGACCTTGGTGATGGCCATCACGCCGATGTTCTCACCGTAGGTGGTGTTCGGCGTAGAGCCGAAGAAGCCGGAGAACACCGTCGAGATACCGTTGGCGAACATCGAGCGGTGCAGCCCGGGATCGCGTATCAGATCTTTCTTCACGATGTTGGCGGTCACCACCAGGTGGCCGACGTGCTCGGCGATCACCACCAGCGCCGCCGGCAGAATGGTGAAGATGGCGAACCACTCAAAGCGCGGAGTGTAGAAGGTCGGCAGCGCGAACCAGTGCGCCTCGCGAATCGGAGTCAAATCCACCACGCCCATGAAGAACGACAGCGCATAGCCCACCAGCACGCCGATCAGGATCGGGATAATCGCCAGGAAGCCGCGGAACAGCACCGAGCCGAGCACCGTGACCGCCAGCGTCACCAGCGAAATGGTGATGGTAGTCGAATCAGCGCTGGTGCCTTCCGCCGGCAGCAGCCCCGCCATGTTGGCCGCCACGCCCGCCAACTCCAGCCCGATGACGGCGACGATCGCCCCCATCGCCGCCGGCGGGAACATCACGTCCAGCCAGCCGGTGCCGGCCTTTTTCACGATCAGCGCCACCAGGCAGAACAGCACGCCGCACATGATGAAACCGCCCAACGCCACTTCGTAACCGAGCGGCAACAGCAGCAGCACCGGCGAGATAAACGCGAAGCTGGAACCGAGGTAGGCCGGGATCTTGCCTTTACAGATGAACAGATACAGCAGCGTGCCAATGCCGTTGAACAGCAGCACGGTCGCCGGGTTGATCTTGAACAGAATAGGCACCAGCACGGTGGCGCCGAACATGGCGAACAGGTGCTGGAAGCTGAGCGGAATGGTCTGGAGCAGCGGCGGGCGCTCGCTGACGCCGATGGCGCGACGGGTCATGTGTGCTTTTCCTCGGTTTATTGGTTTTATAGGTTTTAGTCAAAAAAAAGCCGACTCGTTAAGTCGGCTCAAATGTTTACTTGGTACCAAATATCTTGTCGCCCGCATCGCCCAGGCCAGGCACGATGTAGCCCTTGTCGTTCAGGCACTGATCGATGGAGGCGGTGTACAGCTCAACGTCCGGGTGCGCTTTCTCCAGCGCGGCGATGCCTTCCGGCGCCGCCACCAGAACCAGCACCTTGATGCTGTGGCAGCCGGCTTTCTTCAGCAGATCGATAGTGGCGATCATCGAACCGCCGGTGGCCAGCATCGGGTCGACGACCAGCGCCATCCGCTCTTCGATGTTGGAAACCAGCTTCTGGAAGTACGGCACCGGCTCCAGGGTTTCTTCGTCGCGGTATACGCCCACCACGCTGATGCGCGCGCTCGGCACGTGCTCCAAAACGCCTTCCATCATGCCCAGGCCTGCGCGCAGGATCGGCACTACGGTAATCTTTTTCCCTTTGATCTGATCCACTTCAACTGGCCCGCACCAGCCTTCGATGGTGACTTTTTCCGTCTCCAGATCGGCGGTCGCTTCATAGGTCAGTAAACTACCCACTTCTGAGGCCAGCTCACGGAAGCGTTTGGTGCTGATGTCATTTTCGCGCATCAGGCCAAGCTTGTGTTTTACCAGCGGGTGTTTCACCTCAACGATCTTCATCATTTTTCTCCTATTAAGGTGGTTGCGGCCAAAAAAATCGCGGGATTATACCTCCTTTTTTTCGCCGCGCCACCCACAATAGCCCGATCGGGATCAACAAAAGTTTGAATATCAGTATAGATGACGAAAAAGCGGAGCCGGTTCACAAGCCACTCGCAAACGTTTGCCTGCGCTGTTAGAATTGCCGCGCCTTATTCCGGAATCAACATCGGAAGCACAGTTTTCAAACCGCAAACCGTCGTGGGGAATCGCGCAGTGACCGACAAAACCTCTCTCAGCTATAAAGACGCAGGTGTCGATATCGATGCTGGCAACGCATTGGTAGACCGCATCAAAGGTGTAGTTAAACAGACCCGTCGCCCGGAAGTGATGGGCGGTCTGGGCGGGTTTGGCGCCCTGTGTGCGTTGCCGCAGAAATACCGCGAGCCGGTGCTGGTTTCCGGTACCGACGGCGTGGGCACCAAGCTGCGTCTGGCGATGGATCTGAAACGCCACGACACCATCGGCATCGATCTGGTGGCGATGTGCGTCAACGATCTGGTGGTTCAGGGCGCCGAGCCGCTGTTCTTCCTCGACTACTACGCGACCGGCAAGCTGGATGTGGACACCGCGGCCAGCGTGATCACCGGCATCGCCGAAGGCTGCAAACAGTCCGGCTGTGCGCTGGTGGGCGGCGAAACCGCTGAAATGCCGGGCATGTACCACGGCGAAGATTACGACGTGGCCGGTTTCTGCGTCGGCGTGGTCGAAAAATCCGAGATCATCGACGGCAGCAAAGTGCAGTCCGGCGACGCGCTGATCGCCCTGGGCGCTTCCGGCCCGCACTCCAACGGCTACTCGCTGGTGCGCAAAATCCTGGAAGTGAGCAACACCGATCCGACCGCCACCCAGCTGGAAGGCAAACCGCTGGCCGACCACCTGCTGGCGCCGACCAAGATTTACGTGAAGTCCGTGCTGGAGCTGATCGAGAAGGCGGACGTACACGCCATCGCTCACCTCACCGGCGGCGGCTTCTGGGAAAACATTCCACGCGTGCTGCCGGAAGGCATGCAGGCGGTGATCGACGAAGCCAGCTGGCAGTGGCCGGCGGTGTTCACCTGGCTGCAGCAGGCCGGCAACGTCAGCCGCCATGAAATGTACCGCACCTTCAACTGCGGCGTAGGCATGGTCATCGCCCTGCCGGAAGCCGAAGTGGAAGCGGCCATCGCGCTGCTGACCGCGGCAGGTGAAAAAGCGTGGAAAATCGGTAAACTGACCGCCTCTTCCGACGAACAACAAGTGGTCATCAACTGATGAAAAAGATCGTGGTGTTGGTCTCCGGCCAGGGGAGCAATCTCCAGGCGCTGATTGACGCCTGCCAGCAGGGCCGCATCGCCGCCGAGATCGTGGCGGTGTTCAGCAACAAGGCGCAGGCTTACGGCCTGCAACGCGCCGAGGCGGCCGGCATCGTCGCCCAGGCGCTGGATGCCAAGGCCTATGCCGATCGCACGGCGTTCGACGCCGCGTTGGCGGACGCCATCGACCAGCACCAACCCGATCTGGTGGTGCTGGCCGGCTACATGCGCATCCTCAGCCCGCAGTTCGTGCAGCGTTATGCCGGCCGCATGCTGAACATCCACCCTTCCCTGCTGCCGAAATACCCCGGGCTGCATACCCACCGTCAGGCCATCGACAACGGCGACAGCGAACACGGCACCTCGGTGCACTTCGTGACCGAACAGCTCGACGGCGGCCCGGTGATTTTGCAGGCCAAGGTGCCGATTTTCGCTGACGACGAAGAGGATGACGTGGTTGAACGGGTGCAAACCCAGGAACACACGATCTATCCGCTGGTGGTGAGCTGGTTCGTCGACGGCCGCCTGGCGATGCGCGATGGCGCCGCCTGGCTGGACGGCGAACGCCTGCCTGAGCAGGGCCACGCCGCCGACTGATGCGCGCAGCCTGAACCTTGCCTAAACGGCGCCCACGCGGCGCCGTTTTTTTTTCGCCTTCATCCATTCTGTGAAGTTATACTTTGCACAATTTCACGGCACAGAGGAGCCCACATGTCCAGCACTGCCAGCGTCAGGTTACGCCCATTGGAACGGGACGATCTGTCGTTCGTCCACCAGATGGACAACAACGCCAGCGTTATGCGCTATTGGTTTGAAGAACCCTACGAAGCCTTTGTCGAGCTTTCCGATCTCTACGACAAACACATCCACGATCAGAGCGAGCGCCGCTTTATCATCGAGCACGAAGGCGCCAAGGTCGGCCTGGTGGAGCTGGTGGAGATCGATCACATCCACCGCCGCGCAGAGTTCCAGATCATCATCGATCCCGCCCACCAGGGCAAAGGCTATGCCAGCACCGCCGCCCGCTTGGCGATGGACTACGGCTTCTCGGTGCTGAACCTGTACAAGCTGTACCTGATCGTCGATAAGGAGAACCCGAAGGCGATCCACATCTACAGCAAGCTGGGCTTCAACGTGGAAGGCGAGTTGATCGACGAGTTCTTCGTCAACGGCGAATACCGCACCGTGCTGCGCATGTGCATCTTCCAGCCGCAATACCTGGCGAAGTTCAAAACGCCCAATGATAAGCCGCTGGTGAAGTGACGGTCAGCAAGAAAAAGAGAAAACCCGCGCAGGCGGGTTTTTTATTGGGAAATAAGTGGCTAGTATTAAGGCATGCTATTTTATCGTCAGGAAATAGTCTGATGAATGCGGAAATAAATAATATTTCCCGAGATAATTAATCGAACAATAATTCATATTGATAGTAAGAGTTACCCTCTACCTCTACAAAGGAAAATATAATGACGACCATCTCAAACCTGCTGCTTTTTATCGGTCTGGTCATGTTCGCCATAACCGCCGGCCTAAATACCTATAGCGGCTACGCCTCCGCAGATCCCAATAGCGCCCCGCTGTTTTCCCCGCTCTGGTGGACGCGCTGGTTCCCACTCTACGCCTCGGGCGCTGCGTTGCTGTTGATAGGGCTGGTATTGCGGTTTTCGGGGCGGGGACGATAAAAAAACAGAAACGGCTCCGAAGAGCCGTTTCCATACGTGGGTCAGCAGCCTCCATAAACGGTATTATTTACCTATTTATGATGCATAGCACGTTGCTGAAATAGGGGCGAAGCCATTTCCTAACTTATTTCCTTGATAATATTCTGTACGATAGGTGTAACAGCTGCTGTCAATTTTTCATTGTCAATAGTGAAGATCAAAAGTTCAATATCGCTTTCCGCATCAAGTAGCAACTGTCGTAACCATTTTTCCTCTATCGCTACAATACTGTTACCTGCGTTATCTATTTCTGATTGAACTTCAGCCACAGATAGTTTTCCCTCTAAAAAGGCCACACAGGAAAACCTAAGTTTTTTAATTACATCGGGATAAATCCACTCACTCATTTTTCACTCCTACGAAGGATTGTGATTATGATGTTACCATTGTTTTCAGTAACCACACCAATGTCACCAGCCCGATAAATTGTCCTTTGAATACCATTGGATATGCTTGTTTCAGTAACACCTGTTTTAATTACATGTTCAACTATATTTGGAGAAATGGTTTTTCCAGGTCCAATGGTTCCTGCTGGGGAACCTAAGCTTGTTGGTTGCATTCGGTCAACGGCATGTTGAGAGTAAAGACGATCACCTATACGTGCGTATTGACGTCCATCAACTGTTTTTTTCGGATAATTTTGCCAAGAGTCCCACGGAAGTTTCGTCTCACTTTTGGGCATGCGGTCTAGAGCAATTAATGTGTTTTTCTCGGCAGCTTTGGAAGTAGCTTTAAGCGTGTTACTAGTTATTTTTACACCCAGCTTACCTGCACCGGCGGCCCCAGCAAACAGCCCTAGCCCGGCCATCGTCAGTTTACCAAACTCCAGACCTGCACCAAAAGCGCCATCCACGCCGGCATGTTCGTACTTCGTCTTGAATGTTTCGACCCGCCCCAGGTATTCCTGTTTCACACTCTCGCCGATAATCGAGAAGCGTTCATCATTTTTATCAGGATTAAAAATCTAAAACCCCTAGCAATCCAGAATACAAAACGCCCGACAAAACTTATCAGGCGTTATAGGACTGGAAGTGTCAACCGCTATCAGAGCCAGTCAATTTAAAAGGTTACTCGGCGGGCCACGATAAACCGTTTTTAAATTTTTCGTACCAGAATAACCTTGAATATTGATCATCTCGTTCGAAATGGTAAACCAAGTCACGAGTATGTTCATCCAGGTGAAATTCATATTTATACAATGCTATCGCTAATTTTTCTTGTATATTATAAATCTCATCAAACTTCAATTGGCTTTCCTCATAAGTAAGCCTGGCTATTTCTGCGATTAATTCTTCACAGCGTGAATTATACTTGATAACATATTGCTTTATTAAATTCACACTATCTTGGTAACGTTTTAGCTCTCTCTCCATATCACTCCAAACATCCATAATAATCACCTATTTATTTCTCATTGGTTGAATGTGCCCAACTTGCTTAGTTGATGGATTATATATCATTTCTAATCCAGCCCCCTCATACTTAAAATACCCCGGAGCTCCTCTTGGATCTGCGACTACCTTCGGTTTGCTGTTCATAATTTCACGTGCTTGTAAGAAAGGAGCTGGTCGTCCCTGTCCCCATAGCCTTTCATAGTATTCTTTACTGAATTTAAAGTCATCAGCAGAATAAAATTTACCGTCAAAGACTATCGGCTTGCTACGACCACCTCGAGAAGCTTCAAGGACTACCCCTGCGGTTGATAATAATATTGCGGCCCCTTTCACAGCCTCTTTAGATAGCCCTGAAAATTTACTAGCATTTTCAATCCATTGATTCAATACAAAATCACTACCATCATTTAATTTGTCACTTTCAGTATAAGTAAATAGCTGAGACAGCTCCATTTCAGGATAGAGAGGATAGTTACCATAGCGTTGCTTTTCATGTAAAACCCAGTAATTAGCAAGTAATTGATCTTCATATTTGGTGCTTTTATATTTTTCCATCAAAGCTTCATAGTTAACACGTTCCTCTGAACTAAGAGACTCCTGTGCAGTACAATTAACTTGTCGACATGAGGCTGCCAACAATCGAGCCTCTTTTTCCTTGTCTCCTTTAGCCAACTCTTTAATCGCGTTCAACTCATCCAGATGCAGTTGACGATTAAAACGCTCAACGACTTCAGCAGCATTTGCTCCGCTATTAGCTCCATTAGCCTTGCCTGTCGCCAGCGCTCCGGCAAAGGCGCCCGCTACGCGGCTGATTTGAGCCTGACGCTCTTGCCAGCCTTCACTTCTGACCAAATTATCATTGATGATCACCCCGGCCAGCTCCGCCGCCAGCGCCCCTGCCGCTGCGCCTTTGGCATTGCCCTTGCCGATTTCTGCGGCCACGCCCGCTAGAACGGCATGGCTTACGGCTCGGCCCGGTATATTGAGAACCTGACCGTTATCCCCGATCAGATTGGCGCCCTCGGCCTGAACCTGGCTGCCGATGTTCGCCAGCAGCGCATTGGTCAGGTTGTCCTTGAAGCTGCCGCCGTTGATGGCGGTATTCAGGCTGGAGCTGATGACCGATTGCCCGGCCACCCGCTGCGCCACCTTGCTCCAGTCGCCGTTGCTCAGCTGCGGCAGTTTGACGTTGTTTGGATTGAGCGGTTTGCCCGCCGCGTCCTATCGGCGTTTATATGGAATACAAAATCAAGAGAAAACGGCTCCGAAGAGCCGTTCGCATGGGCGTTAGATTTCCGTCAACCGTGGCCTATAGTGGTACTTTTTACCTTGGCTCATTTGCATGAGCAAAGCGTGCCTAACCTCAACCTGTTGGGAGCGGTGAGGTTACTCAGGCTTCTCAAGCAATCCAAGCAACTCCATATCATAAAGCAAATCGCTTTTTTCATCTTCGCCAATACCTTGAATTAGAGACTCAAGGTTTGTTTTTTCCAAAATGGAAGAAATTGAGTTTCGGTAATTATTCTCAACATCTTTTGGCCCTCTGCCGGCTATAAGGATGAGTGTAAACACTTTCAGCATTAACATTTCCACAGGCGATAACTGTGCATTTTCGTATTGATAAGATGCATACCCTATTTCTTCAATACCGTACTCCCAGGTCGTACCATTTTTATTAAAAGCATTAATGTGACTTCTACAACAGCTATAAAAGCAATCTAAATACTCAGCTCGCAATTCTTCATAAGTCATGCGTTCTTCATCCATCATTTCAATCTCCCAGGGATCAGCATTACGTCGTTATTGTCGAGAACCTCTACTTTTATTCTAGGGTATTTTTTCTGAAATTGCTCTACGACACCCAAGCAGCTCTCACATGCAGCACGTTCAGTGAAAATGGTGACTCTCCCCTCAGCTGATACATTGTTACCTAACTTATCAGCCAGGTTGTCCAGAATTTTGTACTCTGAATCTGTATTCCTAGATATGAGGATACCATCAGAACTTTTAATGGTTTCATATTTAAAGTTTTGGTTTCCATCACCTATGAAACTTTTTTCTGCTTTAGCTATCCTGCTGTGTGCCGCAAGTGTTTTCGGCATACCAGGAACATCGATTTGTGCAACAGCTGCATTTCCTTTTTTTCGGATTTTTTCCGCAAATGGCGCCCTAGCATCCAATACCTGCTGCCTAAACGCAGCAGCCTGTTGAACGGTCTTCTCATTGACCAGATACCCTTTCCAGGCGCTGGTTGGCCCTACCAGTTTGGATGACAGGTACTGGTTGCCGACGTTCGCTTTACCCATACCGGCAAACGTGCTGGCAATAGAGACCGCCATCACCGAGGCATTCACCCAGTCCGGCGACCACCCGGTCAACTTGCTGATTTGTTCTATCTGCTGGTTGCGAGCAAACAGCTGGCCGTCGGTTATCTGGTCGCCCAAATCATACGTGAATAACTTTTCGCTGTCATAGCCGGCAAACGCCGGATAGTTGCCGAAGCGCTGGCGCTCTTTTTGTACCCAGTAATTGGCAATGAGGCCGTCTTCATCCCGCGTTGACGGGTACTTATTCATCAGGGCTTCAAACTGCTTGCGTTCGTCTGAGTTCAACGCCTCTTGCGTGGTGCAAGCTACTTTTCGGCATGAAGCCGCCATCAGACGCGCTTCTTTTTCCTTGTCACCCTTAGCCAACGCTTTAATGGCGTTGAGTTCTTCCTGATGCAACTGTCGATTAAAACGCTCGACAAACTCACCCGCATTTGCACCGCTGGTGGCACCTGCTGCTTTGGCGGTTACGATGGCCCCTGCAAAGGCGCCCGCTACGCGGCTGATTTGAGCCTGACGCTCTTGCCAGCCTTCACTTCTGACCAAATTATCATTGATGATCACCCCGGCCAGCTCCGCCGCCAGCGCCCCTGCCGCTGCACCTTTGGCATTGCCCTTGCCGATTTCTGCGGCCACGCCCGCTAGAACGGCATGGCTTACGGCCCGGCCCGGTATATTGAGAACCTGACCGTTATCCCCGATCAGATTGGCGCCCTCGGCCTGAACCTGGCTGCCGATGTTCGCCAGCAGCGCATTGGTCAGGTTGTCCTTGAAGCTGCCGCCGTTGATGGCGGTATTCAGGCTGGAGCTGATGACCGATTGCCCGGCCACCCGCTGCGCCACCTTGCTCCAGTCGCCGTTGCTCAGCTGCGGCAGTTTGACGTTGTTTGGATTAAGCGGTTTGCCCGCCGCGTCCTTGCTCCAGCCCATCGCGCTGTCGAAACCGTTGAGCGCGCCGCCGATCGCCATCGCCGTGGCGGTCGCCTTGACGTTCTCATTGCTACCCAGCGCCTGCAGGGTTTTTGACAGGTTGCCCTGGTTCTCCACCAACGCCACCGCCGCCTGGGAGGCCAGCGAAGACATCCCGGCGGTGACCGCGCCGCTGGTTACCGCCCCGCCGCCCACGGCGCCGGAAACGCTGGAGGCCGCCGAGGCCGCCAGTGAACTGCCTGCGGTCACCGCCGCTGCCGCGATGGCGATCACCGCCGCCACCGCCGGGTTCAGGTGCTGGCTCTTGTAATCCCAGCTGTCGTAAGCGTCTTTGACCTTGCTCCACTGCACGTCGTTGCGCTTGTTCAGATCTTTGACCCAGGTGGTGCCCGGCGTATTGCCCAGGGCGTCGATGGCGCTTTGCAGCGCCTGGCCGTTTTTCACCTTCACATCGGCGCTGACGCCCTTGGCGGCCTCTACGGTCAAGGCGCCACCGGTATGAATGCTCGGCAGCACCCACTTATTGTCTTCGTACCCTTTATTGGCCTGCTTGATAAAGAAGCCTTTCGAATTGCTGACGGTCTGTTCGAAAGAGGTGTTTTTCACCGCGCGGAAGTTAACCTGGCCACGGGAGCTGGTCAGGCGTGCGTTTTGTCCAGCGGCGATTTTGCTGGCTTCATAGGTGCTGTCGTCGCGGCTCATCAGCGTGATATTGCCGGCGGCGGTAAACTCGGTAACCTTGTTGGTCACGTCGTGGCGGGTCTGCTTAACCTCGGTTTTCTTGCCCCACCATTTGCGCTTGGTTTCCTTTTTCTCGTAATGGCTGGACTCTTCCATCGCCTGGGCGTAGAGATAGCCGCCCTTGGCGGCGATATCCATATTGCCGACACGCCGAGCCTCTGCCTGGTTGTGGGCATCGACCTGGGCTTTTTGTTTGGCCTCGTCCGCCCCTTTGCTTTTCGCCTCGTTGCGGGCGGTTGCCAGGCGTGATTGAGCGCCATCGCGATCTTGCGTGGCCTGAGTAAGGCGCTGTTGCGCGTTATTGAACGCTGATTGCTCGGCATTTATTTCATTCGGAAGGATATTCGCACGCTTCTCTTTTTCCAAGAGTTCATGGGTGATGCCGATACCCTCGGCAGCGAGGGCGGCACTTTGTTGCCATAAACCCCAATCGTTAATTTCCATTAACTTGCCATGCTTGGCGGAAAATTCCTGAGTCTTCCTTAAATTATCTGCTTGTCTTTGTCTTAGCGTATCAATGTCACGCTGCAACGTATTAAATTCATTGCTTTTACTGTTTTTCGCTTGTTCAGCCCGGCTCTTGTCCTGCAGAGCCTGATTGATACGCTGCTGTGCATTTTGAAGCTGCTGCTCTGCAATGGCTATCCGACTCCCCCAATCCGTCACCGCCACCGACGGTTTCCAGTTCGCCCCTAATCCTTTAACCACCAGTTTGGTCGCCTGGAACAGAATGCTGCCGCCGGAAATCACCGTCATCAGGCCGCCGGCATTCAGCTCGGTGCCCTGCTGAGTGCGAGTTTCGGTGAACTCGTTGCCGCCCTCGCGGTAAGTGTGATTTTGCACCGCCTCGAAACGCATATCGCCGCCGGAAGTCAGCGTCATGTTGGCGCCGGAGGTCAGCCTGGCGCCGTAAGTCAGCAGTTGGTTATTCGCCGACGCGGTCAGGTTTTTACCCGCGCTGAGGGCTGTGACCACATGGCGGTCGTCTTTGTTGTTGTCGTTGGCGGCATCAATGGCGGAATAGGCCAGGTTCGACAACCATAGATTCTGCCCGGCCAGCAGCGTGATATTGCCGTTAGCGGAGAGCGCGCCGCCCTGGGTGCCGATGTCGCGGGCCGAGTTAATCAGCAAATTGCCGCCGGCGTGTACCCGGCTGCCCAGTTCAGGCGTGCGGGACACAGGGAAAAGCGCATTGAATCGGCCGTCAAGTTCACGGTAGTTAAGATCGGCGTTATGGGCGGCTAACAGCGTAACGTCCTTATCCGCATTAATCTTGGCGCCGCGGAGCGCCAGATAGCCACCGCTATTGAGCAGAACCGAACCCGTTGCCCTCATTTGGCCACTGGCCAACAGCTGGTTGAAGTATTCCTGCCGTTTAGCCGGAGAAACCGGCCCCCCCAATAGCGCCCCCTCCAACAACGCGCTGTTTTTTACGATTGCAATGCTGCCGTTAGCCGTCATGGCGATATTGCGACTTTGCGGCGCCAGCAGCGTATTCAGCAACGTAATGGTGCTGCCAGCCGTGAGAGACAAATCGCGTGAAGCCTCAAGGCTGCCCAACCAACGCGAACCGTCAGGGCGGAAGTAGTGAGGTTTCTCGCTGGAATGTATCTTTATCTCACCGTTTTTGGCGTTTAGCGTGACGTCCTGCCCTTTCAGCTCACTTTGCCAGGCGTCGATGGCGTTGACCGCCGTCAGAGACAGCTCTTTTCCGGCGGCCAAAATGCCTTGCCCAAGAACAATCCGATCTTCGGCAATCGCGGTGATATTGCCGCCGGCACGAATCGCATCAGTACCGACGATATTTTTGGCATGCAGCAGAACATTCCGTGCCTTTAGCGACTCTGGCCTGCCGGAGGTGACCACTTCATTCAGCTGATTTTCATGAGGCGTCGGCGTACTGATCTCTATCTTATTTTTAAAATCCGCAGTGAGATTATTGCCGGCGGTAATCGATGATTTTTGCTGCCCCTTTGCTCGCCAGACGACAAGTTCCTGCTGCTTGGTATAAGGCGCTTTTTCCGTGACATACAGCAGATCCCAATCTCCGGGAGGCGCATCTTCGTCACGGGCAAACGCCCCAACGCCAAACGTGTTCGTTCCCAGACGCCAGTACCGATCTTTCTGGCCGAGTTGAATGCTCTTTACGGTAAAATCGTTCCCCGTCAGGATCAGATCTTTGGCCGCGCTGATATTCGACTGATCGTTCCATAACGTTGTCGCGTTGATATAAGCGTTGTTGCCTGAATTTATCACCCCCGGCGCCTGCGATTTCACCAGAAGATACTCGTCTTTCCCCACATTAACCTTGTCGCCTTTCGACAGGTTGATTTCGCCAAACCAACTGCCGATGCCAAAGTCCTTCAGTTCAGGCTCCAGCAGCACAATAGCGTCAACACCTTGCCGTGAGTCGTAATAACTTCCTACCAAGGATTTATTGAACGCTTTAGAGTTAGCGGGAGTATTTTTCCAAACGGCTTGAACCTCTTGCCTGACATTGTTCAAATTCTCCGTGCGTATAACCAAGTCACCGCTGTTGGTCTGAATGCGTGCAGAGCGGTTTTCTATCTGTTTGGCTTTATTCCCCTGAGCGTCTTTCTGAATCCAGAGATTATTGTTGCTATGCAATGCGGTGTTGTCGCCATCACGTAGTGCCACATTGCGTACCGTATCGGCAAACACCCGCATATCGCGATGCGCCGTAACATTGCCGTTGTTATTGAGCGTATCGGCAGCCATTGTCACGTCACGTTCACCGCGCACCTTAACGCCCGATGAGATATGAATTTCCCTGGCGCTGGCGTTCAAGTCTGTCGCTGCCTGTGTATTGCCCAACTCAATCCGCCCGCTAACGCTCAGCGTAATATCCCGCTGTTTGCTGGTGAGGTCTTTCAGGTTAACCCCTACCCCATCCTCATTGGCCACCAGGCGGATTTTGTTGGCGTACATGCCGCCCAGTGCCTTGGTGTCCACCGCCAACACTGGTTTGGCGCCTTCGCCAGCGATCGGCTTGATGGTGCCGTCTTTAAAACTGATGCGGTTAGCGCCCTGGGTCAGCGACAGGTTTTGCGCGTTGATTTTGCCGTTCAGCTCGGTGGCGCGGCTGATGATGTCAACATAGTCGGCGCCGCTGCCGTCCAGCCCTTTACCGCCGATGGTGACGCCGCCTTTTTTCACCTCCAGCGCCTCCAGCGCGCCCTGCTTGTCGAACTGCGGTTTGCCGGTGGTTAACGTCACGCCCGGCGCGTTGATAAAGCCGCAGCCGTT
Source organism: Serratia sp. CY38905 (assembly GCF_052168875.1). Taxonomy (NCBI): domain Bacteria; kingdom Pseudomonadati; phylum Pseudomonadota; class Gammaproteobacteria; order Enterobacterales; family Yersiniaceae; genus Serratia; species Serratia sp. CY38905. The sequence continues at coordinate 226,853 of NZ_JBJNLV010000006.1, read as the reverse complement.
GCAGGTGATGCCATTCGGGTTGGCGATCATCACGTTGGCTTTGTTGCCGAACACCTCGAGCTTGCCCTGCAGCTCGGAACGACTGCCTCCGGTGACTTCGTTGATGATAAGTTCTGCTGGCTTCCCTTTCAGATTCGGGTTGCCCTTTGCATTCTCAATAGTCACGCCCAGTTGGGTCTTGCCACCCTGGATGGCATTATTCAGCACCGCACCGGGCGTACCGACGTTAAAATCCTTGTAGGTATTGTGTGAAATCCCCGCGCCGTTCGGCGTGGCGATATTCACCACCGGTACGTTGCCCGGCTTGATAACCACCTGCGTATTGCCGTTAGCGGCGGTAATGCCGGCGGCGAACGCCGGGTGCAACGGCTGGAAAGCCGTCAGGTAGATCAGCAAATAGCTGGCGCCCCGCGCCAAAGGGGAAGTGGACTTATCCATATTCATTCCTTCGAAAGGATGTTGTTTTGAACGCCGAGGCGCTCCTGCTGTGTGCTGGCGTTATAACGTGACGGTGGCTTGCCAGTAGGCCACCCAACGATCCGGTTGCAGGCTGCCTGGGTGCGTCAGCGATTTACCGACGGTGACCGCCTGATTGAACCAGCGGCCGTTTAACGTCGCGCTCAGCGCCGCGCCGGCGACGCTGCCGCCGTCTATCAGACCGGCGCGCCCCTGCAACCAACCGGCGTCTAACGCGCCGGTGAAAGAAAGCTCTCCCAGCCCCGGCAACGTCTGCCATTGCCAGTTGAGTTCATTGCGCCAGTAGGCGCCGCGATTTCCGGTCAGGTACTGCTCTTTAAAGCCACGCACCGAGTATTGCCCGCCAATGGAAATGCGCTCGCCGGCATACAGGTTGTCTGCGCTGGTTTGCCCATAGGCCGAGGTCAGGTAATAGAGAGAGGGGGCGAGCGGATAAAAGTAGCTGGCGCTGAGGCCAAGCTTGCGGAACTCGCTGCGCGGCGCCCCGTCGCGCTCAGGATCGTCGGCGGTGGCGCCCAGCATGCGCAGCCCGCGGCTTACCGTCGGGTTCAGCGTCATATAGCCGCCGCCCGCAGCCGCACTGTAATTGAGGCCCAGGCTGGCGACGCTGAGCGTCGGGCTGCTGACGCCCAACCGTTCCCCCGCCAGCTTATTTTCCGTGGTACGCCGCGCCAGCCCGATATCGACGGCCAGCTTGCGTTTGCCATCCCGCAGCAACGTGCGGTTGGCGCCCAGACGCTGGGTCTGGTTGTTGCCCTGATAGCGGTAAGCCGCGCCGTTGAACGGCACCCGCTGGAAAAAATCGTTCCAGGCGTACTGGTAACTGAACAGCCAATAGCCGTAGGGTAAGGTGACGCCGCCGTTCAGGCTGCGGCTGCGGTAATGCGGGCTGAAATCGTTATTGCGCGCTGCGGAAAGCGACCATTGATCGGCGAGGCGCAGCGGGTTATCCAGCGTGAAGGCGGCGTTCATCTGCCCGGTGCCGGTGCTTTTCTGGCCGCTGTTGTCGGCGCCGAAAGAGAAAGAGACCGGCGCGCGCCGGGCGCCACGCAACAAAACCACGTTGGAAAAGCCGGGTTGTTCGCCGGGTTGAATATCGATAGCCACCTGTTGCGATGGCAGGCGGTTGAGCTGCTCCATGCCCTGCTCAATATCGCGCAGATTCAATACGTCGCCAACCAGGCCGGGAAACGCCATTTTCAGCGCCAGCGTCTGCTCGCCGTTCTGCGTGATGGACTCGATTCGCCCTTCGCTGGCGCTCACGGTCAACACGCCGCGGGAAATATCCTGCTCCTGCAGCCAGGCCTGCGAGGTGACATAGCCGCGTTGCAGATAAGCATTGGTGGTTTCGCGCACCAGACGGTTGATGTGATCCAGCGTCAGGCAGCGCCCCTGATACGGGCGCGCCAGGCTTTCTTTTACCGACCAGGAAAGATGTTCGGCGCCCTGAAAAACGATTTGCCGCACCGGTTGGCAAACCGCCCCTGCGGCGGCCGACACAGGCAGCGGCAAGGCCGGCAACTCAACGTTATTTTGCAGCGCCTCGCGCTGTTGTTGCGCCTGTTCCAGCAACGTTTTCTGCTGTTGGGTAATGCTGTCGCGGTCAGCAGGGCTGGCGATCTCCGCACACCACGCCGGAGCGCAGAGCGCCAAGAGTGCAGGCCAAATCCCGGGCTTCCATGCACACATTTAAACACATCCATTTACGTTAGTTTACATGGCTTATCGAAGTATATACATTTTACGCCGGCGATCAATGATAATGAGAATTGTTTTTGTTTGATCGGGTTCACAACGTGGTTAAACATCAGGAATATATTTTGTCGAGCTTGCCGCCACATTTCCTGATGGCGGATATTATTAACACATGAATTAAAAACCCAAATAATTACCAATAATAAATTCAAGAGTTAAATAACACGCACAATATCGCTAAAAATAAAAAATAAAGTTTACAAAATTAACCCGCCGTCTTACCGTGATATTTTGTTTAATGCAATTATTCATGAAAGCCATAATTTACAACTAACCAATCAAGAACCTCGAACAATATCAGGATTTCCTAATGCCAGAACGTGATATAGAACTGTTTATTCGTGATTACGTTAATGATATCAAAGCCGGCAGCGCCGCGCTATTTGCCGGTGCCGGGCTGTCCATACCCGCCGGTTTCGTCAGCTGGAAAGAGCTTATCGGTGATATCGCTTATGAATTGGGGCTGGATATAGAAAAAGAAAGCGACCTTATTTCTCTGGCTCAATATCATCTCAATGAAAAAGGCAACCGGCATAAGATAAATCAAAAAATAATTACAGAATTCGCTGAGCAAGCGGAAGAAACTGAAAATCATCGGATCATTGCCAGATTGCCGATAGCGTCACTCTGGACAACCAACTACGACGATCTGATTGAAAAAACCTATGCCCGTTATAATCGCGTCTGCGACGTTAAAACCACGCCGGAAAGTCTGACCAACAATATTCACAAGCGCGATGTTGTCTTATATAAAATGCATGGTGATTATAGAACACCCAACCAGGCGATTATCACCCGCGAACAATACGAAACTTACTCCCGTACACACCTTCCTTTTATCAACATGCTGATGGCGGAGTTGACCGCCAAAACCTTCCTGTTTATCGGTTTCAGCTTTGAAGACCCCAACCTGCAATACGTATTGAGTCGCCTTTACGCGCAGTACGGCGAAGGGAAAAGAAACCACTACTGCATCATGCGGCGCGTTCAGCCTGGCGACAGCGGCAGCGAGGATCAGGCGTCTTATGATTACAACAGCCGAAAACAAAGCCTGATGATCAACGATCTGCGCCGTTACGGCATTCAAACGCTGCTGGTGGAGGACTATCGGCAAATCACCGACCTGCTGTATGCCATCGAAACGCAATTCAAGAAAAGCACGGTGTTTATCTCCGGCAGCGCCGACAACTACCACCCCTATGCCCGTGAAGAGTCCATCCAGTTCATACACCGCCTGGCGCGCCTGCTTATCCGCAAACAGTACCGCATCGTCAACGGCTTCGGTTGGGGCGTGGGCACGGCGGTGATCAACGGCGCATTGGAAGCCATTTACGCCAGCGGGGGGAAAATCAGCGAAAGCCAACTGGTATTGCGCCCTTTCCCCCAATTCGCCAGCGGGAGCATTACGCTGCCGGCACTTTGGCACGAATACCGCCAGAACATGATTTCGCTCAGCGGCATCGCAGTCTTTTTGTTCGGCAACAAGCGTAACGCCGAAGGCGAATGCGTGCTGGCCGACGGTTTATTGAAAGAGTTCCACATCGCTGCGGAACAAGGCTGCGTCTGCATTCCTATCGGTTGTACCGGCGGCGCATCCGCCGAGATCTACCGAAAAATCAAGGAGGAGATGAAAGACACCCTCTATCACCGCCATCCCGTCGCCATGAACCTGCTGGATCAACTTAACGAGCCGGGCAGCCTGGCGGAGAAGAAAACATGCCTGTTGGCACTTATCGATATCATTACTAAGGATAATCCTCGATGACCAGAAAATGTTTTTACAGTTTCCATTATGAGCCGGACAACTGGCGCGCTTCTCAGATACGCGAAATGGGCTCGCTGGAAGGTAACCGGCCGGCCACGGATAACGATTGGGAGGAAGTGAAAAAAGGGGGTGACGACGCCATCGCCGCTTGGATCAAAGGCCAGTTGGACAATCGGAGCTGCGCCGTGATTCTCGCGGGTAAAGATACCGCCAATCGCAAGTGGATCAACTTCGAAATCTGCGAAGCCTGGAAGAAAGGCATGGGCGTGCTGGTGGTGTATATCCATAACCTGAAAGACAGCGCCGGCGAACAAGCCCGAAAAGGCAACAACCCGTTGGATCATATCAAGCTGGGGGACACAAAACTCTCCGCTATCGCCAAAGCCTATGATCCGCCTTATTTGACCAGCGCCAATGTCTATAATCACATCAAGGAAAATCTGGCGGAGTGGGTAGAAGAAGCGATCCGCATTCGCGAAAATTACTGACGGCCGCCCTAAAGACGAAAGGCTGCATTATCCCGCAGCCTTTCGTTCGCTAGGGGTGCGGCACGTCGCTCACCCATACCGCCCGGTAATATAATCCTCGGTGCGGCGCTGGCGCGGCGAGGTGAAGATGGCGTCGGTGTCGTTGTACTCCACCAGCCGCCCCTGATGAATAAAGGCGGTGTAGTCGGAGACGCGCGCCGCCTGCTGCATGTTGTGCGTCACCAGCACCACGCTGTAACGCTGTTTCAGCGCGGAAATCAGCTCCTCGATGGTCAGCGTGGAGATCGGATCCAGCGCCGAGGTCGGCTCGTCGAGCAGCAACACTTCCGGCTCGATGGCGATGGCGCGCGCGATCACCAGGCGCTGCTGCTGGCCGCTGGACAAGCGGAACGCATTTTCGCGCAGCCGATCCTTCACCTCATGCCACAGCGCGGCGGCGCGCAGCGAACGTTCCACCGCTTCATCCAGCAAGCGCCGGTCGCGCACGCCCTGCAGCCGCAGGCCGTACACCACGTTTTCATAGATCGATTTCGGGAACGGATTCGGCCGCTGGAACACCATGCCCACCCGCCGCCGCAGCGCCGCCACGTCGATCTGCGCGCCGGAGATCGCCGCGCCGTTCAGCTGCAGATCGCCCTCGATGCGGCAGTTGTCCACCAGATCGTTCATGCGGTTGAAACAGCGCAGCAGCGTCGATTTGCCGCAGCCCGAAGGGCCGATCAGGGCCGTCACCCGGTGCTTCGGAATGCGCAGCGAAATGTCGTGCAGCACCTGTTTGTCACCATAAAACAGGTTCAGTCCGTTGACCGCCAGCGCGGTCTGTTCATCGTCGAGATGCTGGACATCCAGCCGGGGCAAACTGCCTGGCGTCATCAAACCCATTACGCACTCCCCAAAAATAGCGTCATTGTTACTGCGACCATGCTCGGTACCGCTCCCTCAGCGAATGGCGGATACCCATCGCCGCCAGATTCAAACTCACCACGATCGTCACCAGCAGGAAGGCGGTGGCGAACACCAGCGGCCGCGCCGCCTCTACGCTCGGGCTCTGGAATGCCATATCGTAGATCTGGAAGCTCAAATGCATAAACTTCCGTTCCAGGTGCAGATACGGGAAAATCTCGTCCACCGGCAGCACCGGCACCGATTTCACTACCCCCACCAGCATCAGCGGCGCCGTCTCCCCGGCGGCGCGCGCCACCGCCAGAATCAGGCCGGTCATCATCGCCGGCGCCGCCATCGGCAGCACGATGCGCCACAGCGTCTCGGCCCGGCTGGCGCCCAGCGCCATCGAGCCCTGCCGCAGCGAGGTGGGAATGCGCGACAGCCCTTCCTCGGTGGCGACGATCACCACCGGCAGCGTCAGCAGCGCCAGCGTCAGCGCCGCCCACAGCACGCCGGGCGTGCCGAAGGTCGGGTTGGGCAAGGATTCAGGATAGAACAGCTGGTCGAGCGTGCCGCCTATCATATAAACGAAAAAGCCGAGGCCGAAGACGCCGTAGACGATCGAGGGCACGCCGGCCAGGTTGACCACCGCGATGCGAATCACCCGCGTCAGCAGATTGTTGCCGGCATACTCGTGCAGATACACCGCCGCGATCACGCCAAACGGCATCACCACGATCGACATCAGGATCACCATCAACACCGTGCCGAAAATGGCCGGGAACACCCCGCCTTCGGTATTCGCCTCGCGCGGGCTGTCGGTGAGGAACTTCTTCACCTGCTCGCCCCAATGCGCCAGCTTCTCGCTGGTGTTCATGGCGTTCGGGTACCAGGCATCGCGTACCTGGCTGAGCGGAATGGTCAACGTCTGGCCATGCATATCGCGCAGCAGCAGCGCATCACGCTGGCGATCGCGGTTCAGCCCCGCCAGGCGTTCGGACAGCAGCTGGTATTGCCGCTGCAGCTCCAGCCGCTCGGCCTTGATGGCGTCCTGCGCGCGGGCGTCCAGCTTATCGTCGCGCTGCAGGCGCTTTTCCCGCAGCCGCAGCGCGTCAAACTGCTGATTGATGCGCGCCATATCGCGAAATTGAATGTCGTGCGCCTGGCGCGAGAGCGCGGCGATTTGCGGCAGCCGCTGCTGCAACGCCTGCCCCAGATTGCGGCCGGTCAGTGGTTGCCCGTCCTCCAGCAGCCCCGCCAGATAGCCGTAAGCGGTGCCGTGGCTGTCGCGCTCCAGCACCAGCAGGCTGCGCGGCGTGCTTTGGCTGCCGATGTCGCTGGCCAGTAAGGTGCGGAAATCCTGCCCTTCACGCTCGCGGTTACCGACCTTAATCAGATAGCGTTCGACGCTTTGCGCCTCGCCCGGCGGCGTCACACCCGCCTCCGTCAGCTGGCGGCGCGAAATGCTTTGCTGCTGGTACAGCTCGCCGATCACCGTCACCGGCCCGGCGCCGTTCTGATTCAGCTCGAACTGATAAACCGGGCTCGGCCAGAAATAGCGCATCCCCTGCCCGGCCAACAGCAACAGAATGCCGATCAGCGCCAACAGGCTGACGGCGACCGAGCCGGCGGTCAGCCAAATCCACGGCGACCCGCTCTTCACCCAGTTCTTCATGGCGCCTCCTGATTTGGCGTGTAACGCTTGCGCAGCCGCAGGCGCACCGCCTCCGCCAGCGTGTTGAACACGAAGGTGAAGATAAACAGCACCAGCGCGGTCAGGAACAGCACGCGGTAATGGCTGCTGCCGGAGACCGCCTCCGGCATTTCGATGGCGATATTGGCCGCCAGCGCTCGCAGCCCCTGGAACAGGCTGCCGTCGATAATTGGCGTATTGCCGGTGGCCATCAGCACGATCATGGTTTCCCCCACCGCGCGGCCAAAGCCGATCATCAGCGCGGAGAAAATCCCGGCGCTGGCGGAAGGCAGCACCACCTTGATCACCGTCTGCCATTGGGTGGCACCCAGCGCCAAAGAGCCCTGGCTCAGGGTAGCCGGCACGCTGAACAGCGCATCCTCCGCCAACGAGAAGATGATCGGCACCAGCGCGAAGCCCATCGCCACGCCCACCACCAGCGCATTGCGCTGGTCGTAATTATCCCCCAGCCAGAAATGCAGCGGCTCACCGAACAGCGCCACCTCCAGCCGCGGCCCCAGGCTAAGCGCCAGCCACACCGTCAACGCCAGCAGCGGCAACAGCAACAGCAGATCGACACCCGGCCGGCAGCGCGGCATAAAGCGGTGGGTCAACGCGCCGCACAGCAGCACCGCCGCCGCCAGCAGCAGCGGCAACGCCAGCACCGCCAACAGGTATTGCTCGATGATCGGCGCCAGCCAAATGCCGGCCACCAGCCCGATCACCACCGTCGGCAACGCGCCCATCACTTCGATAGCCGGTTTGATCACCCGCCGCAGCCCCGGCGTCATAAAATAAGCGGTATAGATAGCGCCGGCCAGCGCCAGGGGAATGGCGAACAGCATCGCGTAAGCCGCCGCCTTGAAGGTGCCGAAGATCACCGGCATCAGGCTGAATTTCGGTTGATAACTGTCTTCACCGGAGGTGGATTGCCAGACGTAGGCCGGCTGCGGGTAGTTCTCATACCACACCTTGCCCCACAGCGAACGCCAGGTGACGTCTGGATACGGATTGTCGAGCGCGTAGCGCTGCCAGCCCTGCGCGCTCTCCAGCAGCAGGCCATCGCCGCGCGGCGCGAACGCCATCTGCCGCACCTCGGCGCCCAAGCGGGCATTCAGCAGCGGCTGCGGCTGAATGGCGGAGAACAGCGAAAAACCGCCGTCGGGCCGCAGAGTGGCGAATACCCGGCGGTAAGGCTCGGCCACCGTCAGCTCCCGCCCGTCGGCGCCGTGGTCGAAATGCTGCACTGGCGTCAGGCGCCAGCGCCGATCTTTTTCCACCTCAAACCACTCGCGCAGATTGCCGTCGGCGCCCTTGATCAGCAGCGCGCTGCCGCCGGGCAGCGCCGTCATCTGATACGGGGCATGTTCGCCAAGGGTACGCGTTTCACGCAGCTGCAGCTGCGCGCCGTCGATCTGATAACGCGCCAGCCGGTTGCCGGTCAGCAGGTAAAGCTGGCGGCCATCCGGCGTCAGCACCAGTTGCTCAGCATCATGTTCCAGCGGGCGCTCGCTGAACTGCGGCGGCCGATCGGGGCTGAAACGGCCGAACACCAGGCGCCGATCGTCGGTCACCCCGGCCAGCAGATACTGCCCGCGATGCGCATCCGCCAGCGTCATCAGTTTCAGCGGCTTGCGCTGTGGATCCAGCGCCAACGGCTGCTGCCCGAGCGGGAACAGCCACTGCGGCCGGCCGGTCTCCGCCGTCGCGAAATCCGCGCGCGCCACCACCAACCGGCCGTCGGCCTGCGCCAGCGCAAACAGATCGCGCTCTCCGGCGGCCTGCGCGAGCAGCGCCGGCTTGGCCAACAGCGTCTGCTGCGCCAGCGGCGCCTGGGGCTGGCCGTTCGGGGTCGGCGTCAGGCGATAAAATTGCCCCGCGCCCTGCGCGTCGATGCGGTAACCGACGCGCTGCTGCACGTCCATGCCCAGCGCCAGCGCCGGGGCCGACGCCGCGATCGGCAGCGGCTGCGCCTGGCCGAGCGAGGCCGGTTTGAACAGCGGCAGCACCGCAAACAGCAGATAAACGAAGATCAGCATCAACGTCATCAGCACCATCAGCCCGCTGGCGGTCACTGCCGCCTGCACGCCGCGGTCGATGCGCCCGCGCATGCGATCTCGGGGATGTTGATTGGCCGTCGTCTGTGTCATGTGTCTCGCTGTCGCTGATGTAATCGGGCTTGCGCCGTAAGATAACCGGGCATCTTATGTCAGTTTTATGACGTTTGCATGACAAAGTTACCCTGCTTTGCCCAGGTTTTTTACACTGCAAACAGACAATATGGCGTCGGTATATTGCTGAAAAATGACCGTAAACACGCTTAATGTCACTAAAAATGAGCCTGCTAATCGTCATTTCATGCTACTCACTTCACTGCCGGGCGTCCCGCCTCGGCGAAAATTTATTGCCGCCGAAAAATGCCGCGCGCCAACGCAATGGATATGTTGGACTTTCCTGTCAATCTCTCGCAATAATGATCCAGGACACTAGAGCGGCATCCGGGCGCTGCGTCCCGGATCCTATTCTAAATTTGAACTGGAGTGGCAATGGGTCAGGAAAAGCTCTACATCGAAAAAGAACTAAGCTGGTTATCCTTTAATGAACGCGTGTTGCAGGAAGCCGCAGATAAGAGCAATCCCCTGATTGAACGTATGCGTTTTCTGGGCATTTACTCCAACAACCTCGACGAATTCTATAAAGTCCGCTTCGCCGATCTCAAACGGCGCATCCTGATCAGCGAAGAGCAAGGCTCCGCCGGCGCCTCGCGCCACCTGCTGAAAAAGATCCAGGCCAAGGTGCTGAAAACCGATCAGGAGTTCGACGGCCTGTATAACGATCTGCTGCTGGAAATGGCGCGTAACCAGATCTTCCTGATCAACGAACGCCAGGTGTCCGAGAACCAGCAAATCTGGCTGCGGCAATATTTCAAACAGCATCTGCGCCAGCACATCACGCCGATCCTGATCAACCACGACACCAACCTGGTGCAGTTCCTGAAAGACGATTACACCTATCTGGCGGTGGAGATCATCCGCGGCGCGCGCATCGACTATGCGCTGCTGGAGATCCCGTCCGACAAGGTGCCGCGCTTCGTCAATCTGCCGCCGGAAGCGCCGCGCCGCCGCAAGCCGATGATCCTGCTGGACAACATTCTGCGTTACTGCCTGGACGATATCTTCAAGGGCTTCTTCGACTACGACGCGCTCAACGCCTACTCGATGAAAATGACCCGCGACGCGGAGTACGATCTGGTGACCGAAATGGAATCCAGCCTGCTGGAACTGATGTCCTCCAGCCTGAAACAGCGCCTGACCGCCGAGCCGGTGCGCTTCGTGTATCAGCGCGACATGCCGAACGAAATGGTGGAACTGCTGCGCGGCAAGCTGGGCATCTCCAACTACGATTCGGTGATCGCCGGCGGCCGCTACCACAACTTCAAAGATTTCATCAGCTTCCCGAACGTCGGCAAGGCCAACCTGGTCAACAAGCCGCTGCCGCGCCTGCGCCACATCTGGTTCGACGGTTTCCGCAACGGCTTCGACGCCATTCGCGAAAAAGACGTGCTGCTCTACTATCCGTACCACACCTTCGAGCACGTGCTGGAGCTGCTGCGCCAGGCGTCGTTCGATCCAAGCGTGTTGGCTATCAAGATCAACATCTACCGGGTGGCGAAAGATTCACGCATCATCGAATCGATGATCCACGCTGCGCACAACGGCAAAAAAGTCACGGTGGTGGTCGAGCTGCAGGCGCGCTTCGACGAAGAAGCCAACATTCATTGGGCGAAGCGCCTGACCGAGGCCGGCGTACACGTGATCTTCTCCGCGCCGGGCCTGAAAATCCACGCCAAACTGTTCCTGATTTCACGCCGTGAAGGCGATGAAATTGTGCGCTATGCTCATATCGGCACCGGCAACTTTAACGAAAAAACCGCGCGCATCTACACCGACTATTCGCTGTTGACCGCCGACTCACGCATCACCAACGAGGTGCGTCGGGTGTTCAACTTTATCGAGAACCCCTACCGGCCGGTCACCTTCGACAACCTGATGGTGTCGCCGCAGAACTCGCGCCTGAAGCTGTATGAGCTGATCGACAACGAAATCGCCAACGCCCAGGCCGGGGAACAGGCCGGCATTATGTTGAAAATTAATAATCTGGTGGATAAAGGGCTGGTAGATCGGTTATATACCGCGTCCGGCGCCGGCGTGAAGATCCGCCTGCTGGTGCGGGGCATGTGTTCCCTGATTCCCAACCTGCCGGGGATCAGCGACAATATTCAGGTGATCAGCATCGTCGATCGCTTTTTGGAGCACGACCGGGTTTACGTTTTCGACAATAAAGGTGACAAACGGGTGTATCTGTCCTCCGCCGACTGGATGACCCGCAACATAGATTACCGTATCGAAGTGGCGGTATCGCTGCTGGATCCGGCGCTGAAACAGCGCGTTCTGGACATTCTGGAGATCCTGTTCAGCGATACGGTCAAGGCCCGTTATGTGGATAAAGAACTGAGCAACCAGTACGTGCCGCGCGGCAACCGCCGCAAAGTGCGTGCCCAGGTGGCTATTTACGAGTATTTAAAAGCTCTGGAACAACCAGGACAGTAGGCCAGCAACTATGCCGCTAAAAAACACTGCAACGAACAAACCGCAGGAAATCGCCGCCATCGACCTCGGGTCGAACAGTTTCCACATGGTGATCGCCCGCGTCGTCAACGGCGCCTTACAGGTATTGGGCCGTTTAAAACAGCGGGTGCATCTCGCCGACGGATTGGACAGCAACAACGTACTCAGTGAAGAGGCGATAGAACGCGGCCTGGCCTGCCTGGCGCTGTTTGCCGAACGGCTGCAGGGCTTCCCGGCGGATAACGTCACCATCGTCGGGACGCACACCCTGCGTCAGGCGGTGAACGCCGAAGTGTTCCTCAAGCGCGCCGCCAAAGTGATCCCCTACCCGATCGAAATCATCGCCGGCCAGGAAGAGGCGCGTCTGATCTTCATGGGCGTGGAGCACACTCAGCCGGAGAAAGGCCGCAAGCTGGTGATCGACATCGGCGGCGGATCCACCGAGCTGGTGATCGGCGAAGACTTCGAGCCGCTGCTGGCGGAAAGCCGCCGCATGGGCTGCGTCAGCTTCGCCCAGCTGTTCTTCCCGGGCGGCGAGATCAGCAAAAACAACTTCCGCCGTGCGCGGCTGGCGGCGGCGCAAAAATTGGAAACGCTGGCCTGGCAGTACCGCATTCAGGGCTGGCAGTACGCGCTGGGCGCCTCGGGCACCATCAAGGCCGCCCACGAAGTGCTGGTGGCGATGGGGGAAAAAGACGGTCTCATCACCCTGGATCGCCTGGAAATGCTCGCCGAACAGGTGCTGCAGTTCAAAAGCTTCAGTTCGCTGAGCCTGCCGGGGCTGTCAGAGGATCGCCAATCGGTGTTCGTGCCGGGGCTGGCTATCCTGTGCGGCGTGTTCGACGCGCTGGCGATCCGCGATCTGCGCCTGTCCGACGGCGCGCTGCGCGAAGGCGTGCTGTATGAAATGGAAGGCCGCTTCCGCCATCAGGACATCCGCAGCCGCACCGCCAAGAGCCTGGCCGATCATTACAACATCGACCGCGAGCAGGCCAAGCGGGTGCTGGAAACCACCGAGCTGCTCTACTCGCAGTGGATGGCACAAAACACCAAGCTGGCGCATCCGCAGCTGGAGGCTCTGCTGAAATGGGCCGCCATGCTGCACGAGGTGGGGCTGAGCATCAACCACAGCGGCATGCACCGCCATTCGGCCTACATTCTGCAAAACTCCAACCTGCCTGGCTTCAACCAGGAACAGCAGCTGCTGCTGGCGGCGCTGGTGCGTTTCCACCGCAAGGCGATCAAGCTCGAAGAGCTGCCGCGCCTCAACCTGTTCAAGAAGAAGCACTACCTGCCGCTGATCCAGCTGCTGCGTCTGAGCACCCTGCTCAACAACCAGCGTCAGTCGACCACCACGCCAGAAACGCTGCGCCTGACCACCGACGACAACCACTGGACGCTGCGCTTCCCGGCCGGCTACCTGGCACAGAACAACCTGGTGCAGCTCGATTTCGAGCGCGAACAGGCCTACTGGAACGACGTCGTCGGCTGGAAGCTGCTGATCGAAGAAGAAGGCTCGCAAAACGAACAGCGCTCCGCCTGATCCCCCGCCCCCTGCCAGACAGGGGGTTTTTCTTTCCGCCCTCGCCCCGTCAACCTAAACGAAGCCCTAATACGCCACCCCGCACGCCGGAAAAAAATGGACAACTTTTGTCATCAGCGCCTAAAATCCGCTTACAAATTCTCGAGTGAATAACACAGGACACCGGCATACCGGGTGATATATGCGCAAGAAAACCACCGGACAGATGACGAAGATAGTGTTGTTTATCAGCTTTATCATTTTAGTCGGCCGACTGCTGTACGCCGCCGTGGTGGCGGTGCCTCATCATCAGGAAAAAAAGCAGGCCGCTGCGCAAAACGCCGCCGAAGTCAGCGCGCCGCAACAGGACGCCTCCTCTGAATAACCGCCGCACCCCGGCCGTTTCATAAAAATGACGCCGGCACCCGCTATGCTCTATCTTTTAATGAGCCTGCGTCAGGAACGCCGAGCGCCCGTAAAGGAACACCATGTCAGCCGCAACCCATAACGTCAAAAAAGTCGCTGAATACCGCCAGCGCATTCTCACTCTGCTGTTGAACAATAAGGAGTTGGTCGACGGCATTCTCGGCCGGCCAGGGGATGAACACGCCCTCAGCCAAAGCGAACTGCTGAACCAGACGGCGGAAATCACCGGTCTGTTGGACGATATGCACGCCGCCGACCTGGCGGACCTGCTGGAGGCACTGCCGCAGGACGAACGTATGGCGCTGTGGCGGCTGGTGGGCAACAGCAAGCGCGGCCAGACGCTGGTGGAGGTCGCCGAACCGGTCTGGGACAGCCTGATCGAGGAAATGAGCGACAAAGACCTGCTCAAAGCGATCAAAACGCTGGACGTCGACGAACAGGCCTACCTGGCGCAATATCTGCCGCGTAACCTGATGGGCCGGTTGCTGACCTCGCTGGAGCCGGAGCAGCGCGCCCAGGTGCGCGAGATGAGCCAGTACGCCAAAGACAGCGTCGGCTGGATGATGGATTTCGAACTGGTGACGGTGCGGCCGGACGTCACGCTCGGCGCGGTGCATCGCTTCTTGCGCATGCGCAAAACCATTCCCGACGCCACCGATAAACTGTTCGTCACCGATCGCAAAAACACCCTGTTGGGCGAGCTGCCACTGACCGCAGTGCTGCTGAACGATCCGGAGATCCCGGTGCGCGAAGTGATGGACAGCGATCCCGCCACCTTTCAGCCCGAAGACAAGGCCGATGAAGCGGCCGGCGCGTTCGAACGTTACGACCTGATCAGCGCCCCGGTGGTTGACGCCAAGGGCAAACTGATGGGCCGCCTGACCATCGAAGAGATCGTCGACGCCGTCAACGAAGAGAGCGACACCAACCTGCGCCGCATGGGCGGTTTGAGCCCGGAAGAAGACGTGTTCGCCCCGGTCAGCAAGGCGGTCAAGACCCGCTGGGCCTGGCTGGCGATCAACCTCTGCACCGCATTCATCGCCTCGCGGGTGATCGGCCTGTTCGAACACACCATTTCCCAGCTGGTGGCGCTGGCGGCGCTGATGCCGATCGTCGCCGGCATCGGCGGCAACACCGGCAACCAGACCATCACCATGATCGTGCGCGCGCTGGCGCTGCACCAGATCGAAGTCGGCAACATCTCGCGCCTGATGCTCAGAGAGCTGGGCGTCGCCATCATCAACGGCGTGGTGTGGGGCGGCATCATGGGCGTCATCACCTGGCTGCTGTACGGCGACGCGGCGATGGGCGGCGTGATGACGCTGGCGATGCTGCTCAATCTGCTGCTGGCGGCGCTGATGGGCGTAGTGATCCCGATGACCATGCTCAAAGTGGGCCGCGATCCGGCGGTCGGCTCCAGCGTGCTCATCACCGCGCTGACCGATACCGGCGGCTTTTTCATCTTCCTCGGCCTCGCCACCCTGTTCCTGCTGTAATACGCGAAAAGCCGGCCGCGCGCCGGCTTTTTCGCCATTCTGTCGCCGGGTTTGCGTTAACGCAGTAAAGTCGGCCATCCCGGTAGGTTTTCCTCTCGCGCTGTACTACCCTTTGCCAATAAATCGTCTTAATTCATCCACGTCATGAATCAAATCACTGACAGAGGCCATCGGTAAGGGTGTCTATGGAGATCAGCGCGCCGAACACGTTCGGCACCCACAAAGGCGTCGTGCTGACGCATTCCCTGTTAGTGGCGCTGGCGACGTTTCTGCTCGCCTTGCTGAGCCTGTCGCTGTCCAGCGAAGCCAGCCACTTCACCCCGCTGTGGTTTCCGACCGCCGCCGCGATCGCGGTGCTGTACCGCCACGCCCCGCGCCACTGGGGCCTGCCGCTGTTGGCCAGCGGCCTCGGCATCGTGCTCGCCAGCTTCTTGCTGTTCGGCGTCAGCGCCACTCCCGTCAAGCTGGCCACCATCAACCTGCTGGAAGCGGCGGTTTGCGCCCTGCTGCTGCGCCGCATGCTAGACCCGTACGATCCGTTGAACGATCTCGCCAGTTGGCTGCGTTTTGTGGTGTGCGCGGTGATTTTTACCCCGCTGTTCAGCGCGCTGCTGGCCGCCGGCCTGGTGCCCGCGCCAGGCCAGCCTTTTTGGCAGCCGTTTGGTACCTGGTTCATTTCCGAAGCGATAGGGGTGCTGTCGCTGGCGCCGATCGGCCTCTCTTATAACCGTCGCACCCTGACGGCGCTGAACCCGTTTCCATTATTGCTGACGCTGATGGTTACGCTGGCTTTCAGCTTTATGGCGCTGACCTACCTGCCTTTTCCGTTCACGTTCGTGATTTTGCCGCTGCTGTGGGCAGCCATCGCACTGCCGCGTCTTGAGGCGTTCACCGTTTGCTTCTGCACCCTCTTGCTGATCACCGTGATGATTTCGCTGAGGTTGCTGCATTTCCAGGCTTCCGGTAAGCACCTTGGCGATCTCGGTCTGTACTTGCCGATGCTGCTGATTTTAATCCCGGCGCACGCGATGGCGGTGGTGATGCACGCCTTTCGGGTGGAAAAACAGCACATCGTCGAGAGCGAAAGCCGCTTTCGCAGCGCGCTGGAGTATTCCGCCATCGGTATGGCGCTGGTGTCGCCGCAGGGGAAATGGCTGCAGGTCAATCAGGCGCTGTGCGCGCTGCTCGGCTATACGCCTGAGGCGCTGCATAAGCTGACCTTTCAAGAAATTACGCATCCCGACGATCTCACCGCCGATCTAAGCCAGTTGCACGACCTGCTCGATGGCCATATCAGCAGCTACACCATGGAGAAACGCTACATCCGCAGCGACGGCCAGACCGTCTGGGCGCTGCTGGCGGTCTCGCTGGTGCGCGACGCCGAAGGCCTGCCGCTGTATTTCATCTCGCAGGTGGAGGACATCAGCGATTTGAAGCGCAGCCAGGCGGAAAACAACCGGCTGGTGGAGCGCATTACGCTGGCCAATCAGGTGGGCGGCGTCGGCATCTGGGAATGGGTGATGAGCCAGGAAAACTTCACCTGGGATCAGCGCATGTTCGAACTCTACGATCTCAATCCCGACCAAACGCCGACGCTGGCGCTGTGGCGCACCCTGTTGGTGCCGGAAGATCGCGACCGCACCGATCGCGAGCTGGCCGCGCTGTTGGCCGACCCCAAGCCTTTCGTCATGGAATACCGCATCGTGACCCGCCAGGGCAGCGTGCGCCATATTCGCGGCCAGGGCAACGTGATCCTCGACGATCAGGGCCGGCCGCTGCGCATGATCGGCACCAATATCGACATGACCGAGCTCAAGAGCCTCGCCGAAGCGCTGCACGAGGAGAAAGAGCGTTTGCACATCACCCTCGACGCCATCGGCGAAGGGGTGATCTCCACCGACAGCCACCTGCGCATTACCTTTATGAATCCGGTGGCCGAGCAGATGTGCGGCTGGCCGCTCGATCTGGCGATCGGTATGCCCGTCGCCGGCGTGGTGCGCCTGACCAACGGCAAAGACGGCCCGGAAATCGAAAACCTCACGCAATATCCACGGCAGTGGCCGGCGGATTACGCATTGGTGCTGCACAGCCGCGACGGGCGCTATTTCGACGTGCAGCAGTCTGTCTCACCGCTGAAAACCCTCGACGGTGAAACCATGGGCGCGGTGATGGTGCTGCAGGATGTCACCGCCTCGCGCGAACTGATGAAAAAGCTCAGCTACAGCGCCTCGCACGACGCGCTGACCGGCCTGCCGAACCGCGCCAGCTTCGAGAAGCAGCTTAAAGCGGCAATCGTCGCCGGCGGGGAACCGTCACCGCCGCATTCGCTGGTGTTCCTCGATCTGGATCGGTTCAAGGCGGTGAACGACACCGCCGGCCACGCGGCGGGCGATGCCTTGCTGCGGGACATCGCCCAGCTGATGCGGCACCAGCTGCGCAACAGCGACTGCCTGGCCCGGCTGGGCGGCGACGAATTCGGCCTGATCCTGTTCGACTGCCGGCCGGAGCAGGCCAAATCGCTGATGCAACAGGTGGTCAACCAAATCAGCCAGCATCCGTTCTACTGGGAAGGGAAAATTTATCGCGTCGGCGCCAGCGCCGGCATCACGCGCATCGGCGGCGACGCCAAAAGCAGCGAGCTGCTGGCCCAGGCCGACATCGCCTGCTACACCGCCAAGCACCACGGGCGCGGCCAGGTGTATCTGTATGAAGCGCGGCAAAAACAGCTGCTGGAGCGGCAGCATGAATTGCTGAGCCTGCAGGAAGTGCAGACGATCGTCAGCGAGGGGCAGCTGCGGCTGCTGACCCGCGCGGTCGCGCCGCCGGCGACGCCGCTGTCGGCCGCGTTCCACCAGGTGAAGCTGCAGGTGATGGCGCCGGACGATCGGCCGCTGCCGCACGAGGCATTCATCGCCGCCGCGCAGCTGTACGGCCTGATGCCGGACATCGACCGCTGGACGGTGGCGCAGCTGCTGGTGCACTGCGCCGACGACATCAAGCGCAAGGGGCTGTCGCTCGCGTTGCCGCTGGCCACCGACAGCCTGCTGAACACCGACTTCCAGCGCGAGCTGACGGAAAGGGTGCGCGCTTCCTCGCTGCCGCCGCAGGCACTGTTGTTCAGCGTCGATGAGGCCGTGGTGCTGGAACACGCCGCGCAGTGCCGGGCGTGTCTTCGCGAACTGCAGCAACTGGGCTGCCGGCTGATCGTCAATGGCTTCGGGCATAATATCAATGCCTTCGATGAGCTGGGCGATCAGAAAATCGACATCATTCGCGTCGATGAACGCTTTATCACCAACGTGCACTGCAACCAGATGGATGAACTGATGGTCTCGATGCTCAACGGCGCGGCGCATCGGATCAAAGCGCAGACGCTCGCCGGGCCGGCCCACCAGCCGGTGACGCTGCAGGCGCTGCGCGATATCGGCGTCGATCTGGCGGATGGCGATCAGGTAGCGCTGGAGCAGCCGCTGGCGGTGTTGCTCAGCGACGGCTACTTCGGCATTCGCTAACCCCTCCCCCTCACCGGCGCCGTCTCGCGGGCGGCGCCGCACTCCTGTTATTCACATTGTGTTAACCCATGCGAGATTAGTGATATAAATAACACCTGAAGCTTAAACGATTAAATAAGATGAAACTCCCATGCGAACATCAGCGTATCCGTTGATTTTCCTCGACATGTGATGGCTCAGGGATAAGGGACTATGGAAAAGAAATGGTTTTCCGCCAGGGAACTGATGGGCAAGGCGGGGTTGCCTTCAACCCCGCAAGGGGTCAATTTGATGGCCCGGCGCGAAGGCTGGCTCAGCCGCCGCCGCAGCGGCGTGCAGGGCAAAGCGCTGGAATACCATATCGACAGCCTGCCGTACGGCGCGCGCAGCCTGTCGGCCTTGCGCGAGACAGACCCTCCGGGCTACGACGTCAAACGCCAGGATCCGATACGGGTCTGGATCGAGTATTACTACCACCTGACGCCGGCCGAGCGGGAAAAGCTGCTGGCGTTCCTGATGCGCGAGGGCATGAGCCGCCTGCTGCAGCTGATCGAGCCCCCCCGCTAGCCCGAATGCTCAATCCTCCCCTTCCGGCGCCCAGCCGTCGTTGTGCCACAGGTGCAGCGTGGCGTAAGAGCGCCACGGGCGCCAACGTTCGGCATAGCGTTCGATTTGGCGCGGCGTCATGCCGGGAAAACGCTGTTTGATCAGGTAGTCGCCGGCCAGGAACACGTCCGGCCAAGACCAGGCGCGCATCGCGATATAGCTGGCGGTCCAGCTGCCGATGCCCGGCAGCGCGGTCAGCGCCCTGATGCCCTGGTCGATATCCAGCACGTTGTCGAGCTGCAGCCGCCCTTCGCCCAGCGCGCGGGCGATCTCGATCAGCGCCGCCGCGCGCTTCAGCTGCACCCCGAGCGGGCGCAGTGCTTCGGGCTGCAGCTGCGCCACCCGTTCGGCGCTGGGGAAAACGTGGGTGATACCCTCGTGCGGCGCCGCCAGCGGCTCTCCCCAGCGTTCGGCCATCCGCCCGGCGAAGGTCGCCGCCATTTTCACGCTGACCAACTGCCCCAGCACCGCCCGCGCCGCCTGCTCGAAGCTGTTCACGCAGCCCGGCAGGCGCAGCCCCGGCGCATCGGCCGCCAGCGAGCCCAGCGCCTCATTGATGCGATCCGGCGCGGCGTCCAGATCAAACAGCAGGCGCACGCGGCGCAGCACCTCCGTCGTCACCAAACTGAGCGCCGGCGCGATCTCGACCCTGACCCGGTTGCGCGCTTCCTCCGGCTGCACGCTGACCCAGCCGCGATATTCCGTGCCGCCCTGGTTGACGGCGATCGAACGCAGGTAGCGGCGTCCCTCGACTCGCTCCACGCCCTGCACGGCGCGCGCCTGCAGGAAATTCAGCATGCGATCCCAGTCATAGGGCGGCCGATAGCCCAGATGGAACACCAGCCCGCTGGCGGCGGCCCGCTCACCGCGCGCGCCGCCGCTGCGCAGCGCAGACGGGATCAGGCGATAGCGCGCCTTGAACAGCTCGTTGAAACGCCGCAGGCTGCCGAAACCGGCGGCGAACGCCACCTCGCTGAGCGGCAGATCGGTGTCCGCCAGCAGGCGTTTGGCCTGCAGCAACCGGTGCGACTGCGCGTAATCGATCGGCGAAGCGCCAAACTGTTCGGCGAAGATGCGCCGCAGGTGGCGATCGGAAATGCCGAGCCGCGCCGCCAGCGCTTCGCAGCTGTGTTCGGACAGATAGCCTTGCTCGATGAGCTGCACCGCCACCTGCGCATAGCGATTGCCCAGATCGATCAGCGCCAGGCCGGGCGCCAGCTCCGGCCGGCATTTAAGGCAGGGGCGAAAGCCCGCCAGCTCGGCCGCCGCCGCGCTCGGATAAAAGGTGCAGTTTTCCAGCTTCGGCGTGCGGGCGCTGCACACCGGGCGGCAATAGATGCCGGTGGAAGAGACGCCGACGAAAAAGCGGCCGTCGAATTTGCGGTCACGCGCGCGCAGCGCGTCGTACAACGCTTGCTGTTGAGTATTCATGGCAACGCTCGGGTTCGGTTTTTTCTGCATTATGGGGCTCGCCTGGCGCGCTGACGTGCGGAATTCGGACATTAAGTTAAGCATGCCGATGCCGCGCCCGCTAAATTTTTCGACACTCGCGCATTGGCGCATTGCCCGCCGGCTCCGTCTCGGGTAAAGTCGCCCCCCTTCATTGGCATGGGGACAAAAAAGAGATGTTTATTGGATTCGACTACGGGACAGCCAACTGTTCCGTCGCGGTGATGCGCGACCACGGCCCCGAGCTGCTGACGCTGGAAAACAACGAACCGTATCTGCCTTCGATGCTGTGCGCGCCGACCCGCGAAGCGGTGAGCGAATGCCTGCACCGCCATTGGCAGGTGCCGACCGGCAGCGAAGAAAACCAACAGCTTCTGCGCCGCGCCATCAGTTACAACCGCGAAGAGGACATTCCGGTCAACGGCGACAGCGTGTTGTTCGGCCTGCAGGCGCTGGCGCACTACATGGAAGATCCGGAAGAGGTGTACTTCGTGCGCTCGCCGAAATCCTTCCTCGGCGCCAACGGCCTGAAGCCGCAGCAGATCGCGCTGTTCGAAGACCTGGTGTGCGCCATGATGTTCCACATCAAACGCCAGGCGGAAAACGTGCTGCAGACCGGTATCGAGCAGGCGGTGATCGGCCGGCCGATCAACTTCCAGGGCATCGGCGGTGAAGAGGCCAACCGGCAGGCGCAGGGCATTTTGCAGCGCGCCGCCGAACGCGCCGGTTTCAAAGCCATTGAATTCCAGTTCGAGCCGGTGGCGGCGGGGCTGGACTTCGAGGCGACACTGAGCGAAGAGCAAACCGTGCTGGTGGTGGACATCGGCGGCGGCACCACCGACTGCTCGGTGCTGCTGATGGGGCCACAGTGGCGCGACCGCGCCGATCGCCAGCAAAGCCTGCTGGGGCACAGCGGCTGCCGGGTCGGCGGTAACGATCTGGACATCATGCTGGCCTTCAAACAGCTGATGCCGCTGTTCGGCCTGGGCGGCGAAACCGCGAAAGGCATCGCCCTGCCGGCGCTGCCTTACTGGAACGCGGTGGCGACCAACGACGTGCCGGCGCAAAACGATTTCTACAGCGCCGCCAACGGCCGCGTGCTGCGCGATCTGATCCTCGACGCGGCGGAGCCGGAAAAGGTCAAACGCCTGCTGAAAGTGTACCAGCAGCGCCTGAGCTACCGACTGGTGCGCGCGGCCGAAGAGAGTAAGATAGCCCTGTCCGGCCAAACCGCCATCAGCGCGCCGCTCGGCTTCGTGCAGGCCGATCTGGCGGAGAGCATCAGCCAGGCTCAGCTCGCCGACGCCATCTCGCAGCCGTTGATGCGCATCCAGGAACAGGTCAGCGCCGCGCTGGCCAGCAGCCAGACCGCGCCGCAGGTGATCTACCTGACCGGCGGCAGCGCGCGCTCCCCCCTGCTGCGCGCCGCGCTGCAACAGCAGCTGCCTGGCATTCCGATCGTCGGCGGCAACGACTTCGGCTCGGTCACCGCCGGGCTGGCGCGCTGGGCGCAAACGCTGTTCCGTTGACGGCCCAAGGGCGCGGCTCGCCGCGCCCTTGCTCATTGGAGGCTATGCATCATGTCAACCATCCTTACCCTCGACAGCGCCAGGCTGCGGCTGCGCCCCTGGCGCGACGAAGATCTGCCGGCCTTCGCTGCGCTTAACGCCGATCCGCAGGTGATGCGCTATTTCCCGGCGACGATGACGGCCGAGGAAAGCCGCGCGCAGGCCGAACGCATCCGCGCCTTCATGCAACAACATGGCTGGGGGCTGTGGGCGGTGGAAGTGAAAGACGGCGCGCCCTTTATCGGGTTTGTCGGGCTGGCGCGGCCGAGCGACGATCTGCCCTGTTCCCCCTGCGTGGAGATTGGCTGGCGGCTGGCGGCGGCCCATTGGGGCAACGGCTACGCCGCTGAAGCGGCACGCGCGGCGCT
This sequence comes from Serratia sp. CY38905, assembly GCF_052168875.1. Classification (NCBI taxonomy): domain Bacteria; kingdom Pseudomonadati; phylum Pseudomonadota; class Gammaproteobacteria; order Enterobacterales; family Yersiniaceae; genus Serratia; species Serratia sp. CY38905. The sequence goes on along the minus strand of NZ_JBJNLV010000006.1, from coordinate 204,236 downwards.
GGCGTGCGCCTTCGACACGCTTCACTTGCCGGAAGTGGTGTCCTTCACCGCCGAAAACAACCAACCGTCGCGCCGGGTGATGACGCGCATCGGCATGCAATTTGACGGCGAAACCTTCCTGCACCCACGCCTGCCGGCGGGCCATCCGCTGCAAAAGCACGTCTTGTACCGGCTGAACCGGCAAACGTGGCGCGAACGCCACGGCGATTAATACAGCGTATCCTTCAGCCGCTGCGGCAGCGCCTGGTCGTACTCCTCACCGTCGAAGCGCGTTTGGCTCACCGTGGCCAAGATATGGCCGGGGCTGGGCAGCGCCGAACGTTCGAGGCGGCTGCCCTCTTCCCAGAGTCCCGAACGCAAGATCGCCCGGCTGCACTGGAAGAACACCGCCTCCACCCGAATGCGCAGCACCGAACGCGGCAGCTGATTGCGGTGGGCGAAGCGCTGCAGCACCGCCGGCGCCACCACGATCTCCGCCCGCCCGTTAATCCGCAGCGTTTCGCCGATGCCGGGGATCAGCAGCAGCAGCGCCACCCGGTTGTCGTGCAGGATATTGCGCAGGCTGTCGATGCGGTTATTGCCGCGCCGATCCGGCAGCAGCAGGGTTTTCTCGTCTTCGATATGGATAAAACCGGCCGGATCGCCGCGCGGGGAGACATCCATGCCGTCCGGCCCGACCGTCGAGAGGGCGGCAAACGGCGCCGCCTCGATAAACGGGCGGTATGCCGGGTGGATATAGCTGACTTCTTTAAACACCGAGGGCGCGGCGGGTTTGCCGTACAGCTGTTCCAGCGTCGCGAGGTCGTTGATGGTATCGCCAGACATTGCAGTTTCCTGAATAAGTCATATTGACCCCTTCAGCATAGAGCAAAATCGCCGGCGGCTCTTACTCAGCGCTGGCGTGGTTCAGCGTCTGAATGTCGTCCGCATCCAGCGTCAGGCGGGTGGCGCTGACCAACTCATCCAACTGCGGCAACGAGGTGGCGCTGACGATCGGCGCGGTGATGCTCGGGCGCGCAATCAGCCAGGCCAGCGAGACCTGCGCCGGGGAGCTGCCGTGCTTGCCCGCCACCTGATCCAGCGCCGCCAGAATGCGGAAACCGCGCGGGTTAAGGTAGCGTTCGACGATGCGATCGCCGCGCTGGCTTTTGCCCTCGTCCGCTTTACTGCGGTATTTGCCGGTCAGGAAGCCGCTGGCCAGCGCGAAGAAGTTGATCACCCCGAGCCCGTGGCGCTGCGCCACGCCTTCCAGCTCGGCCTCATACCCTTCGCGCGCATACAGATTATATTCCGGCTGCAGGGTTTCGTAGCGCGCCAGCCCGTTGCTTTCGCTCACCCGCAGCGCTTCTTCCAGGCGATCCGCCTGATAGTTGGAGGCGCCGATCGCCCGCACCTTGCCGGCCTTGATCAGCGCATCGAACGCCGCCAGCGTCTCTTCCAGCGGCGTATCGCGGTCATCGTCGTGCGACTGGTAGAGATCGATATAATCGGTTTGCAGGCGGCGCAGCGAGTCCTCCACCGCCTGCTGAATATAGCGCGGCGACAGCCCCTGTTTGCCTTCGCCCATCGGTTTGCCCACCTTGGTGGCGATGATCACCTGGTCGCGCTTGCCGCTCTTCTTGAGCCATTCGCCGATGACGGTTTCCGATTCGCCACCCCGGTTGCCCGGCGCCCAGCTGGAATAGACATCGGCGGTATCGATAAAGTTGAGCTGATTGTCCACCAGCGCATCCAGCAGGCTGAAAGAGGTCGCTTGATCCGCCGTCCAGCCGAACACGTTGCCGCCGAAGGTTAACGCCGGCACCTGAATGCCCGAACGGCCCAGTTGTTTCTTGCTCATCACAAAGGCTCCATGGGTTAAATGATTTGCCTGTTAATTATTAGCGCCAAATGCAGGAAATCGTTAAAACGCATTGGCTATAAGCCGGAATAAATCACTTATAAACATAGCACGCTCAAATCACCCACTTATTAGGACAATGCTGACGGTTCCTCCATATTTCCTTCATTTTTATGCCGTCTTCGCTGGCTAAACTAGTATCCTGTAAGAAGTGTCATTTTTGTGGCAATGAGTGCCCGCGCCCCTGCCTTTTGGAGAGAATTTTCACCACCATGAATGCAAAACCCCAACGTCGTTCCCTGCTGCTGCGCCTGCTGGTTGCGGCGATTGCGATCATCGTCGCCGTTCTGGCCTGGCGCCATTTCAGCGCCGCCCAACCGGCCGCCGGGACGACGCCGGGCGCGCACCAGGCCGCCGGTAAAACGGGAGCAGGCCGCGCAGCGGGCGGCAGACGCGGCGCGCCGATGTCGCCGGTGCAGGCGGCGACCGCCACCCGCCAGACGGTGCCGCGCTATCTTTCCGGCTTGGGCACCGCCACCGCCGCCAATACCGTGACCGTCACCAGCCGGGTCGATGGCCAACTGATGGCGCTCCACTTTACCGAAGGCCAGCAGGTCAAAGCCGGCGATCTGCTGGCGGAAATCGATCCCCGGCCGTTCCAGGTTCAGTTGACCCAGGCTCAGGGGCAGTTAGCAAAAGATCAGGCCACGCTGGCCAACGCCCGGCGCGATCTGGCGCGCTATCAGCAGCTGGTGAAAACCAATCTGGTTTCCCGCCAGGAGCTGGATACGCAGGCCTCGCTGGTGCAGCAGACCGAAGGCGCGATCAAGGCCGATCAGGGCGCGGTCGACAGCGCCAAGCTGCAGATCACCTACAGCCGCATCACTGCGCCAATCGACGGCCGCGTCGGCCTGAAACTGGTCGACGTCGGCAACTATGTCACCAGCGGCAGCACCACCGGTCTGGTGGTGATCACGCAAACGCACCCGATCGACGTGGTGTTCACGCTGCCCGAAGGCAACATTGCCGATCTGCTCAAGGCGCAAAAAGCCGGGCCGGTGGGCGTCGAAGCCTGGGATCGCACCAATCAGAACAAGCTGACGACCGGTTCGCTGCTGAGCCTGGACAACCAAATTGATACCGCCACCGGCACCATCAAGCTGAAAGCGCGCTTCACCAACGAAGATGACGCGCTGTTCCCCAACCAGTTCGTCAACGCGCGGCTGCAGGTGGATACCCTGCACGATGCGGTGGTGATCCCGACCGCCGCGCTGCAGATGGGCAACGAGGGCAACTTCGTCTGGACGCTCGGCGAAGACAACAGGGTCAGCAAACACCGGGTCACCGCCGGCGTGCAGGACAGCCGGCAGGTGGTGATCAGCGCCGGCCTCAACGCCGGCGATCGGGTGGTGACCGACGGCATCGATCGCCTGACCGAAGGCATGCAGGTGGAAGTGCTCGCGCCGAGCGAAGCGCCGGCGGCGGCCAACGCCAAGCGCGAACCTGACGTTCAGAGGAAGCCCTGATGCAGGTGATGCCTCCCAACGCCGGCGGCGGTCCGTCCCGCCTGTTTATTCTGCGTCCGGTCGCCACCACGCTGCTGATGGTGGCGATATTGCTGGCGGGGATTATCGGCTATCGCGCGCTGCCGGTGTCCGCCCTGCCGGAGGTGGATTACCCCACCATCCAGGTGGTGACGCTGTATCCCGGCGCCAGCCCGGACGTGGTGACCTCCGCCATTACCGCGCCGTTGGAACGCCAGTTCGGCCAGATGTCCGGCCTCAAACAAATGGCGTCGCAAAGCTCCGGCGGCGCCTCGGTGGTCACGCTGCAGTTCCAGCTGGCGCTGCCGCTCGACGTCGCGGAGCAGGAAGTGCAGGCGGCGATCAACTCCGCCACCAACCTGCTGCCGACCGATCTGCCCTACCCGCCGATCTACAGCAAGGTTAACCCGGCCGATCCGCCGATCCTGACGCTGGCCGTGACCTCCACCGCCATGCCGATGACGCAGGTGGAAGACATGGTGGAAACCCGCGTGGCGCAAAAAATTTCTCAGGTGACCGGCGTCGGCCTGGTGACGCTGGCCGGCGGCCAACGCCCGGCGGTGCGCGTAAAATTGAACGCCGCGGCGGTCGCCGCCTATGGCCTGAACAGTGAAACCATCCGCGCCGCCATCAGCAACGCCAACGTCAACTCGGCGAAAGGCAGCCTGGACGGCCCGACCCGCTCGGTCACCCTGTCCGCCAACGACCAAATGAAATCCGCCGACGACTATCGCCAGCTGATCGTCGCCTATCAGAACGGCGCGGCGATCCGCCTGCAGGATATCGCCACCATCGAACAAGGAGCGGAAAACACCCGGCTGGCGGCCTGGGCCAACAAGCAACAGGCGATCGTGCTGAACATTCAGCGCCAGCCCGGCGTCAACGTCATCACCACCGCCGACAGCATCCGCGAAATGCTGCCGACGCTGATTAAAAGCCTGCCCAAGTCGGTCGACGTCAAGGTGCTGACCGATCGCACCACCACCATCCGCGCCTCGGTCAGCGACGTGCAGTTCGAGCTGCTGCTGGCGATCGCGCTGGTGGTGATGGTGATCTACGTGTTCCTGCGCAACGTACCGGCGACCATTATCCCCAGCGTGGCGGTGCCGCTGTCGCTGGTCGGCACCTTCGCCGCCATGTACTTCCTCGGCTTCTCCATCAACAACCTGACGCTGATGGCGCTGACCATCGCCACCGGCTTCGTGGTGGACGACGCCATCGTGGTGATCGAGAACATCTCGCGCTACATCGAGAAAGGGGAAAAACCGCTCGACGCCGCGCTGAAAGGCGCCGGCGAGATCGGCTTCACCATCATCTCGCTGACCTTCTCGCTGGTGGCGGTGCTGATCCCGCTGCTGTTCATGGGCGACATCGTTGGCCGCCTGTTCCGCGAGTTCGCCGTCACGCTGGCGGTGGCGATTTTAATCTCCGCCGTGGTGTCGCTGACGCTGACGCCGATGATGTGCGCGCGCATGCTCAGCCACGAATCGCTGCGCAAGCAGAACCGGTTTTCCGCCGCCTCCGAGCGCTTTTTCGACCGGGTGATCGCGCGATACGGCCAGTGGCTGAAAACGGTGCTTAACCATCCCTGGCTGACGCTCGGCGTGGCCGTCGGCACCCTGGCGCTGACGGTATTGCTGTACCTGCTGATCCCGAAAGGCTTCTTCCCGGTGCAGGACAACGGCATCATTCAGGGCACGCTGGAAGCGCCGCAGAGCGTCTCGTTCAGCAATATGGCCGAGCGCCAGCAGCAGGTCGCGGCGCAGATCCTCAAAGATCCGGCGGTGGAAAGCCTGACCTCGTTCGTCGGCGTCGACGGCAGCAACGCCACGCTCAACAGCGGCCGGCTGCAGATCAACCTGAAGCCGCTGAGCGAACGCAGCGAGCGCATTCCGGCGATCATCAGCCGCCTGCAGCAGCAAACGGCGCAGTTCCCCGGCGTGAAGCTATATCTGCAGCCGGTGCAGGATCTGACCATCGATACCCAGGTCAGCCGCACCCAGTACCAGTTCACCCTGCAGGCCATGTCGCTGGACGATCTCAGCCTGTGGGTGCCGCAGCTGATGGATGAGCTGAAGCAAACCCCGCAGCTGGCGGACGTCACCAGCGACTGGCAGGATCAGGGGCTGGTGGCCTACGTCAACGTCGATCGCGATTCGGCCTCCCGCCTCGGCGTCACCATGAGCGACGTGGACAATGCGCTGTACAACGCGTTCGGCCAGCGCCTGATCTCCACCATCTACACCCAGGCCAACCAATACCGCGTGGTGCTGGAGCACGACGTCAGCGCGACGCCGGGGCTGGCGGCGCTCAATGAGATCCGTCTGAGCGGCAACGACGGCGCCGTGGTGCCGCTGAGCGCCATCGCCAAAATCGAAGAGCGCTTCGGCCCGCTGTCGGTCAACCATCTCGACCAGTTCCCGTCGGCCACCGTTTCGTTCAACGTCGCCGACGGCTACTCGCTCGGCGAGGCGGTCGACGCGGTCACCCAGGCGGAAGAAAATCTCAACATGCCGAGGGACATCACCACCCAATTCCAGGGGGCGACCCTGGCCTTCCAGGCGGCGCTCGGCAGCACGCTGTGGCTGATTTTAGCGGCGGTGGTGGCGATGTACATCGTGCTGGGCGTGCTGTATGAAAGCTTCATTCATCCGGTCACCATCCTCTCCACCCTGCCGACCGCCGGGGTCGGCGCGCTGCTCGCGCTGATGATGGCCGGCAGCGAGCTGGACGTGATCGCCATCATCGGCATCATCCTGCTGATCGGCATCGTGAAGAAGAACGCCATCATGATGATCGACTTCGCGCTGGCGGCGGAACGCGAGCAGGGCTTATCGCCGCGCGACGCCATCTATCAGGCCTGCCTGCTGCGTTTCCGGCCGATCCTGATGACCACGCTGGCGGCCTTGCTCGGCGCACTGCCGCTGATGCTGAGCACCGGCGTCGGCGCGGAGCTGCGGCATCCGCTCGGCGTCTGTATGGTCGGCGGTTTGATCATGAGCCAGATCCTGACGCTGTTCACCACGCCGGTGATCTACCTGCTGTTTGACAAACTGGCGCGCAACACGCATCGCCAGCCGGATACGCAGGAGCTACAGTGAAATTCTTCGCCCTGTTCATTCACCGGCCGGTGGCCACCACCCTGCTGACGCTGGCCATCGCCATCAGCGGCGCGATCGGCTTTCGCCTGCTGCCGGTGTCGCCGCTGCCGCAGGTGGACTTTCCGGTGATTTCGATCAGCGCGTCGCTGCCGGGCGCCTCGCCGGAAACCATGGCGTCCTCGGTGGCGACGCCGCTGGAGCGCGCGCTGGGCCGCATCGCCGGGGTTAACGAAATGACCTCGATGAGCTCGCTCGGCAGTACCCGGGTCATTTTGCAGTTCGATCTCGATCGCGACATCAACGGCGCCGCGCGCGACGTGCAGGCGGCGATCAACGCCGCGCAAAGCCTGCTGCCGACCGGCATGCCGAGCCGCCCCAGCTACCGCAAGGTCAACCCTTCCGACGCGCCGATCATGATCCTGACGCTGACCTCGGACACCTACAGCCAGGGGCAGCTTTACGATTTCGCCTCCACCCAGCTGGCGCAGAAGATCAGCCAGACCGAGGGCGTCGGCGACGTTTCCGTGGGCGGCAGCTCACTGCCGGCGGTGCGGGTGGAGCTGAACCCTTCGGCACTGTTCAATCAGGGCGTGTCGCTGGACGCCGTACGGCAGGCCATCGCCAACGCCAACGTGCGCCGCCCGCAGGGCGCCGTGGAAAACCCGCAGCAGCGCTGGCAGATCCAGGCCAACGACGCGCTGAAAACCGCCGAGGCCTACCGTCCGCTGATCGTTCATTACAACAACGGCTCGGCGGTGCGTTTGGCCGACGTGGCCGAGGTCAACGACTCGGTGCAAGACGTGCGCAACGCCGGGATGACCGACGCCAAACCGGCGATCATTCTGGCCATCAGCCGTGCGCCGGACGCCAACATCATCGAAACCGTCGATCGCATTCGCGCCGAGCTGCCCGCCCTGCAGGAGAATATCCCGGCCTCGATTAAACTCAGCGTCGCGCAGGATCGTTCGCCGACCATTCGCGCGTCGCTGGCCGAGGTGGAACAGTCGCTGGCGATCGCCATCGGGTTGGTGATCCTGGTGGTGTTCATCTTCCTGCGCTCCGGGCGCGCCACGCTGATCCCTGCGGTCGCCGTGCCGGTGTCGCTGATCGGCTCGTTCGCCGCCATGTATCTGTGCGGGTTCAGCCTCAACAACCTGTCGCTGATGGCGCTGACCATCGCCACCGGCTTTGTGGTGGACGACGCCATCGTGGTGCTGGAAAACATTTCCCGCCATGTCGAAGCCGGCATGAAACCGATCAACGCCGCGCTGCTGGGCGCGCGGGAAGTCGGCTTCACCGTGCTGTCGATGAGCGTTTCGCTGGTGGCGGTGTTTATCCCGCTGCTGCTGATGGAAGGCCTGCCGGGGCGCCTGTTCCGCGAGTTCGCCGTCACCCTGTCGGTATCGATCGGGCTCTCGCTCATCGTCTCGCTCACGCTCACGCCGATGATGTGCGCCTACCTGCTGCGCCACCAGCCGCCGCGTTCGCAGCGGAGGGCGCGCGGCTTCGGCAAAATGCTGCTGGCGCTGCAGCAGGGTTACGGACGCTCGCTGAACTGGGTGCTCGGCCACTCGCGCTGGGTGCTGGCGGTGTTCCTCGCCACCCTTGCGCTCAACGTCTGGCTGTATATCAGCATCCCGAAAACCTTCTTTCCGGAACAGGATACCGGGCGCCTGATGGGCTTTATCCAGGCCGACCAAAGCATTTCGTTCCAGGCGATGCGCGGCAAACTGGAAGACTTCATGAAAATCGTGCGCGAAGATCCGGACGTGGAAAACGTCACCGGTTTTACCGGCGGCTCGCGCACCAACAGCGGTTCGATGTTCATCTCACTGAAACCCCTGTCGGTACGCAGCGACGACGCGCAGAAAGTGATCGCCCGCCTGCGCGCTCGCCTGGCCAAAGAACCGGGCGCCAGCCTGTTTCTGATGGCGGTGCAGGATATCCGCGTCGGCGGCCGGCAGGCCAACGCCAGCTACCAATACACGCTGCTGGCGGACGATCTCGCCGCGCTGCGCGAATGGGAGCCGAAGATCCGCACCGCGCTGGCCGCATTGCCCGAGCTGGCGGACGTCAACTCGGATCAGCAGGATAAAGGCTCGGAGATGGATCTGGTCTACGATCGCGAAACCATGGCGCGCCTCGGCATTTCGGTGTCCGACGCCAACAACCTGCTGAACAACGCCTTCGGCCAGCGGCAGATTTCGACCATCTATCAACCGCTCAACCAATACAAAGTCGTGATGGAAGTGGCGCCGCCCTACACCCAGGACGTGAGCTCGCTGGACAAAATGTTCATCATCAACAGCGAAGGCAAGGCGATACCGCTCTCCTACTTCGCCAGTTGGCGGCCGGCCAACGCGCCGCTGTCGGTCAACCATCAGGGGCTGTCCGCCGCCTCGACCATTTCCTTTAACCTGCCGGACGGCGGCAGCCTGTCGGACGCCACCGCCGCGGTAGAGCGCACCATGACTCAGCTCGGCGTGCCGTCTACGGTACGCGGCGCGTTCGCCGGCACCGCCCAGGTATTCCAGGATACCCTGAAGTCGCAGCTGATCCTGATCCTGGCGGCTATCGCCACGGTCTATATCGTGCTCGGCGTACTGTACGAGAGCTATATCCATCCGCTGACCATCCTTTCCACGCTGCCTTCCGCCGGCGTGGGCGCGCTGCTGGCGCTCGAACTGTTCGGCGCGCCGTTCAGCCTGATCGCGCTGATCGGCATCATGCTGCTGATCGGCATCGTGAAGAAAAACGCCATCATGATGGTCGACTTCGCGCTCGAGGCGCAGCGCAACGGCGGCATCAGCGCCCGCGAGGCGATTTTTCAGGCCAGCCTGCTGCGTTTCCGGCCGATCATGATGACCACGCTGGCGGCGTTGTTCGGCGCACTGCCGCTGGTGCTGACCAGCGGCGACGGCGCGGAGCTGCGCCAGCCGCTCGGCATCACCATCGCCGGCGGCCTGGTGATGAGCCAACTGCTGACGCTGTACACCACCCCGGTGGTCTATCTTTACTTCGACCGGCTGCAGGCGAAGTTCCGCCGCAACAAGCAACTGGCCCCGCTGCCCCATTAATGGCCGACCAATGCTGATGAAACACGCCGCCACGGTACGCTGGCAACTCTGGATAGTGGCATTCGGCTTCTTTATGCAGACGCTGGATACCACTATCGTCAACACCGCCCTGCCCTCGATGGCCGCCAGCCTGGGGGAGAACCCGCTGCGCATGCAGTCGGTGATCGTCTCGTATGTGCTGACGGTGGCGGTGACGCTGCCGGCCAGCGGCTGGCTGGCGGATAAGGTCGGCGTACAGCGGGTGTTTTTCAGCGCCATCGTGCTGTTCACCCTCGGCTCCCTCCTTTGCGCCCGTTCGGAAACCCTGAACGAGCTGATCGCCTCGCGCGTGCTTCAAGGCGTCGGCGGCGCGATGATGGTGCCGGTCGGCCGCCTGACGGTGATGAAGATCGTGCCGCGCGAGCAGTATATGGCAGCGATGACCTTCGTGACGCTGCCGGGGCAAATCGGCCCGCTGATGGGGCCGGCGCTGGGCGGTTTCCTGGTGCAATACGCCAGCTGGCACTGGATTTTCCTGATCAACATTCCGGTGGGCATCGTTGGCGCCATTGCCACGCTGCTGCTGATGCCCAACTACCAAATGCAGACCCGCCGCTTCGATCTCAGCGGCTTTATCCTGCTGGCGATCGGCATGGCGGCGCTGACGCTGGCGCTCGACGGCCACAAGGGCATGGGGCTGTCCGGCGGCGCCATCGCCGGCCTGGTGGCGCTGGGCGCGGCGGCGCTGTTGGGGTATGTTTGGCATGCCTACGGCAATAGCCGCGCCCTGTTCTCGCTGCGGCTGCTGCGCACCCCGACCTACAAGATCGGGCTGCTGGCCAGCCTGCTGGGGCGCATCGGCAGCGGCATGCTGCCGTTCATGACGCCGCTGTTTCTGCAGGTCGGCATGGGCTTCACGCCGTTCCACGCCGGGCTGATGATGATCCCGATGATCATCGGCAGCATGGGCATGAAGCGCATCGTGGTGCAGGTGGTCAACCGCTTCGGCTACCGTAACGTGCTGGTGGCCGCCACGCTGCTGCTGGCGCTGGTCAGCCTGAGCTTCCTGCTGGCGGCGATGCTCGGCTGGCTGTGGCTGCTGCCGGTAGTGCTGTTCTTCCAGGGGATGGTCAACTCGCTGCGCTTCTCGGCGATGAACACCCTGACGCTGAAAGATCTGCCGGACCGGCTGGCCAGCAGCGGCAACAGCCTGTTGTCGATGGTCATGCAGCTGTCGATGAGCCTTGGCGTCAGCGTCGCCGGCATCTTGATCGGCAGCTTCGCCCATCATCAGGTGGTGGCCGATAGCCCGGCCATTCACAGCGCATTTATTTACAGCTACTGCTGTATGGCGTTGATTATCGCTCTGCCCGCGCTGGCCTTCGCGCGCGTGCCGGCCGATAGCGCGCCCAACCGCACGCTGACCAAAGAGCCGGGTACCGGCTCAACGAGGTTGCAATGAGGATAGGCATTACCGGGAAACTGTTCCTGGCCATTTTCGCTACCTGCATGCTGGTGTTGATCACCATGCATTGGGGGGTGCGCGTCAGCTTTGAGCGCGGCTTTATCGATTACATCAAGAGCAGCAACGAGCAACGCATCAACATGCTGAGCGAAGCGCTGGAGGAACAGTACAGCCACCATGGCAACTGGATATTCCTGCGCAACAACGATCAGGTGGTCTACCAGATCATGCGCTCGTTCGAGCAGAACAGCGACAGCAGCCACAATCTGCCGCCCAAGGGCTGGCGCACCCAGTTTTGGGTGGTGGACAGCCAGTTCAATCGTTTGGTCGGGCATTCTGGCCCCCTGCCGAAAGAGGGGCCGCGCCACCCGATCCGCTACAACAACCAGATCGTCGGCTGGGTGCTCACCACCCCGGTCGAGCGCCTGACGCGCAATACCGATATCAACTTCGATCGCCAGCAGCGGCGCACCAGTTGGATTATCGTCGCGCTCTCCACCCTGCTGGCGGCGGCGGTGACCTGGCTGCTGTCGCGCGGCATGCTGGCCCCGGTCAAGCGTCTGGTGGCGGGCACCCACCGCCTGGCGGCGGGCGATTTCACCACCCGCGTGGCGGTCAGCAGCCAGGATGAACTGGGCCGGCTGGCGCACGACTTCAACCAGCTGGCCACCTCGTTGGAAAAAAACGAGCAGATGCGCCGCGCCTTTATGGCCGACGTATCGCACGAGCTGCGCACGCCGCTGGCGGTGCTGCGCGGCGAACTGGAAGCGCTGCAGGACGGCGTGCGCCAGCCGACGCCGGCGTCGCTCAGCTCGCTGCAGGCCGAGGTATCCACCTTGACCAAACTGGTCGACGATCTGCACCAGCTGTCGCTCTCCGATCTCGGCGCGCTGGCCTATCGCAAATCGTCGGTGGACTGCGTGCACCTGCTGCAGATCGCCGTCGCCGCCTTTCGCGAACGCTTCCGCGCCAAAGGGCTGGAGATCGTCACCCATCTTCCGCCCCAGGCGCCGCTGTTCGGCGATCCCGATCGCCTGAACCAGCTGTTCAATAACCTGCTGGAAAACAGCCTGCGTTACACCGACGCCGGCGGCCGGCTGGAGATCGGCGCCGAGCTGCAGCCGGGGCGGCTGCTTCTCTACTGGCAGGACAGCGCACCGGGCATCAGCGATCAGCAACTGACGCGCATTTTCGAACGTTTCTACCGGGCGGAAGGTTCACGCAACCGCGCCAGCGGCGGTTCCGGGCTGGGGCTGGCGATCTGCCACAACATCGTGGAAGCGCACGACGGGAAAATCCGCGCCGAGCATTCGCCTTTAGGCGGCGTGCGCATTACAGTAGAATTTGCTACCCCGATAAAAAATAAGGCGCCCTGATGGACATTCAGAATCAACCCGTGCAGATCATGATTGTTGAAGATGAGCCCAAGCTGGGCCAGCTGCTGGTGGATTATCTGCAGGCGGCGGGCTACGCCACCCGCTGGCTGACCAACGGCAACGAGGTGGTGCCGACCGTGCACCAGCATCCGCCGGCGCTGATCTTGCTCGACCTGATGCTGCCGGGCGCCGACGGGCTGACGGTGTGCCGCGAGCTGCGCCGCTTCAGCGACGTTCCGATCGTGATGGTGACGGCGAAAATCGAAGAGATTGACCGCCTGCTGGGGCTGGAGATCGGCGCCGACGATTACATCTGCAAACCCTACAGCCCGCGCGAAGTGGTGGCGCGGGTGAAAACCATCCTGCGCCGCAGCTATCGGCCGCAGGAGAGCGCGCGGGAAGATGACCTGCTGCACATCGATGAACCGCGCTTCCAGGCCAGCTATCAGGGGCAGTTGCTGGATCTGACGCCGGCGGAATTCCGCCTGCTGAAAACGCTGGCCAGCCAGCCGGGCAACGTATTTTCTCGCGAGCAGCTGCTGAACAACCTGTACGACGACTACCGGGTGGTCACCGACCGCACCATCGACAGCCACATCAAAAACCTGCGCCGCAAGCTGGAACTGATCGACGGGGAAAAATCCTTTATCCGCTCGGTATACGGCGTGGGCTACCGCTGGGAAGCCGAGCCCTGCCGGCTGGTGAATGGGGTTTAGGGGGAAATCAGCGCGTCCAGTCTTCAACCGCCAACCCGGGCACCATGGCGAATGCGCGATCGTTGGTCACCAGCGTCGCGCCACGGCTCTGCGCGTGAGCGGCGATCAGTTGATCCAGCGCGCCCATGATTTTGCCTTTTTTCTCCATGTTCGCGCGCATTTCACCGTAGCAGCGGGCGGCCTCGCTATCCCATGCATAGACCGTCACCGCGGCAAGAAAGGCCTCGACCATGCTTTGCAACGCCTTGTTCCGCCGTTTAGCCACACCGTAAAGCAGTTCCGCCTCCGTGACGCAGGAAATACATACGGCAGAAGGCGGGAGCTTTTCCATGACGTTAAGCACCTGCGGATGCTGCCGAAACAAGTGGCTGACGGTGTTGGTATCAAACATGTACATCGCCTACTCTTCCTCTGAGAATGGATCGCGGTCTGCAACCCCTTGCTGACGATCTTCCGCGCCAAGAAACTCTTGCGGCACCGGCGTTTGGGCGATAATGCTCAGCAGCGGTGCCCAGCTGTCCGGCTTTGCCGGATATTTGGATAAAATCACGTTGCCCTCCCGATCGCGACGGATATAGACACGATCCGTATCAAATTCAAATTCCACCGGTAACCTCACCGCCTGATTTCTGCCGTTTTTAAACAGCTTTGCGATTCTTTCCATCTCGACAACCTCCACAGCAGGCATAGGCCAAAGCATATGCCTGTAGCGTGTCGATGCCAAGATGTATCGCTCATTTTTCATCCATATTGACGAAACGGCCAAACCGTAACGCACAATCTCACGGGGTGAAACCCTGTTCCCCTTGTTATGCGGCGCACTGCGCAATCACCGCGCCTTCCCTTAGCTTCCCGTGCGGCGCCAGGTTCACCGAATGAAAACTCCGCGCCGGCGCAAAAAAACTGCGCATTTTTTCGACTAAGCTGCTGTGAGGTTTAGCCGCCGATTTTCAAGCGATTGGCTACACTTACATCACGAATCGGAACCTACAGGAGAAGAACCATGGCAATCGGTCATTATGAGCTGAAAAAAGCAAAGAACGGGCAGTACCACTTCAACCTGAAAGCCAGTAACGGCGAGAGCATTCTGGCCAGCGAAATGTACGCCAGCAAAGCCTCGGCGGAGAACGGCATCGCTTCGGTGCAGACCAATTCACCGCACGAAGCGCAGTACGAACTGAAGCACAGCACCAGCAATCAGCCCTATTTTGTGCTGAAGGCAAAGAACCATCAGGTGATCGGCGTCAGCGAAATGTACAGCTCCGAAAGCGCCGCCAAAAACGGTATCCAGTCGGTGATGAAAAACGGCCCGACCACCGATATCCGCGATTTGAGCGCCTGATCTTTCCCTTTCTCCCGCGCGGTGGCCCGCCGCCGCGCATTTTCCGTTTGACCAAGATCAATCTCCCCTGAATAAATCCGGTTAACTGCTGATTTCTTGCCGCGCTGCGGCTACAATTCCCCGCTTTTACTGCGCCATCAGGTGGCGTGGTGCTGACCTGAAATCAGACCGAGACACACTATGTTTACACCGGAACTTCTCTCCCCGGCCGGAACGCTGAAAAACATGCGTTACGCCTTCGCGTACGGCGCCGATGCGGTTTACGCCGGCCAGCCGCGCTACAGCCTGCGGGTGCGCAACAACGAGTTCAACCACGAGAATCTGGCGCAGGGCATCAATGAAGCCCATGCGCTGGGCAAAAAATTCTACGTGGTGGTAAACATCGCCCCGCACAACGCCAAGCTGAAAACCTTCCTGCGCGATCTGAAGCCGGTTATCGATATGGGCCCGGATGCGCTGATCATGTCCGATCCCGGCCTTATCATGATGGTGCGCGAAGCCTTCCCGCAGATGGACATCCACCTGTCGGTGCAGGCCAACGCCGTTAATTGGGCGACGGTGAAGTTCTGGCAGCAAATGGGCCTGACCCGCGTGATCCTCTCGCGCGAACTGTCGCTGGAAGAGATCGCCGAGATCCGCGCCGAAGTGCCGGACATGGAGCTGGAGATCTTCGTGCATGGCGCGCTGTGCATGGCCTACTCCGGCCGCTGCCTGCTGTCCGGCTACATCAACAAGCGCGATCCCAACCAGGGCACCTGCACCAACGCCTGCCGCTGGCAGTACAAAGCGGAGGAAGGCAAAGAGGACGACACCGGCAATATCGTGCACCTGCACGAGCCGATCCCGGTGCAAACCGTCGAGCCGACGTTGGGCATCGGCGCGCCGACCGACAAGGTGTTCATGCTGTCTGAGGCGCAAAAGCCAGGCGAATATATGAGCGCCTTCGAAGACGAACACGGCACCTATATCATGAACTCCAAGGATCTGCGCGCCATCCAGCACGTGGAACGTCTGACGCAGCTCGGCGTGCACTCGCTGAAGATCGAAGGCCGCACCAAATCCTTCTACTACTGCGCCCGCACCGCCCAGGTCTACCGCCGCGCCATCGACGACGCGGCCGCCGGCAAACCCTTCGATCCGACTCTGCTTACCACGCTGGAAGGCCTGGCGCACCGTGGCTACACCGAAGGCTTCCTGCGCCGCCACGTGCACGAAGCGCAGCAGAATTACGACTACGGCTCCTCGCTCTCCGAGCGCCAGCAGTTCGTCGGCGAATTCACCGGCGTGCGCCGCGATGGCTGGGCGGAAGTCGACGTGAAGAATAAGTTCGCGCTCGGCGACAGCGTCGAGATGATGACGCCGGGCGGCAACGTGGTGTTCACCCTCGAGAGCATGCAAAATAAGAAAGGCGAGCCGATTGAGGTGGCGCCGGGCAACGGCCATATCGTTTATTTGCCGATCCCGCAGGATATCGATCTCAATTATGCGTTGCTGATCCGCAATTTGGCGGAAGAAAATAGCGCCGGGGCATAAAAATGAATCGCCGTCATTCGGCGGCGATTTTTAGCAAATATTAGAATTGGATCACATCAATGTGCGCGCAGCTTGGTTACTATCACGCTGCTTAAAACGAACAACGAAAATATTTGCATAGCAATACTAGGAACCACCTCCTTAGCCGGCCCAATCTCCCTTGGGCTGGCTTTTTCTTTATGGGTGCGCCTATTTTTTTCGCCGCGCCGATTTCCATAACTTATTCCCGTTATCCGTTTTAATAATAATAATCACGCCGCTTCGATATATAAATAACGCTACAGCGATTAATCCTCTCGTCTTTAAAACCTGGCTTATTTCCGGGTAAAATTCAGATAAATTCGCCTTGTTTCTTATTCACTGAACGCCGGGAAATAACCAGAATTAGCTGAATATTCTGATGGCCTGGTGGCGGCAGCTGGTTTATCTTGAGGCATTCTTGGTTTTCCGCCGGAGGATATCGGCAATGCCTCAACACTCACATGCGCCCGCCCTGCTTATCATCAACGGCAAAGGCGCCGGTAACGAAGAGCTGCGTCAGGCGGTCAAACGCCTGCGCGCAGAGCAAATCACGCTGCACGTGCGCGTGACCTGGGAGCACGGCGACGCCGCGCGCTATGTCGCAGAAGCCACGCAGCTCGGCGTCGGCACCGTCGTCGCCGGCGGCGGTGACGGCACCATCAACGAAGTGGCCGCCGCGCTGGTGCAACTGCCGGCGCACAACCGGCCGGCGCTGGGCATCCTGCCGCTCGGCACCGCCAACGACTTCGCCATGGCCTGCAACATCCCCCCTTCGCCGGAACAGGCGCTGCAGCTGGCGATCAAGGGCCGCTCGGTGCCGATCGATCTGGCGAAGGTCAACGGCGAGCGCTACTTCATCAACATGGCCACCGGCGGCTTCGGCACCCGCATCACCACCGAAACGCCGGAGAAGCTGAAGGCGGCTCTCGGCGGCGTGTCCTACTTCGTGCACGGCTTGCTGCGCATGGATACGCTGCAGGCCGACCGCTGTGAAATCCGTGGGCCGGACTTCCGCTGGGCCGGCGAGGCGCTGGTGATCGGCATCGGCAACGGCAAACAGGCCGGCGGCGGCCAGGAGCTGTGCCCCAGCGCGCTGATCAACGACGGCCTGCTGCAGCTGCGCCTGCTGATCGCCGATGAGCTGCTGCCGGCGCTGGTCGCCGCCCTGTTCAACGACGAAGAGAGCAACAGCATCCTCAGCGCGGCGCTGCCGTGGCTCGAGATCGACGCGCCGCATGAGATGACCTTCAACCTCGACGGCGAACCGCTCAAGGGTCGCCATTTCCGCATCGAAGTGCTGCCGCAGGCCATCGAATGCCGCCTGCCGCCTAACTGCGCCCTGCTGGGCTGACCTTGTCGGGCGCAGCCGCTGCGCCCCGTTTCTTCCCCCGTTTACCCGCTTCCGCTCGCGATCAAATGTGATCCTCTCCGGCAAATTCACCAAATAATACTTGTATGGTAGTTAGTTCATGACGTATTTTCGCGCTATCTCTCCGCAGCTACAGGATGTGAAGGTTATGAAAATCGTCAACGCCGAGGTGTTCGTCACCTGCCCGGGGCGCAATTTTGTCACGCTGAAAATCACCACCGATGACGGCATCGTCGGCCTCGGTGACGCCACGCTAAACGGGCGCGAACTGTCGGTGGCCTCTTACCTGAAAGATCACCTCTGCCCGCAGCTGATCGGCCGCGACGCGCAGCGGATCGAAGACCTCTGGCAATTCTTCTACAAAGGCGCTTACTGGCGGCGCGGCCCGGTGACCATGTCGGCCATTTCCGCTGTCGACATGGCGCTGTGGGACATCAAGGCCAAGGCCGCCAACATGCCGCTGTATCAGCTGTTGGGCGGCGCCTCGCGCTCTGGTGTGATGGTGTATTGCCACACCACCGGCCACTCGATCGACGAGGTGCTCGACGACTACGCCAAACATAAAGAACAAGGCTTCAAGGCGATCCGCGTTCAATGCGGCGTGCCGGGTATGAAAACCACCTACGGCATGGCCAAGGGCAAAGGCCAGGCCTATGAGCCGGCCACCAAGGGCGACTGGCCGGAAGAGCAGCTGTGGTCGACGGAAAAATACCTCGATTTCACCCCCAAACTGTTCGACGCGGTGCGCAACAGGTTCGGCTTCAACGAACATCTGCTGCACGACATGCACCACCGCCTGACGCCGATCGAAGCGGCGCGCTTCGGCAAAAGCGCCGAACCGTATCGCCTGTTCTGGATGGAAGATCCGACGCCGGCGGAAAATCAGGCCTGTTTCCGCCTGATCCGCCAGCATACCGTCACGCCGATCGCCGTCGGCGAGGTGTTCAACAGCATCTGGGACTGCAAACAGCTGATCGAAGAACAGCTGATCGACTACATCCGCACCACCCTGACGCACGCGGGCGGCATCACCGGCATGCGGCGCATCGCCGACTTCGCCTCGCTGTATCAGGTGCGCACCGGCTCCCACGGCCCTTCCGATCTGTCGCCAATCTGCATGGCGGCGGCGCTGCATTTCGATCTGTGGGTGCCGAATTTCGGCGTGCAGGAATACATGGGCTATTCCGAGCAAATGCTCGAGGTGTTCCCGCACAGTTGGACGTTCGACGACGGCTATATGCATCCGGGCGACAAGCCGGGCATCGGCATCGAGTTCGATGAGAAGCTGGCGGCCCGTTACCCGTATGAACCGGCCTACCTGCCGGTCGCGCGTCTGGAGGATGGCACCTTATGGAACTGGTAAACACCATGCGCAGCGTCGTGATCGAACAGCCCGGGCGCCTGGCGCTGCAGACGCGCGCGCTGCCGCAGCCGGCGGCCGGCGAGGTGCGGGTCAAGGTGAAATTCGCCGGCATCTGCGGCTCCGACGTCCATATCTATCACGGCCATAACCCGTTCGCCCGCTATCCGCGGGTGATCGGCCACGAGTTCTTCGGCCTGATCGATGCGCTGGGCAAAGGCGTCGATCCAGCGCGCCTCGGTGAACGCGTCTCGGTAGATCCGGTGGTGAGCTGCGGCCACTGCTATCCCTGTTCGGTCGGCCGCCCCAACGTCTGCACCTCGCTGCAGGTGATCGGCGTGCACCGCGACGGCGGCTTCAGCGACTACGCCTGCGTGCCGGCGCGCAACGCCTATCCGATTCCGCCCACCATCAGCGATCGCCACGCCGCGATGATCGAACCCTTCAGCATCGCCGCCAACATTACCGCCCATCTGCAACCGCGCCCCGACGACATCGCGCTGATCTACGGCGCCGGGCCGATGGGGCTCACGGTGATCCAGACGCTGAAAGGCGTGTACGGCGTCAAGCAGGTGTGGGTCGTCGATCGCATCGCCGAGCGGCTGGACATGGCGCGTGCCAACGGCGCCGACGAGACGTTCAACAACGCCGAGGCCGCATTGCCGCAGATGCTGCAGCAGCGCGGCATTCAGCCGACGCTGATCGTCGATGCCGCCTGCCACCCCGCCATTTTGCCGGAGGCGATCAATCTGGCCTCGCCGGCGGCGCGCATCGGCATCATGGGCTTTTCCGGCGACGCCTGCACCCTGACCCAGCAGAGCATCACCAGCAAGGAGCTGTCGATCTTCTCCTCGCGCCTGAACAGCGCGCGCTTCCCGCAGGTGATCGGCTGGATGGCGGACGGCAAGCTAGACCCGCAGCGGCTGCTCACCCACTGCGTGCCCGCCGCCGACGTCGAACGGGCGATGCTGATGTTCGAGCGGGATCAGCGCACCTGCTGCAAGGTGCTGCTGCAGTTCGAGTAACGCCAAGGCAGCATCGGGGCATTGGGCGGCACCCGCCGCCCGTGCAAACAACGAAGCATCACGATTAAAACGACACCCAGTGGAGCGCTTTATGTTTAAAAACCTGCGTTGGACCATCGTGTTCCTGCTGTTCATGGTCTACATGATCAACTACCTCGACCGCGTGGCGCTGTCGATCACCGTGCCAATGATCGAACAGGATCTGATGCTGAACGCCGAACAGTTCGGCCTGATTTTCGGCAGCTTCTTCTTCGGCTACGCCATCTTCAACTTCGTCGGCGGGCTGGCGGTCGACCGTTTCGGCCCGACGCTGGTGCTGGGCGTGGCGGTCGGTCTGTGGTCTATCTTCTGCGGCATGACGGCGATCGCCACCGGTTTTTACTCGATGCTGATCCTGCGCGTCCTGTTCGGCATGGCCGAAGGGCCGATCTGCGCCTCGGCCAACAAGATGATCAACGGCTGGTTCCCGAAGAAGCAGGCGGCGACCGCCATGGGCCTGCTCAGCGCCGGTTCGCCTTTGGGCGGCGCGGTGGCCGGGCCGATCGTCGGCTATCTGGCGCTGGCGTTCGGCTGGCGACCGGCGTTTATGATCATCTGCGCCATCGGCATCGTCTGGATGCTGGTGTGGTTCTTCGTGGTGGCGGATAACCCGGCGAAAAGCCAGCGCGTCAGCGCCGAAGAACGGGCGCTGATCGCGCGGCTGAAACAGGAAAACCTCGGCGAGGAAAGCGCGCTGAGCGACGCCGCGCACGGGCTGGGTTACTACCTGAAGCAGCCGATCATTCTGGTCACCGCCTTCGCCTTCTTCTGCTACAACTACATTCTGTTCTTCTTCCTGAGCTGGTTCCCCTCGTATCTGGTGCAGGCGCACAACCTGAACATCAAAGAGATGAGCCTGACCACGATGATCCCGTGGATCGTCGGCTTCGTCGGGCTGGCGCTCGGCGGCTATATTTCCGACAAGATCTTCAACATCACCGGCAAATTGCTGCTGTCGCGCAAGATCGTGCTGGTCACCAGCCTGCTGGCGGCGGCGGTGTGCGTGGCGTTGGCGGGCACCGTCAGCAGCGTGGTGCCGGCGGTGATGCTGATGTCGGTGTCGATCTTCTTCCTTTACATCACCGGCGCTCTCTACTGGGCGATCATCCAGGACGTGGTGCATAAATCCCGGGTCGGCGGCGCCAGCGGGTTCATTCATTTGATCGGCAGCGTCTCCGGCATCATCGGGCCGATCGTCACCGGCTACATCGTGCAGAACACCGGCAAATTCGACAGCGCCTTTATGCTGGCGGGCGGCGTCGCCGCGCTGGGCGCGCTGCTGGTGCTGCTGGTGATCAAGGCGCCGCGCGCAACGGCGGGCGTGCAAATCTTAAAACCATAACGCCAGGCGGGGCGGCTTCGCCCCTTTGCTTACCTCTCCAGGGACATTGAACATGAGACTTTCCGACCACAGCGCGCTGCCGGCCGCCGTTCTCCGGCCCGGCTACGCACGTGAGCGCGTGAAACCGCGCATGGCGCATATCGGCTTCGGCGCGTTTCACCGCGCGCACCAGGCGATGTACGCCGACAGGCTGGCCAGCGAGCACGGCAGCGACTGGGGCTACTGCGAAATCAGCATGCAGCACGGCCAGCAAAAGATCGCCGACCTGCAGCAACAGGATCTGCTGTTCTCGGTGGCGGAGATGGACGACGACGGCTTGCGGGGCCGGGTCATCGGCGTGGTGCGCCAGGCGCTGCACCTGCAAACCGACGGGCTGGCGGCGGTGCTGGCGGCCCTGACGCAGCCTGAGATCGCTATCGTCTCGCTGACCATCAGCGAAAAGGGCTATTGCCACCACCCTGCCAGCGGCCGGCTGATGGCGGAACACCCGGCGATCGCGCATGATATCGCTCACCCGGCGCAGCCACAGTCGGCGCCGGGGCTGCTGTTGGCGGCGCTGCGCCTGCGCCGCGAACGCGGGCTGCCGCCGTTCGCCGTGATGTCCTGCGACAATATGCCGGCCAACGGCCGGGTCACGCGCCAGGTGCTGCTCGACCTGGCGCAGCGGCAGGATCCGGCGCTGGCCGACTGGGTGCGTCAAGAGGTCGCCTTCCCTTCCACCATGGTAGATCGCATCGTGCCGGCGATGACGCAGGAAGCCCGCGGGCAGCTGTTTGCCTGCCTGGGCGGCGTCGAGGATGAGGTCGGCGTGGCCTGCGAGCCGTTCAGCCAGTGGGTCATTGAGGATCGCTTTCCCCAGGGGCGCCCGGCCTGGGAAAAAGTCGGCGCCGAGCTGGTGAGCGACGTGCTGCCGTACGAGGAGATGAAGCTGCGCATGCTGAACGGCAGCCATTCGTTCCTCGCCTACCTCGGCTATTTGGCCGGTTATCAGCACATCGGCGACTGCATGCAGGACGCGGATTTTGTCCGCGCCGCCCGTCACCTGATGCTGGCGGAACAGGCACCGACCCTGCAGGTGCCGAACGTCGATTTGGCGCAGTATGCCGATTCGCTGCTGCGGCGTTACCGCAACCGCGCGTTGAAGCACCGCACCGCACAGATCGCCATGGACGGCACGCAAAAGCTGCCGCAGCGGCTGCTGGACGCGATCCGCTGGCATCTGGCGCGCGGTAGCCGCTTCGACTGCCTGGCGCTGGGCGTCGCCGGCTGGATGCGCTACGTCGGCGGCCGCGATGAGCAAGGCGCGCCGATCGACATCAGCGATCCGCTACGCGAACGCCTCGCCGCGTTGGTCGCCGGCAGCGAGGAAGGCCGGCCCCGCGTCCTGGCGCTGCTGCAGCTCGACAGCGTCTTCGGCCAGGATCTGCCCGACTCGCCTGACTTCGTCCGCGCCGTCAGCCACGCTTATCATCAACTGCTGAGCCTGGGGGCCAAAGCCGCCGTCGCCGCTCTGCCGCTTACCGACCGGGGGGTTTCCGATGACCGTCACCACGCATAACGCCGTCAATACCGGCAATCAACCGCTGCTGCGGCGCGTCGCCAGCGCTTCGGCCATCGGCACCGCCGCCGAATATTATGATTTCTTCGCCTACGGCACCGCCGCGGTGCTGTTCTTCGGCCAGCTGTTTTTCCCCAGCGCCGATCCGCTGATCAGCACGCTGGCGGCCTTCGCCACCTACGCGGTCGGTTTCCTGGCGCGTCCGCTGGGCGGCATCGTGTTCGGCCACATCGGCGACAAGGTCGGCCGCAAGAAGGCGCTAGTGATCACCATCCTGATCGTCGGCCTCGGCACCTTCTGCATCGGCCTGCTGCCCACCTATGAGCAGATCGGCATCTGGGCGCCGCTCGCGCTGATCTTTATCCGCGTGCTGCAGGGCTTCGGCGTCGGCGGTGAACAGGCCGGCGCGGTGCTGATGACCGCCGAATACGCGCCGCCGCCGCGGCGCGGTTTCTACGCCAGCTGGGTACAGATCGGCGCGCCCGCCGGTTTCCTGCTGCCATCCGGGCTGTTCGCGCTGCTGACCGCCGTGTTGTCGCCGGCGCAGATGCTGGACTGGGGCTGGCGCATTCCGTTCCTGCTCAGCCTGCTGCTGGTGATTGTCGGGCTGTTTATTCGCCTGAAGATCGACGAGTCGCCGGTGTTTACCCAAATCCGTGCCACCAAGGCGGTGGAGAGCCGGCCGGTGGTGGAAGTAGCCCGCCGCTATCCCGGCCTTATCGGCAAAGGGGTGTGCGCCAAGCTGATTGAAGCCTGCGCCTTCGCCATGTTCACGGTGATCGTGCTGGCCTACGGCAAAGCCAACCACCTCAACGAAAGCATTCTGCTGGAGGCGATGATCGTGGCGGTGCTGCTGGAGATTTTCGCCATTCCGCTGATGGGCCGCCTCTCCGATCGGGTTGGGCGAAAACCGGTGTACATCGCCGGCGCGCTGCTGCAGGTGGTGTGCATCGTGCCGTTCTTTATGGCGATCAACCTCGATAATTTCTGGGTGACGCAGATCGCCATGATCGTGGTGCTGACCTTCGGCCACAGCATGTGCTACGCGCCGCAGGCCTCCTACTTCCCGGAGCTGTTCCCCACCCGCGTGCGCTGCAGCGGCATCGCGCTGATCTGGCAGATCGGATCGCTGATCGGCAGCGGCATTCTCGGGCTGCTGGCGGTGAAGATCCTGCAGGTGACCGGCGGCCACTACTACGGGCTGGCGGGTTACATGATGGTGCTGGGCGTGGTGTCGGCCATCGGCCTGAGCCTGATGCCGGAAACCGCCCCTGGGCGGCGCAAGCAGGAATATCAGGATTGGCATCACTGAGTTACCCTACCCGGCGGGTGGATTTATCCACCCGCCCTCAACCAATAATCTGCTAGTATGGTGGCATTCGAATTCCAGCCAGATGCCTGATTGTCGCCATGTCTGAAACGTACAGTCTCACCAACAACGTCCCGGTCAACCAACAGATCTATCGCTTCCTGCGCAAGGATATCGTCGACTGCACCATCCCCCCCGGCACCCTGTTGTCCGAGAAAGAGATTTCTACGCGCTTTTGCGTTTCGCGCCAGCCGGTGCGCGAAGCCTTCATCAAGCTGGCGGAGGCCGGCCTGGTGCAGATCCTGCCGCAACGCGGCACCTTCGTGATGAAAATCTCCGCCAAGCGCGTGGCCGACGGGCGCTTTATCCGCCAGGCGGTGGAATGCGCCATCGTGCGCCGCGCGGCCGAGCGCGCCACCCCGGCGCAGCTGATGACGCTGGAGCATAACCTGCACCGCCAGGCGCTGGCGGCGCAGAACGGGCAAACGCGCGAGTTTCTGGCGCTGGACGACGAATTCCACCAGCTGCTGACCCAGTTCGCCGACTGCCCGCTGGCGTGGGAGACCATCGAAACCATCAAAGCCACCATGGATCGGGTGCGTTTCCTCAGCCTGAGCGAAGTCTCGCCGCCGGAGAGCCTGATCAAGCAGCACTACCGCATCTACGAGGCGCTGAAAGCGCGCGATGCCGAGGCGGCGGAGCGCGCCATCCACGATCACCTGCAGGAGATGATCTACTCCATCACCCCAATCGCCCAGCAAAACACCGAGTGGTTCGAGATCGAATAATCAATCGTTTAGCGCGCCGGGGGCGATCGTCCCCGCGTATTTGGCCTCGCAAATGGCATTTCCTCTCAATCGCATCTATTGTTTGTCCTTGCCGGATCCAGTTCGGTAGTATCGCTTTACAGCTTCAATCACCGCTTTTTTACTGCGCCGGTGGTCAAAAACCCTTGCATTGCCGGTGTATGAAGAAGCTTAATCGGGAGTGAATCATGACTGATATTGTGCAGTTGCTAGGAAAGGAAGCGGAAGATCTGCTGCAACACCGCTGTACCACTATCCCCGCCGAGAATCTCTACCTGCCGGGCGACGACTTCGTCGACCGCGTAATGATCGATAACAACCGTCCCAACAGCGTGCTGCGTTCTATGCAAACCCTGTTCAACCACGGCCGCCTGGCCGGCACCGGCTACCTGTCGATCCTGCCGGTCGATCAGGGCATCGAGCACTCCGCCGCCGCCTCGTTCGCCGCCAACCCGCTGTATTTCGATCCGAAGAACATCGTCGAGCTGGCGATTGAAGCCGGCTGTAACTGCGTCGCTTCCACCTACGGCGTGCTGGCGTCGGTATCGCGCCGCTACGCGCATAAAATTCCGTTCCTGGTCAAACTCAACCACAACGAAACGCTGAGCTACCCGACCCAGTACGACCAGACCCTGTACGCCAGCGTCGAGCAGGCGTTCAACATGGGCGCGGTGGCGGTCGGCGCCACCATTTACTTCGGCTCCGAGCAATCGCGCCGCCAGATCGAAGAGATCTCGATCGCCTTCGAGCGCGCGCATGAGCTGGGCATGGTCACCGTGTTGTGGGCCTATCTGCGCAACCCGGCATTCAACAAGGACGGCGTGGACTACCACTCCAGCGCCGATCTGACCGGCCAGGCCAACCACATCGCCGCCACCATCGGCGCCGACATCGTCAAACAGAAAATGGCGGAAAACAACGGCGGCTACCGCGCGGTGAAATTCGGCTATACCGACGATCGCGTCTACACCAAGCTGACCACCGATCACCCGATCGATCTGGTGCGCTACCAGCTGGCCAACTGCTACATGGGCCGCGCCGGGCTGATCAACTCCGGCGGCGCCGCCGGTGAGAACGATCTGCAGGAATCGGTGCGCACCGCGGTGATCAACAAACGCGCCGGCGGCATGGGCCTGATCCTGGGGCGCAAGGCGTTCAAGAAATCGATGAAAGACGGCGTGGCGCTGATCAACGCCGTGCAAGACGCCTACCTGGACAAGAAGGTCACCATCGCCTGATGTGACGGACCACCTGTCCCCAAGCCCGGTTCGCCGGGCTTTTTTATGCATCGAGGGAGGTCTTGACAAGGAAATAATGCAACCGAATGTATTTTATGAGCAAAAATAAGAGCTGGTTTTTATTTAATCCCCCTGGGCTTTTTTTATTCCAAATATGCGAAAGAGAACGACATAAATCATTAAAGATTGAAAGTTAACCTTATCAAATTTCAAATTCCCCACCTTTTCCGAAAACACAAAAACTTAGCGCATTAATAATTATTATAGTTCATTGTTATTTATGGACTTTTGACTAAATTTTACGCTAGTTAACCCACATTTTTATGGTGGTGCCATCATGAAAGTCAATATTGTAATCATCTCCCTGCTCATCCTTTCGCTATCGTCTTGCGCGCTATTTAAATCTCCGGCCTCTAGGCATGAGTTGAAACCTGGAGAAACGTATTGGTTTGACTATGACTCAACAAGAAGCAGCGCCATTTATATTCCCGCAGACTCAAATATCAAGTACTGCGTGGCTCCACCGCCTGATGTCGCGCAGTCCGTTATTGCCGCGCTGAAAGCTGAAATGAGCACGGAACAAATTCAAAAAGTCAGTGGCGATGCAGAGTTCAGCACCGCCGTAGTCGATCTGGCTCGGCGCACGACCACGGTAAATTTTATCCGCGATACGTTGTATCGCGTCTGCGAAGCCAGACTACAAGGCCCGCTCACCGCGACGGAAAAAGAAATTTTCCTGGCCGCGATAGCCGCCGCCAAAGATATGGCAATCGCTGAAAAAGACAAACAAAAGCAAGAACTGGCCCAAACGGCCGAAAGAAACGGTGCTTCCGTAGAGACAATACAAAAGATTCTCGAGCAGTAACAGAAACACGCTAACAACGGCGATTTCCGTATACCCCCCTACCCAAAGCCCGGTTCGCCGGGCTTTTTTGTTCCCGCTCTCTCCCCCTTATGCCACAGACCTTCTCTTTCTTTCATCTTAAACTTTCAAAATAAAATATTTATCTTTCAAATTGTGATCTATTTAAAACAAATGGCCCAACAAAGTGACTACTGTAAGGCCCATGGCGACAGAGCCGCCGTTCGCTCCAGGCCATATCAGTCCATTACAGGAGAACATAATGATTGAGCTAATCACCCACGGCGCCGAGTGGTTTATCGGCCTGTTTCAGAAAGGCGGTGAAGTGTTTGTCGGCATGGTGACCGGCATTTTACCTTTGTTGATCAGCCTGTTGGTTATCATGAACGCGCTGATCAAATTTGTTGGCCAGGAACGTATCGAACGATTGGCGCAGCGCTGCGCGGGCAACCCCGTGTCGCGTTATCTGCTGCTGCCGCTGATCGGCACCTTTGTCTTCTGCAACCCGATGACCCTCAGCCTGGGGCGCTTCATGCCGGAGAAATACAAGCCGAGCTACTACGCGGCGGCCTCCTACAGCTGCCACTCGATGAACGGCCTGTTCCCGCACATCAATCCGGGCGAACTGTTCGTTTACCTCGGCATCGCCAGCGGCCTGACCACCCTCGGCCTGCCGCTCGGCCCGCTGGCGGTGAGCTATTTCCTGGTGGGGCTGTTCACCAACTTCTTCCGCGGCTGGGTCACCGATCTCACCACCAGCCTGTTCGAACGCAAGATGGGCATCCGTCTGGATCGCCAGGTGCAACTTTAATTCGTGGAGTGCAGCATGAGTGCTTATATCCGTATTGAAAAAGGCGCCAGCGGCTGGGGCGGCCCCCTGGAGCTGCCGATAGAGCCCGGCAAGAAAGTGGTGTACATCACCGCCGGCACCCGACCTTCGATCGTCGATCGCCTCAGCGAATTGACTGGCTGGCCGGCCGTCGACGGCTTCAAAGAAGGTGAACCGCCGGCGGAAGAGATCGGGGTGGCGGTGATCGACTGCGGCGGCACCCTGCGCTGCGGCCTGTATCCGAAACGCCGCATTCCGACGGTCAACATCCACGCCACCGGCCAGTCCGGCCCGCTGGCGCAGTTTATCCTCGAAGACATCTATGTCTCCGGCGTGCGCGACCACAACATCAGCCGAATCGAAGCGGCAGATAGCCAACCCGCCGCCACCGTTGCAGCGCAGCCCAAGGCGCGCGACTACGACACCAGCAAGAAGATCACCGAGCAAAGCGACGGGCTGCTGGCGAAGGTCGGCATGGGCATGGGATCGGTGGTGGCGGTGTTCTTCCAGGCCGGGCGCGACACCATCGACACCGTGCTGAAGACCATCCTGCCGTTTATGGCGTTCGTCTCGGCCTTGATCGGCATCATCATGGCCTCCGGCCTCGGGGACTTTATCGCTCACGGCCTGACGCCGCTGGCCAACAGCCCGATCGGCCTGGTGACGCTGGCGCTGATCTGCTCATTCCCGCTGCTGTCGCCGTTCCTCGGCCCCGGCGCGGTCATCGCCCAGGTGATCGGCGTGCTGGTCGGGGTGCAGATCGGCCTCGGCCATATTCCGCCGCAGCTGGCGCTGCCCGCGCTGTTCGCCATCAACGCGCAGGCCGCCTGCGACTTCATTCCGGTCGGCCTGTCGCTGGCGGAAGCCAAGCAGGACACCGTGCGGGTCGGTGTGCCTTCGGTGCTGGTCGGCCGCTTCCTGACCGGCGCGCCGACGGTGTTGATCGCCTGGGCCGCCTCGGCCTTCATTTATCAATAAGCTGATTTCCAGGGAGACGTTTATGCACACCATTTTTCACACCACCATCACGCAGATCGGCGGCTGCGCCCGCGACGCGTTGCTGGACAACATGCTGATCACCTTCCGTGAAGGCGCGCCGGCGGATATCGAAGAGTTCTGCTTCATCCACCGCCACGGCGCGACCGCCGGCGAGCTGCAGGTCGGCGGCGTGATGGAACTGGCGCAGCGGCGCTACGCCATCACCGCCGTCGGCAGCGTCGCCACGCAGAATCTGCGCGAGCTGGGCCACATCACCGTGCGCTTCGACGGCGAAGCCGAAGCCGAATTCCCCGGCTCGATCCACGTATCCGGCCCGACGCCGACCGATATCCCGTTGGGCAGCACGCTGTCATTTATCGCATAAGGAGTAGACCATGTCTGAAGTAGCTGTAGTGATTGGCGGCGGCCAAACGTTAGGCGCCTTTTTGTCCCACGGGCTGGCGCAGGCCGGTTATCGGGTAGCGGTGGCCGATCTGAACGCCGACAACGCCAATCAGGTGGCACAGCAGATCAACGAAGCGTTTGGCGCAGGCAGCGCCTGTGGTTTTCAGGCCGACGCCACCGACGAGCAGAGCGTGATCGCGCTGGCGGCGGCGGTTGACCGGGCGTTCGGCCAGGCCAACCTGCTGGTGTACAGCGCCGGCATCGCCAAGGCGGCACCGATCACCGATTTTCCGCTGGGCGACTTCGATCGCTCGCTGCAGGTGAACCTGGTGGGTTATTTCCTCTGCGCCCGCGAGTTCTCGCGCCTGATGATCCGCGACGGCATCGCCGGGCGCATCATTCAGATCAACTCCAAGTCCGGCAAGGTCGGCAGCAAGCACAACTCCGGCTACAGCGCCGCCAAGTTCGGCGGCGTGGGGCTGACGCAGTCGCTGGCACTCGATCTGGCGGAGTACGGCATTACCGTGCATTCGCTGATGCTCGGCAACCTGCTGAAGTCGCCGATGTTCCAGTCGCTGCTGCCGCAGTACGCACAAAAACTGGGCATCGCGCCGGACCAGGTGGAGCAGTACTACATCGACAAGGTGCCGCTGAAGCGCGGCTGCGACTACCAGGACGTGCTGAACACCCTGCTGTTCTACGCCAGCGACAAGGCCTCTTACTGCACCGGCCAATCGATCAACATCACCGGCGGCCAGGTGATGTTCTGACGCCATCGACGCCCCCTTCGGCGAAAGGGGGCCTAAGGAGAACCCCATGACTCAAGCTCTGATCGCCTTCGCGCTGCTGGCCTGGCTGCTGCAAATCGCCTTTGGCTGGTGGCAACTGCAGCGCTTCAACCGCGCCTTCGACGGCCTGTGCCGGCTGGGCGCCGTCGGCGTCGGCCGTTCCGGCGGCCGTTTCCGCCCGCGAGTGGTGCTGGCGCTGGCCTTCGACGCCGAGCGACGGGTGTGCGGCAGCCTGTTGCTGCGCGGCCTGACCGTTTTCGCCCGGCCCCGCCCGCTGCCTCGATTGCACGGTTTGCATCAGCGGGATTTGCGCCCGGATGTGATCTTCCCCGAGGATCGCGCATGCCAGTCTGCACTAACGTTAGCGATTGAACCCAAATCGTGATATTTTCACATTAAAAGACATTACCTTTCATAGTGAATTATTCAGCGAGGGGAAATGCCCAACTCTTGTGAACGGGAATCGCGATGAAACCAAAGCAGCGGCAGGCCGCTATCCTTGAATATCTGCAGCGGCACGGCAAAACGGCAGTGGATGCCCTGGCCGAGCATTTCTCCACCACCGGCACCACCATCCGCAAGGATCTCACCCTGCTGGAAGAAGAAGGCGAGGTGATCCGCACCTACGGCGGCGTGGTGCTCAGCCGCGACGACGGCGATCAGCCGATCGACCGCAAAACCCATATCAACACCGAGAAAAAACGCCACATCGCCAGCGCCGCCGTGGCGCTGATCGCCGACGGCGACTCGCTGATCTTCGACGCCGGCAGCACGGTGCTGCAGATGGTGCCGCACCTGGCGCAGTTCAATAACATCACGGTGATGACCAACAGCCTGACCATCGTCAACGCGCTGGTGGAGCTGGACAACGATCAGACCATCCTGATGCCCGGCGGCACCTACCGCAAAAAATCGGCCTCGTTCCACGGCAGCCTGGCCGAATCGGCGTTTCAGCAGTTCAGCTTCGACAAGCTGTTTATCGGCGCGGACGGCGTCGATCTCAACGCCGGCGTCACCACCTTCAACGAAGTGCACAACGTCAGCAAA
Source organism: Serratia sp. CY38905 (assembly GCF_052168875.1). NCBI lineage: Bacteria > Pseudomonadati > Pseudomonadota > Gammaproteobacteria > Enterobacterales > Yersiniaceae > Serratia > Serratia sp. CY38905. Next base: position 173,287 of record NZ_JBJNLV010000006.1, on the reverse strand, counting down.
GCGATGTGCGAAGCCGCCGGCCGCATTATTCTGTTGGTAGACTCCTCGAAATTCGGCCGCAAGAGCCCGAACGTGGTGTGCGAACTCAGCGCCGTCGACACGCTGATCACCGACCGAGACATCAACCCCGATTACCTCGCCGCGCTGCAGGCGAAAGGCATCAATATCCTTCTGGTAGGAGACCCCGATGAGTAACGCCAACGCCCTGCTCGCCTTCGCCCGCGAAACGCTGGAGATCGAGCTGACCGAAGCGCAACGCCTGCTGGCGCGCCTGGACGACAACTTCGTCTGCGCCTGCGAACTGCTGCTGAACTGCCGTGGCAAAGCGGTGATTTCCGGCATCGGCAAATCCGGCCATATCGGCAAGAAAATCGCCGCGTCGCTGGCCAGCACCGGCACGCCGTCGTTCTTCGTGCACCCGGCGGAGGCGCTGCACGGCGATCTCGGCATGATCGGCGCCGACGACGTGGTGGTGTTCATCTCCTACTCCGGCCGCGCCAAAGAGCTGGATCTGATCCTGCCGCTGCTGGCGGAGAACGGCATTCCGGTGATCGCCGTCACCGGCGGCAAAGAGTCGCCGCTGGCGCAGGCCGCCGCCTGCGTGCTGGATATCGGCGTCGAGCGCGAAGCCTGCCCGATGGGGCTGGCGCCGACCTCCAGCGCGGTCAACACCCTGATGATGGGCGATGCCCTGGCGATGGCGCTGATGCGCCAGCGCGGTTTCAACGCGGAAGATTTCGCCCGCTCGCACCCGGGCGGTAGCCTGGGGGCGCGCCTGCTGAACCGCGTGCATCACCTGATGCGCACCGGCGATCGCCTGCCGCGCGTGAGCGAAAGCGCCAACGTGATGGAAGCGATGCTGGAGCTGAGCCGCACCGGGCTCGGGTTAGTGGCGGTCTGCGACGCGCAACAACGGGTGGTGGGCGTGTTTACCGACGGCGACCTGCGCCGCTGGCTGGTGAAGGGCAACAGCCTGCAGGATCCGCTCAGCCCGGCAATCACCCGCCCGGGCTATCGGCTGCCGGAGCAGTGGCGCGCCGGCGAGGCGCTGGAAGCGCTGCACGAACAGCACATCAGCGCGGCCCCGGTGGTCGATATGGACGGCGTGCTGGTAGGGGCGCTCAACCTGCACGATCTGCATCAGGCCGGCATCGGCTGATCAACGCCGGGGGCGCCGTCACCGGCGCCCCCGGTCAGATCATTTCCAGTCGGGATTGTTCTCGAACTGCTGCTTCAGCAGCGCTTTCATGTCATCATCCGGCTTGCCGAGCCACTGATACTTGGCGTATTTCTTCGGATGGTCGACGGCTTCCGGCCGGTCTTCCACCGCCACTCGCACGCCCCAGGCCTGGGATTTGTCCGCGCTGAACGCCACGATCAAAAAGTTGTTGCCGCAGTCGTGCGGCTTGCACAGGTTGCCGACCAGATACTCTTTGCCCTTCCAGCTCAGGTTCTGCGCCGGCGTCGAGGTGCCGACGCCCTTACGCGCCCAGCCCGGCATCCGCGCCTGGCCTTTCACCATGTTTTGCCAGCTGGCCTGATACCCCGGCTGCTGAATCAAATCCGACGTGGTGACGATCTGCTGAGCAAAGCTGCCCGCGCTGAAGCTGAGCAGTGCGCCGAAGAGGGCGCAAAGCAGCGCCTGGTGTCCCGTCATAGTCCTTCTCCCTAGGTTAAATCAGATTTCGCCCGTCAAACCGGGCCTGAACTAGTCAGACCACGGTTGCGGCAAAAAGTTGACTCACCACCAGGCGTGGAAATGATGCACCGGCCCGATGCCGTGCCCCACTTCCAGCGTGTCCGCCTGTTGCAGCGCTTGTTGCAGGTAGTCCTTGGCGGCGGCTACCGTAGCCGCCCAGTCGGCATGGCGCGGGCGCAGCGCCGCCAGCGCGGCCGAGAGCGTGCAACCGGTGCCGTGGGTGTGGCGGGTGGCGACGCGCGGCGCGGTAAAGCGCTGCTCGCCTTCGGCAGTAAACAGCCAGTCCGGGCTCTCGCTTTCGCTCAGGTGGCCGCCCTTCATCAGCACCGCCCGGCAGCCCATCGCCAGCAGCGCCCGCCCCTGCTCGCGCATCTGCGCTTCATCTTCCGCCGGCGCGCACGCCAGCAGCGCCGCCGCTTCCGGCAGGTTCGGCGTAATGATCGACACCAGCGGCAACAGCTCGCGCCGAATAGACGCCACCGCCTCCGGCGCCAACAACGGATCGCCGCTTTTCGCCAGCATCACGGTGTCCAGCACCACGAACTCCGGCCGGTAATGGCGCAGCCGTTCGGCCACCGCCTGCACAATGTCGGCGTTGGCCAGCATGCCGATCTTGACGCTGTCGATGCGCACGTCGCTGAACACCGAGTCCAGCTGCGCGGCGACGAACGCCGGATCGATGTAATACACCGACTGCACGCCGCGGGTATTCTGCGCCACCAGCGCGGTGATCACCGAGGTGCCGTAGGCGCCGAGCGCCGAGAAAGCCTTCAAATCGGCCTGAATGCCGGCGCCGCCGCTGGGATCGGTGCCAGCGATGGTCAGGGCGTTAATGCGTTTCATCACAGATCCTCCCCGCGCAGCTGATACAGGGCGTCGAGGAACGCCGGCGTAAAGCTGCCCGGCCCGGTGGCCTGTCTGGCCGCGAGGCCGCCGCAGTGGGACATCACCCGGCAGGCGGTCGCCACGTTGTCCAGGCGATCGCCCGGCAGGGCGCAAAACGCTGCCACGACCGCCGACAGCGCGCAGCCGGTGCCCACCACCCGCGTCATCAGCGGGGAACCGCCTTCGATCGCCCAATCGCGTTGGCCGTCGGTGACGTAATCCACCGCGCCGGTGACCGCCACCACCGCGCCGCTGCGCTGCGCCAGCTCACGCGCGGCGGGCAATGCCGCCAGCGAATCGTCGCCGCTGTCCACGCCGCGGCCGCTGGCCAGCAACCCGCTGAGCGCCATGATTTCCGAGGCGTTGCCGCGTATCGCCGCCGGTTTCTCGTCCAGCAGCTGTTTAGCAAAGGCGGTGCGGTAGGAGAGCGCGCCGACCGCCACCGGATCCAGCGTCCAGGGCTTGCCGGCCTGATTGGCGGCGGCCACCGCCGCCCGCATCGATTCGGCGCGCAGCGCATTGAGGGTACCGACGTTGATCAGCAGGCCGTCGGCCAGCGCGCTGAACTGCGCCGCCTCTTGCGGCTCCACCACCATCGCCGGGGAGGCACCGAGCGCCAATAGCACGTTGGCGGTCAGCGATTGCACCACTTCGTTGGTCAGGCAGTGGATCAGCGGAGGCCGCTGTTGGAATTGGGTCAGACAGGCCGCGGCGCGCGCGCCAGGTAGTGCATCAGGTCGAGCGATCATATTCCTCCCAACCGGCGTTCAAGAAGGCGGCGCCGGCTGGGCGGCCGTGACTTCCCTACGCTGGCATTATCCAGATCAGGTAATACGGGTATTTCTCAGCCTTCACGTAGAAGGGCACCCCGAGTCATGAAAATCAATAGGTTGTGATCAACGTTGCGTTAATCCCTGCAGGGGATCATGCCAGTGGCGGCGCGGACAAACAAGCGAATAAATTGCCCGGCGGGCATACGCCACGCAATGCGCTATAGTGAGCACAAACCACCGGGAGATGCCATGCAGATAAGACCCTACCAAGAAACCGATCGCCCCTTCCTGCGCACGCTGTACCTGGCGTCGCGCAAGGCGGCGTTCGGCTGGCGCGATACCTCAAACTATCAGTTGGAAGATTTCGACGGCGCGACGCTGGGCGAAGCGATTTGGGTGGCGGAAGACGGCGGCGTGCTGCTGGGATTCGTCTCCATCTACCGCGAAGACAACTTCATTCATAACCTGTATGTCGATCCCCATCAGCCGCCGCGCGGCGTCGGCAGTGCGCTGCTGCAGGCGGCGGAAGCTACCTTCACCGCCACCGGCTCGCTGAAATGCCTGGTGAAGAATGAAAAGGCGCTGGCGTTCTACCGCAAACACGGCTGGCGCATCATCTCTACCGGCAACGACGGCGAAGAAGATTATTACCTGCTGCATTCGCCGGCCCGCTAACGCCGCCTTTCCCGTCACAGAACTCATTAATGATAATGGATTTCATTATCACTTAAGCATACCCTTCCTTGTCTCTCTCAATGAACTTTGCAAGGAAGGTTATGCAACATCAAACGGATACACGCTTCCCCGATGCCGCGGCGGCGGACTACGATCGCCGTATTCTGACCCTGGTGCCCGGCTATCAGTTTGCTCAGGCGCTGCTGACGGCGACGCTCGCGCAGACGCTGCCGAATGACGCCACGCTGTTGCTGGCCGGCTGCGGCACCGGCAGCGAACTGTCGGCGCTGGCCGCCGCCAACGCCAGCTGGCGTTTCAGCGCCGTGGAACCCTCCGCCGGCATGCTGGCGGCCGCGCGCGCCAAGGCCGAAGCCGCGGGTTACGCACAACGGGTGAGCTTCCAGCCCACCTTGCTGCAACAAGCGCCGCAAACCCGCCACGACGCGGCGGTGTGCTCATTGGTGCTGCACTTTATCGCCGACGATGGCGCCAAACTGGACTTCCTGCAGCAGCTGGCGCAGCGCCTTTCCCCCGCTGCACCGCTGCTGCTGTTCGACTATCAACCGGATGGCCTGCCCACCAGCCACTACCAACACTGGCTGCAAAGCGCCGGGCACTCGGCGGCGCAGGCGCAGGAGGTGATCGAACGCACCCGCCGCAACTGGCACCCGATGGCGGCGGCGCGCAGCCGTCTTCTTTTGGCGGAAAGCGGCTTCACCATGCCTCAGCAATTGTGCGGTGCGCTGGGCTTCCAGCTTTCACTGCTCCACCGCCGCCGTTGAGCCCGGCATGCCGCGCAGCGTCAGCCGCCAAAACAGCAGCGCGCTCAGGCTGACGCCCGCCCCCAGCCAGCAGACGCCGCTCCAGCCCGCCCAGGCATACATATGGGTGCCGGCAAAGGCGCCCAACCCGCTACCGACGGCGTAAAACAGCATGTAGCAGCCCACCAGCCGGCTGTGCGACTGCGGGTGCGCGCTGAAGATCATGCTCTGGTTCAGCACGTGGATCGCCTGGCCCGCCAGATCCAGCAGCACGATGCCCGCCACCAGCCAAACCAGGCCGCTGCCGAGTAAACCGAGCGGCAGCCAGGCCAGCGTCAGCAGCAGCAGACACACGCCGCTGGCCACCTGCCCCAGCCCGCGATCCGCCAGATGCCCGGCGCGCACCGCCGCCAGCGCGCCCACCGCGCCGACCAGGCCGAACGCCCCCACCGCGGCATGGGTGAAGTTGAACGGCGCCTGGCTCAGCGGCAACACCAGCGAACTCCAAAAGAGGCTGAAAGCGCCGAACATCAGCAGCGCCAACATGCCGCGAATTTGCAGCGTGCGGTCATGTAGCAGCAGGGTCAGCATTGAACGCAGCAGCGCGGGATAGCTCAGCGTACTGGGAGCGGTGCGCGGCGCAGGTAGCAGGCGCGACAGGATCGGCAGCAATACCAGCGTCACCCCGGCAGAGAAGAAGTACACCGTGCGCCAGCCGCCGACATCCGCCAGCACGCCGGACAGGGTGCGCGCCAGCAGCAACCCCAACACCACTCCGCCCTGCGCCGCACCAACCACCCGCCCGCGCTCCTGCGGCGCCGCCAGTGCTGCGGCGAAAGCGATCAGCCCCTGCGTCATGGCGGTACCCAATAAGCCTACCAGCAACATCCCCGCCAGCAGCCAGGGCGCGCTGTGCGCCCAGCCCACCAGCAGCAGCGCGCCGATCAGCCCCAGCTGTTGCCCCGCCAGCAACCAATGCCGGTTCAGCCGATCCCCGAGCGGCACCACCAACAGCAGCGCCAGCGCGCAGCCCAGTTGGGTCACGCTGATCACCATGCCGACCGCCGCCAGGCTGATGGAAAAATCATGGGCGATGGCGTCCAGCAGCGGCTGCGCATAGTAAACGTTGGCCACGCTAAAGGCGCTGGCGGCGGCCAGCAGCAGCACCAGAGGGGCCGGCAGGCGCCCCAGCGCCGCACAGGGGGGATCCAGCAGTTTGTCGCTCATCGCATACCTCAATCTGGTTTCATTATTAAACCCAATGAACTTTAGGCGCAGAGGTTTTATAATGCAACCAGAATGTGCAGCTGGAGATAACCGTCGTGAAACGTAAAAGCCTGGAAGACGCGCCGTGCCCGGTGGCGCGCACGCTGGATGTGATTGGCGACTGGTGGTCGCTGCTGATCGTGCGCGACGCCTTCGACGGCGTCACCCGCTTCAGCGAATTTCAAAAAGGGCTGGGGATGGCGAAGAACATCCTTGCCACCCGCCTGCGCGCGCTGGTGACGCACGGCGTGCTGGAAATCGTGCCCGCCGCAGACGGCAGCGCCTATCAGGAATATGTGCTGACCGAGAAAGGCCGCGCGCTGTTTCCGGTGATCGTCGGCCTGCGCCAGTGGGGCGAAGATCATCTGTTCGCCGAGGGAGAAGCGCACTCAACGCTGGTGGAAAGCGACAGCGGCCGCCCCGTCCCGCGCCTGACGCCGATCGGCAGCGCCGGGCAGACGCTCACCCCGCTGAATACCCGGGTGGTGAAGGTGGAGGAACGGTGATGAGAGTTAGTGGCGGTGCCCGCAGCTCACCCGCTGAAAAACCTGGCGGATAAAGAGCCATTCCAGACACCCGGCCAACAGATAAACCGCGCCAAAAACGAGCGCACCAAACCATTCCGTATCGTTAAAATGGAAAAACCCACTGGCGTCAATCAGCCAAGCGGTTTGATTCTGGTTTAGCCTGGGTACAGGAAAAAGCTTTATTGTCAGCACAGCCAGCCCAACAACAGCCAATGCGTTAGCGAGCAACAGGGCAAGTTTTTTCATAGCCTTTCACCTCGATAGTCCCATATGCCTGTAATGTCGTTCCCGGAACTCTGGCTGTTTTCGATTTCAGCAATGCAGCTCGCAGACGATTGAATTCGTTTTGGGAATAAAAGGTTACACATCCTTCGGATAATCCAAGTGGACCGATTGGATGCAACCTGAATTGCCCACGCATAATGCCGTTAATCCATGTTCTATCGTTAACTGTTCCATCATCTCTGTATAAAGCAAACCAACTATTGTGATCTACATTGGTCACAATATCTTTTATGAAAGTAATAGTCTGCGACTTTAAACCACCGGATGGCCGATCCACAATCCAGTAAGTACCGGCTGGTATAGCCCTGTTATTGGGAACATCTGTGCATCCTGGTTGATTTGTATACTGTTTATTGCCAGAAAACACAGAGAACATCCCAACCCCTTGACACAACAGAGTGTTTATTTTGTTTCCATTATGAACTAAAAAGCAGCGAAGCATTTTATTTCCCCCATCCTTTGGCTGAGCACCGATAATATCCAGCAAATAAGATTTTATCTATCTTATTGATTTTGTGAATATTGTTAACTCGTGATGATAGAATCAGCAATGAGTAAGGCCCAATCAGCATTGATGGCGCATGCATCACCTTGAGCTATTACATCTATTCTCTAACAGCTTCCGCAATCCCCTGCAGGTAATGTATAGTCCGCGTTTTACGGAGATCCCATGCTGACTAACTCATCCATTCGTCTGAACAAATACATTAGCGAGAGCGGTATCTGCTCACGCCGCGACGCCGATCGATACATCGAACAGGGCAACGTTTTCATCAACGGTAAACGCGCCACCGTTGGCGCTCAGGTATTTGCCGGCGATGTGGTGAAGGTTAACGGTCAGTTGATCGAACCGCGCAATGAAGAAGATCTGGTGCTGATCGCGCTGAACAAGCCGGTCGGCATCGTCACCACCACCGAAGACGGCGAGCGCGACAACATCGCCGACTTCGTCAACCACAGCAAACGCATTTTCCCGATCGGCCGTTTGGACAAGGATTCGCAGGGGCTGATCTTTCTGACCAACCACGGTGACCTGGTCAACAAGATCCTGCGCGCCGGCAACAATCACGAGAAAGAGTATCTGGTGACGGTCAACAAGCCGGTGACCGACGAGTTTATTCGCGGCATGGGCGCCGGCGTGCCGATGCTGGGCACGGTGACCAAAAAGTGCAAGGTAAAGAAAGAGGCGCCGTTCGTGTTCCGCATCACGCTGGTGCAGGGGCTGAACCGCCAGATCCGCCGCATGTGCGAACACTTCGGCTACGAGGTCACCAAGCTGGAACGCACGCGCATCATGAACGTCAGCCTCAAAGGCTTGCCGCTGGGCGAATGGCGCGATCTGAGCGATGACGAGCTGATCGAGCTGTTCAAACTGATTGAAGGCTCTTCATCCGAGGCCAAACCGGCGAAGAAGGCCCCGGCCAAATCCGCCGCGGCGAAAAAACCGAGTGCCGGCGGCCCCAAAAGCGCCGACAAAGCCGCTGCGCCGGCCGGCCGCAAGCGCTTTACCCAGCCAGGGCGCAAGAAAAAAGGGCGTTAAACGCCCTTTTACCCTCGCTCAGCCCGCACTTGCGTGGGCTTGGCGAGGGCGAAAGCCTGAGCACCACTTAGACGAGTCTGATTGAAAGCGAGGAAAAACTCAGAGGGTAAGAGTCACTATTTTTTTAACAGCGTGGTCTTACCGTCAGGCTCTTGAGCGAAAGTCTTCCCATCCAGACTGATAAAAACTCTTTTATTAACATCACCATTAATAATCATCGCTATATCCTTATAGATACATTTATTCTTGGTATCACCCTCGCTAAGACAATGATAGTCATCAATACTTCCATCATTGCTGCCAGTCGGAGCGGCAACATAGCCGTCAAAATTCATTACGGCAACGGTAAAATGATTCTCGTCCTTGATAATATGATACTTATCCTGAAGTTTATCTTTATTATCATTCCACCAAGATATTTTACCTTCCGTGGTCAGCGGAAGGTATTGAACATAAACAGCAGCACCATCAACCTGCACAACATTAGCCGGCCTGACAAGCACCCAAACCAACCAAAGAGCCGCTACGGCGACCAAAGAAAAGAACGCAACCTTTTTTTTGTTAAGCATAGTTTTCACCTGTCACTATTATTTTCGCGCCAAAGTTGGTGAAAAAGGGTCTAAACGCAAACTCTTTATACCTTTGAAGTACAAACCAAATCCTGAAAAACCCAATAGAATTAAACTTTAATTTACTAATATCTTCTTTATCTAACCCAAAATGATCCTGAGCTTTATAGCTAATCACAGCAGTATATTTATTATCTTGAAAAAACAAAGAATCAATACTGATCTCTGTACTATTGACCTCATGTACACTGACTCCCATTCCATTTATGCAGTCTTCCCAGCGAACATACTTTGGCAAACGGCTCTGTGATAACTGAAGAGTAAATGCATCTTTATTCAACTGATATGAGTTAAAATCAAAGGTATCGAGAACACTTTTAATTCGAATTAGCGTACTATTTTCTGATTTATCGCTCAGTATCAGCCTTTTATAGGCCAAGTCCATTTGAACATCTTGAAAGTCAGTTCCGTTATTGTACTGCATATGATTGAAAAGTTTAACTATCAACCCTTGATAAACGCCAGTAAAAGAAAAGTATCTCGATGCAGCTCTCAGCTCATCAAAAAGCATTGCAACCGCCTTTTCTTTTCCAGCTGCCGGAATATTTCGCGTTGCCGGATGGTCATAGGGCGATTTATAAGTACTCCAATCGATAAACGTTGATACTTGCCCCAAACGATATCGTTGCTTAAGTGTACGTTCATCCATATCGCCATATCGCATATCATCAGCAAAACGGTCGTTAAAAGGCTTCTTGCTGGTGAAAATCGTTAACGGCCTTGTCAAGTCACGCATTGGAAAATCAGTCCCTTGCCCATGCTAAGAAGAACATTAATCATACAGGCAATCCCGCCCTGCTCATATCGGGAAATGTCTTAGCGCCCCCTTACGCAGGCTCACGGGAAACTTAATGTTCACCATAAAAAAGGCCCGCATCAAGCGGGCCAGTCAGTACCAGAGAAGTCTAGAGGAAGAATCAGAACGACCAGCGCAGGTTGGCGTTGACCGAATTAACGCGGGTATCGGCGCCGAATTGCCCCTGATAGCCGACATCCAGCGTCGCGGCGCGCGACAGTTTCACGCTCACGCCGATATCGCCCACCATCACGTTGTCATCCACGGCCTGGCCCTGAGTGACGAACGCGTCGCTGCCGGCAAACGCCATGCGCGATGAGGTGTTCTTATCGCCGTAGGCGTGCTGCCAGCCGAGCGAGCCGTAGAGGCTGACGTTCTTCGGCAGTTCGGTCACGCCGCGCACCCCGAGCGTGGAGTAGAAGGTGTTCATCGTTTCATTGCGCACGCTCAGCGCCGCCGCGCCACCCGACTCCTGGAAGCTGTCGGTATGCAGACGGATGTAGCTCAGGTTGATGAACGGTTCGACGTTCATCTCCGGCTGGCCGAAACGGTAGCCCGCTTCGGTGAACGCTAGCAGCGAGTTCGCGTCGTAGTCCGACTTCAGCCGATCCGAGAAACCGCTGAAATCGACGTTGCGCTTGCCTTCAATCTTGTGCCAGGTGTAACCCAGCGCGCCGCGCAGCGAGAACGCATCCTGCTGCCCCGCCGCATACAGGCCGAGGTGGTAGTTGTCGGTATCGGCCTTGGAACGGCGGCTGTCGACGTCGTAGTCGCCGCGGCTGTAACCGAAGTAGCCGCCGATGCGCACGTTATGGTCCGCCAGCTTGCGATCCGCGCCCAACAAGAAGCCGGTGGTGTTGCCATCCAGCTTGCCCACGTTGCCGTTGCCGCTGTTTTTGCCCCAGGAACTGAAGGTCTGCCCCCAGACGCCGCTGTTTTGCGCCTGCGCCGGTTGCACCAGCGACATCGCCAACGGCGGTATCGGCAGGCTGTCGTTGTCGAACAGGCGCAGCATGCGCTGGTTCAGCACGTTGAACAGCTGGGTGCTGCCGGCGATCAGGTTAGACTGCATCGACGGATAGACTTCGCCGGACAGCTGATTGAACGCCTCGCGCGCTTCCGGCGCACTCAGCAGCAGCAGCGAGTTGTACAGCGCCAATGACGGGCCGCTCTGCGTCAGCGTCGAGAGCGCACCGGCGGTATTCCACTGGTTGCCGCTTTCGGCCACCGTTTGGAAAATGCCCGGCTTGCCGCTGCCTGGGTTCTCGCCCCCCGGATTTTCACCGCCTGGGTTTTCCCCGCCCGGGTTCTCGCCCCCTGGATTCTCACCGCCTGGGTTTTCTCCACCCGGGTTTTCGCCCCCTGGATTTTCACCGCCTGGGTTTTCTCCACCCGGGTTTTCGCCCCCTGGATTTTCACCGCCCGTGTCTTTCTGCGCGATGGTCAGATCCACGGCGTTGGCGCTGTGATTCAGCGCTACATCGAGGAAGGCAGACTTGGAGACCGCCGCCGCGAACTGGCCGTCAATGCCGCCGTCCGAGGTCAGAATGCGATAGCTTTGGCCGGTTTTATAGCTGGTTTGCGGATCCAGCGCCGTAACCTGCACCTTGGCCCGATCGCTGATGGTGGTTTTGCCCGCCACCAGCAGCTGGTCGCTGCGGCCGTCGCCGGCGATATCGACGTCATAGAAGGATTCGCCGATAAAGTTCAGGTAGCGTTTCAGCGTCAGCGTGCCGATATTGCCGTCGCCGGGCGAGATATGGCCGCCGGACTGGATCTCGGTCTGGCCCAGCGTGCCGTTGCCGCCCAATGTGCCGCCGGCCTTGATCGACGCGGCGCTGCTGTAGCCCTGCCCGTTATTGACGTCGGAACCCGCCGTCGCGTTGAGGATCAGCGTGCCGCCGTTCTCTGCGCTGAGGGTTTGGATCTCGAAGATGTCGTCTTCTTTCTGGGTATTGATGTCGCTGGCGATGATGAGCTTGCCGCCGCGCGCGGTGACGTTCGCCTGCAGCTCAGAGAGATCGCCGTTCAGCGTCGTGTGCCCGGCGCTGTTGATCACCTCGCCTTCGCCGCTCATCTTGTTGCTGAAAACGTAATTGCCGTCGGTATGGTTAAAGTACACATAGCTGCGGAACAATCCGCCCCGCAGGGCGATCGCCGTCTGGGCATCGATGGTGCCTGCGGCGCCCGCCGCGCCGAGCGTCGGCTCGGTCAACCCGGTGCCGGTGTCCATGTTGCCGCGGCTGCCGATAATCAGCGCGCCGCGGTTCGAGCCGGAGCCGGTCTTGCCCAGCACCACTTCGTTGCCGCCGGCGGAGAATGTCCCGCCGTCCATGACCGCCAGCACGCCGTTGCCGTAATCGCCGACGTTGACGCTGCTGCCGCTGGTAAACCGTGAGCCGTTGCCGGCGATCGTCAGCTCGGCAGTTTTACGCGCGCCGGAGACGCCCGCCACTTCGATGCTGCCAACGCTGACCGCACCGCCGTTCAGCACGTCCAGATCGCCGTAAAGCGTGAGCGCGCGGCCGACGTTCCATTGGGAATTGGCCCCGGTGACCGTGGCTTTCGGGCTCAGCGTATCAGTCTCGCCCGGCCCGCTACCATTGCCGATGCGCGCGTCAAAGGCGGTGTTCAGCACCGCGCCGTCTTCAATCGCCAGCGTGGATCGTGCTCCTAAATCGGTGCCGACGCTGAGAAAATTGCTGGTGACTCGAGAACCGGCGCCGGTGGCGATCAGGTGGCTGTCGTAGCCACGCGTGGTGCCGACCACGATCTCTTTCGCGCTGGCCAGCGCGCCGTCTTCAACCCGCAGGGTGCCCCGCCCCAGATTCAGGCCGCCGCGCAGCACGAACTGATCGTTCACCGCGTTCAGCTCGGCGTTCGGCCCGCGGACCGTGACCAGGCTTTCATGAATTTGGCCGTTGAACATCCGGCCGATATTGATGTTATAGGCGCTGATCTTGCCATTATCGATCAGCAAGTTGCCGCTTTGATTACGGCCGACGTAAACGTCCCCGGTGTAGGCCAATGATTCGGTAATTTTTGCGTCGCCATCAAAAATGGCATCGTCTGCGCGAGCGATATCGGCGGGCGCCAGCATCAACAGCGGCGCAGAAAATAGAGCGAGGTAAAGTTTGGAAAGCGGTGTTTTAACCGCTAAAGGATGCGATGTCTTGTCATTCACGGGCTATCTCCGTACTCGTTGGCGTGATGGCGCGAAATTTATTGTTATAGGGAAACTCAATGCACTAGAGGAGGTGTAAGGCTTTATTTCGCGCACGCCGGTTTAGTGATCGTCGAAGCAAAAGCTTATTGCCCCCCGGCGCTGACGCTCCGACGATGGAAAACCAGGAAGCGGCAATACCGCCCCCAAAGCGAATTATTTATGCGTGACCACCGGCGTACAGGTCGGCGCGCTCAGCGACGGCGACGAACCTAAAATTCCCGGCATCATCAGCGACGAGCAATCGAAAATGCGGCCTTTTTCCGTGGTGGCGCGATAAGAAAGTTTTTGCCCGCCCAGCGCATCCGGTGGTGCGCCATTGACATTGGTCACGGTAATTTCGTCCGATGAGCCCAGGCCCAGCATTTTGGCGGTTTCCGCCTGCAGTAATGGAATGGCCTGATCGGTTTTCAGGGTGGAACAACCGGCTATCATCATCGTAACGGTTAAAGCGATAAGTGGTTTTTTCATAAATTATCCTTTATAACCAATCAGTTAAAATTATCGATTGGCTTTATGTTTTCTCTTATCCAAATCCTCGAATAATATATTTCCCTTTCCTAAACGAAAAAACCCTCCTAAAGTAGGGAGGGTTGATAATAATTCATCAGACCTATCTGAACTGTGAAGGCGAAAGGAGAATCCTTTGGGGCAGGATTATGCGTTGGTCGTTGATGACCATCCATTGGTAGCAAGCGGTATCGCTAACTTTCTCAGCACGCATTGCCGATTCAAACAGGCACATGTGGTGACCAATGAAGAAAATTGCTACCGTCATATTAGGGAAAATGGCCCACCGCGTTTACTGGTGATCGATTTTTGGCTCTCTTCCGGTACGGCGTTGAAATTACTCAAAGAAGTAAAACAACGTTATTCTCAGGTGCGTATTTTGGTGGTCAGCGGCGACGAAAATAACGATATCTGGCAGAAAGTGAACAATGCCGGCGGGCATGGGTTCGTATTAAAAAACGAACCCCCGGAATTATTCGCCAGAGCGGTTTTTGCGTTGAATAATAATCAGGAGTGGTTCCCGGAAGGAAATGAACCCGCCATTAAAAACCATCATGAACATTTAAATAAATTCAATTTAACGCCGAGACAAATCGACGTATTAACTATGATGCTGCGCGGCCTGCCGAATAAAAGGATCGCGACGCAGCTGTCTATTTCCGAACCCACCGTGAAAGAGCATATCAGTAATATCTTGAAAAAGATCGGCGTCAACAGCCGGGTGGAAGCCATCACGCTGTTGCACGGCAAACGGGATCCGTCGCCATGAAGTTTTTCCAGAATTTACAAAATGATGGCATCTCCTCACGCGCGCAGATCCGCCTGCTGGACAACACCTTCATGCGGTTGGTGTTCAGCTTCACCGCCGTGCCTTTCGTCGGCATCCCGTTCGCCATCTGGATTTATTTGCTGGGGGATGAACTCGGCCCAACCATTGCCTGGATCATGGTTTACCTGCTATGCGCCGTGGCGATCAGAATATGGCATCGGCGCTACCAACGCGAGGCCAAAGAAAATGATGAAGACGCCGTGCTGCGCCGCTGGCTGCCGCGCATTAATAAGGTGGCGTTTATTCACGGGGTGGGGATCTCCTCACTCTATTTAATTACCCCGCAGACCCATAACTTTGACTTTTTTCTGCTGCTCAATATCAGCATCGCCGCGATCGTCGCCGCCAACGCAACGCATCTGACGCCGGTTATCAGCACCTTTACCCGCTTTTTCTTCGCTTCCTGGGGGCTGCTGAACCTCGGCATCATCTGGCGGCTGGAAGACGTGATGTTCATCGTGCTGATGCTGAACTTGCTGTACGGCTTCGCCATTTACCGCCACGCGTTAACCTCGCATGCGTTCTTTATCCAGCAGGCGTTGCTCGAAGAACAAAGCTCGCGCCTGGCGGAACAGTTCCGGCAAGCTAAAGAGGAGGCGGAACAGGCGCTGCTGGACAAGAACCAGTTCCTGACCACCGCCAGCCACGATCTGCGCCAGCCGGTGCACGCCATGGGCTTTCTGATCGAAGCCATCATCCACAAGAACCGCGACGA
Source organism: Serratia sp. CY38905 (assembly GCF_052168875.1). Taxonomy (NCBI): domain Bacteria; kingdom Pseudomonadati; phylum Pseudomonadota; class Gammaproteobacteria; order Enterobacterales; family Yersiniaceae; genus Serratia; species Serratia sp. CY38905. The sequence goes on along the minus strand of NZ_JBJNLV010000006.1, from coordinate 158,174 downwards.
CAGCCTGACGCCACAGCTGCTGGATCTGCAGCAGAGCGTGCGTTCGGTGCATTTGATGTTCAATTCATTGCTCGATCTCAGCAAGATCGAGTCCGGCAACGTGCGCACCGCCGCCACCCATGTGGATATCGGCGCCCTGCTCGACTCGGTGATCACCCTGTTCCGCGAAGAGGCCAACAGCCGCGCCCTGGCGCTGCGCACCTGGCGGCCTAAACGGCGCATCAGCGTGATGGGCGATCCGCTGCTGGTGCGGCAATCGTTGATCAACCTGATCCAAAACGCCCTGCGCTACACGCAACGGGGCGGCGTGCTGATCGCCATCCGCCCGCGCGGCGCCGAGTGCCTGGTGGAAGTATGGGACACCGGCGTGGGCATCGCCGACGAAGAGAAAAGCAAAATCTTCTCCCCTTACTACCGCCCCGAACTGGCGTGGAAAATCGACAGCGCCGGCCACGGGCTGGGGCTGGCGGTAGTGGCGCGCTGCGCCAAGCTAATGAAGGTGAAGTACGGCATGCACTCCGTCGAAGGCAAAGGCTCACGCTTCTGGATGCGCTTCACGCAATACATCGGCGAAGACAAAGCGCCGGAAACCGCGGCCGCCTACGACAACACCGCCACGCCCATCCGCTATGCGCCGCTGCGCGGCGCCTGCCTGGTGGTGGACGACGATCCCTTGGTGACTTCAGCCTGGGAGAGCCTGATGAGCACCTGGGGCATCACCGTGCGCTGCGCGGCCTCCGCCGAGGAAGCCTTCGCCATCGTCGACGACGGTTTTACGCCGTTCGCCGTGCTGTGCGACCAGCGCCTGCGTTCCGGCGAGAGCGGTTTCGACATCCTGAAAGCGCTGTTCGAACGCCTGCCGGACGTGAGCGGCGCCATGGTCAGCGGCGAGTTCAACTCGCAGATATTGCAAGAGGCCGAGCAGGAAGGCTATCTGGTGCTGCGCAAGCCGCTGGAGCCGGCCAGGCTGCATGCGCTGCTGACGCAGTGGGGGGCGGGCTAGCGCGAGGCGGTGCCTTAGCGGACAAGATGCCGCAGCAGGCCTTCAAGGTTGCGCTCCCCCTCCGGGGTTTGCGCACCGGCCTTCAGCCCGCCGCGAATCAACTGTTCCGCGGCCGGGCGTGCGAACAATCCCGCCCAGGCGTCGTGCTCGCGATAAAAACCGGCCTGCAGATCCGGTACAGGCATCGCCTGTTTGGCCGCTGCAATCACGCCCTCTGGCAATGCCGCGATATTGCGCGCTAACCGATCGACGAAATCATCGAGCTCGGCGGCTGGCAAGGCACGGTTAATCCAGCCATAACGCTCTGCAGTAGCGGCATCGAAAAGCTCGGCGCCCAGGATCACTTCCAGAGCGCGGCCGCGCGTCATTCGGCTCGTCAGATACTGCGTCGCGCCGCCGCCGGGCGTAATGCCCATCAAGGCCTCGCACTGGGCCAGTCCCGCCGTTTCCCGTGCAGCGAAAGCCATATCGGCCGCCGCCACAAACTCGGCGCCGCCGCCGCGCGCCAGCCCGGCCAGCTTAACGAGAGTGACCTGCGGCTGGCTGCGCAGCAGTTCGCCAAACGCCTGGAACGGATTAAGCCCCTCCGGCGCGTTGCTCGCCAGTTCGTCAAAAGCGTGCGGCTCATCGATCAAGGTCATGTCGACGTGAGCAATAAAGAACGCTGGGTTCGCGCTCTGGAACACCAACACCCGCGTATCCGGATCGTCACGCACCGCGAGCAATAAACAGCTGATTTCCGACATCAGCGCCACATCAAGTACGTTTACCGGTGGGTTATCGATAGCGATCGTCATCACGCCGTGCGCATGAGACAGCCTGAGTTTGCTGAAATCTGTATCTGTCATCTCAATGTCCTTTTACCTGGGGTACAAGTGCGGGTTATTCGCGCCGTGTTTCGAATGGTATACTTTGCATACCTGGCGTCAATTACGCACCTTAAGCATCCCAGGGATGCGGGAGGATACCGATGGATAAGACCGATGTTGTTTACCGCGCCGACTGCCCGAGCCGCATCGTGCTCGATCAGATTGCAGATAAATGGTCCATGATGGTGCTGGAAGTGCTGCGCGAGCCGCAGCGCTTCAACGCCATCAAGCGCCGTCTGAATGGCGTCACGCAACGCGTGCTGACCCAGACCCTGCGCAAACTGGAACGCAACGGCATGGTGTATCGTAAAGTGTTGGACGGGCGGGTGCTTGGCGTCGAGTATTCGCTGACGCCGCTCGGCAAATCCCTGCAGGGGCCGTTCTCGATACTGTTCGATTGGACGTTAGGGAATATTGAGGCGATTCAGGAGTGCCAACGCAAGTATGATGAGCAGGACGAGTGATGCGATCCTCTATAGATAGGTTCAGAGAGATCGAGCGTGGCCGCGCTCTTTTTAACGTAGCCGATGGTCTCTACTTTCTTCATGCCCCCAGGCGCTATCAATCATGCCAAGGTCCGAACATAGGCCAGATTTAGGCCACAAACAATGTTCGGCTTTACTCATGGCTGGAACCAGGCAGAAAAGATATGGCCATATAAAGAAAACCCTCTGTAAAAACAGAGGGTTTCAGTCACTTCGGCCTAGTTACAAACAGGCTGAGGGAAGTGTCAAATCACTCCCACTCGATCGTCGCCGGCGGCTTGCCGCTAATGTCGTACACCACGCGGGAGATGCCGTCCACTTCGTTGATGATGCGGTTGGAGACGCGGCCGAGGAAGTCATACGGCAGGTGCGCCCAGTGCGCGGTCATGAAGTCGATGGTTTCTACCGCACGCAGGGAGACCACCCAGTCGTATTTGCGGCCGTCGCCCATCACGCCGACCGAACGCACCGGCAGGAACACGGTGAACGCCTGGCTGACTTTGTTGTACAGGTCGGCTTTGTGCAGCTCTTCGATGAAGATAGCGTCAGCGCGGCGCAGCAGATCGCAGTACTCTTTCTTCACTTCGCCCAGCACGCGCACGCCCAGACCCGGGCCCGGGAACGGGTGACGGAACAGCATGTCGTACGGCAGGCCCAGCTCCAAGCCGATCTTGCGCACTTCGTCTTTGAACAGCTCTTTCAGCGGCTCGACCAGGCCCAGCTTCATCTCTTTCGGCAGGCCGCCCACGTTGTGGTGCGACTTGATCACGTGCGCTTTGCCGGTGGCGGAAGCGGCGGATTCGATTACGTCCGGGTAGATGGTGCCCTGCGCCAGCCATTTCACCTGCTCTTGCTTGCAGGCTTCTTCGTCGAACACTTCAACGAACACGCGGCCGATGATTTTACGCTTGGCTTCCGGCTCGTCCACGCCCGCCAGCGCGGTCAGGAAGCGGTTTTCCGCTTCGACGTGCACGATGTTCAGACCGAAGTGGTCGCCGAACATTTCCATTACCTGCTTGGCTTCGTTCAGGCGCAGCAGGCCGTTATCGACGAATACGCAGGTCAGGCGTTTGCCGATGGCGCGGTGCAGTAGCATCGCGGTCACGGAGGAGTCAACGCCGCCGGACAGGCCGAGGATCACGTGGTCTTCACCCACCTGCTCGCGGATGCGCTCGACCGCATCTTCGATGATGGTGGCCGGGGTCCACAGGGCTTCACACTGGCAGATGTCCAGTACGAAGCGCTCCAGCATGCGCTGGCCCTGACGGGTGTGGGTCACTTCCGGGTGGAACTGCACGCCGTAGAAGCGTTTTTCTTCGTTGGCCATAATGGCGAACGGGCAGGTGTCGGTGCTGGCGACGGTCACGAAGTCGGACGGGATCGCGGTCACTTTGTCGCCGTGGCTCATCCACACGTCCAGCAGCGGTTTGCCGGCCGGGCTGATGGCGTCTTCGATGTCGCGTAGCAGCGCGCTCTCTTTGACGATTTCCACCTGCGCGTAGCCAAACTCGCGTTCGTTGGAACCCTGCACATGGCCACCCAGCTGCATCGCCATGGTCTGCATGCCGTAGCACACGCCCAGCACCGGCACGCCGGCGTTGAACACGTAGTCCGGGGCGCGCGGGCTGCCGGCTTCGGTGGTGCTTTCCGGGCCACCGGAGAGGATGATGCCGCTTGGGTTGAATTCGCGGATCTGCTCTTCGCTAACGTCCCAGGCCCACAGTTCGCAGTAAACGCCGATTTCGCGCACGCGGCGGGCGACCAGTTGGGTGTATTGCGAACCGAAGTCCAGTATCAGGATGCGATGCTTATGGATATTTTGTGTCATGTGAGGCGAATTCCAGCAACAAGAGAAAAAGAGCGAAAATGTGTGTTTCGGGATGGGGCTTAACGCCCCACCCCGGCCTCTCACTCAGGAGAGGTTAAGGCATTAGCCCATGCGGTAGTTCGGCGACTCTTTGGTGATGGTCACGTCGTGCACGTGGCTTTCCTGAATGCCGGCGCCGCTGATGCGCACGAACTCCGCCTTGGTGCGCAGATCGTCGATGGTGGCGCAGCCGGTCAGGCCCATGCAGGAGCGCAGGCCGCCCATCTGCTGGTGCACGATGGCTTTCAGCATGCCTTTATAGGCCACGCGGCCTTCGATACCTTCCGGCACCAGTTTGTCGGCGGCGTTATCGGTCTGGAAGTAACGGTCGGAAGAGCCTTTGGACATCGCGCCCAGCGAGCCCATGCCGCGGTAAGATTTGAACGAACGGCCCTGATACAGCTCGATTTCGCCCGGGGATTCTTCGGTGCCCGCCAGCATGGAGCCGACCATCACGCAGGATGCGCCCGCGGCGATCGCTTTGGCGATGTCGCCGGAGAAGCGGATGCCGCCGTCGGCGATAACCGGGATGCCGGTGCCTTCCAGCGCTTCCACCGCGTCGGCGATGGCGGTGATCTGCGGTACGCCCACGCCGGTCACGATGCGGGTAGTACAGATGGAGCCAGGGCCGATACCGACTTTCACCGCGCTCACGCCGGCTTCAGCCAGCGCTTTGGCGCCCGCTGCGGTCGCGACGTTGCCGCCGACGATCTGCAGATCCGGGTATTTGGCGCGGGTTTCGCGGATGCGCTGCAACACGCCTTCGGAGTGGCCGTGCGAGGAGTCGATCAGCAGAACGTCAACGCCTGCCGCCACCAGCGCGTCAACGCGCTCTTCGTTGCCGGCGCCGGCGCCGACCGCCGCGCCCACGCGCAAACGGCCGTGCTCGTCTTTACAGGCGTTCGGTTTGCGTTCCGCTTTCTGGAAGTCTTTAACGGTGATCATGCCCAGCAGGTGGAAGCTGTCGTCCACCACCAGCGCTTTTTCTACGCGCTTTTCGTGCATCTTCTGCAGCACCACGTCGCGCGCTTCACCTTCTTTCACGGTGACCAGGCGATCTTTCGGCGTCATGACCGCGGTGACCGGCTGGGTCAGATCGGTCACGAAACGCACGTCGCGGCCGGTGATGATGCCGACCAGCTCGTTGTCTTCGGTGACGACCGGGTAACCGGCGAAGCCGTTGCGCGCGGTCAGCTCTTTCACTTCCTGCAGCGTGGTGGATGGGGTAACGGTCTGCGGGTCGGTAACTACGCCGCTTTCATGCTTCTTCACGCGGCTGACTTCTTCAGCCTGGCGCTCGATGGACATGTTTTTGTGGATGAAGCCCAGGCCGCCTTCCTGCGCCAGCGCGATGGCCAGGCCGGATTCGGTAACGGTATCCATGGCTGCGGACAGCATAGGGATGTTCAGGCGGATGGTTTTGGTCAGTTGGGTGCCGAGCTCTGCGGTGTTAGGCAGAACCGTGGAGTGGGCTGGAACCAGGAGGACGTCGTCAAACGTCAGAGCTTCTTTAGCGATACGTAGCATGGGCAATATCTCACCAGGGTGGGCTGTGAAAAAGATAAAATATTGCCGCGGCATTATACAGAGCGGAATCGGTTGCCTCCAGCACTTTCTTACAAAAAGTCTTGATTACCTTTTTCAGCCATGTAGTATCAACCAATTAAGTGATTGTTTTGAAATTTGATCTGGGTCACATGTCGCTACCTGTTTCGCCTTCCATTTTTACCGTAAGCCGCCTCAATCAGACGGTTCGCCAACTGCTGGAAATGGAAATGGGACAGATTTGGCTCTCCGCCGAGATCTCCAACCTTTCCCAGCCCGCCTCCGGCCACTGGTATTTCACGCTGAAAGACGATCGCGCCCAGGTGCGCTGCGCGATGTTCCGCAACAGCAACCGCCGCGTCACCTTCCGGCCGCAAAACGGCCAGCAGGTCCTGGTGCGCGCCAGCATCACGCTGTATGAACCGCGCGGCGACTACCAGCTGATCGCCGAGAGCATGCAGCCCGCCGGCGACGGCCTGCTGCAGCAACAGTTCGAGCAGCTGAAACAGCGCCTGAGCGCCGAAGGGCTGTTCGATCAGCAGTTCAAGCAGCCGCTGCCCGCCCCGGCCAAACGCGTCGGGGTGATCACCTCCGCCAGCGGCGCGGCGCTGCACGATATTCTGCAGGTATTGCAGCGGCGCGATCCGTCGTTGCCGATCGTCATCTACCCCACCTCGGTGCAGGGCGCGGAAGCGCCGATGCAGATCGTGCGCGCCATCGAGGCCGCCAACCGCCGCGACGAATGCGACGTATTGATCGTCGGCCGCGGCGGCGGTTCACTGGAGGATTTGTGGAGCTTCAACGACGAACGCGTGGCGCGGGCGATCTTCGCCAGCCGCATTCCGATCGTCAGCGCCGTCGGCCATGAAACCGACGTCACCATCGCCGACTTCGTCGCCGATCTGCGCGCGCCGACCCCTTCCGCCGCCGCCGAACTGGTCAGCCGCAATCAGCTTGAGCTATTACGCCAGCTGCAGTCGCAGCAGCAGCGGCTGGAGATGGCGATGGATTACTATCTGGCGCAGCGCCAGCAGCAGTTCACCCGCATTCACCACCGTTTACAGCAGCAGCATCCGCATCTGCGCCTGGCGCGCCAGCAGACGCTGCTGTTCAAGCTGCAGCGCCGGATGGAAGACGGCATGCAGCAACAGCTGCGCCTGGCCGCCCGCCGCAGCGAACGCGCCCAGCAGCGGCTGGCGCAGGTGCAGCCGCAGGGCCGCATTCACCGCTACCAACAGCGCGTACAGCAGCAGGAATACCGCCTGCAGCAGGCGATGGAGCGGCAGCTTAACGCCTACCGCCAGCGCTTCGGCGTGGCCTGCAGCCAACTGGAAACCGTCAGCCCGCTGGCGACGCTGGCGCGCGGCTACAGCGTGACGCAAACCCCGCGCGGCGAGCTGCTGAAAACCACCAAGCAGGCGCAGGTCGGCGAACTGCTGAAAACCCGCCTGCAGGACGGCTGGGTGGAAAGCGAGGTGAAAACCATCACCGTCGCCAAGAAGCCGCGCAAGAAACGCGCGGCCGAGTAACCCCTACTCCAGCGTAAAACGCTCGCCCGGTTCGCCGTTCACCCACAGCGCGCGCATTTCGCCTTCCGGCAGGCTGAGCGCCAACGTGCGCCAGGCCAGGCGGAAACGCCCTTCCGTCGTGATATCCAGCATGATGCGCTGATGGTCGCAGCGCATTTCCCAACGCAGCCACAGCGCATCGCCCTGTCGCCAGCCTTCGCTTTCACCGTCGTCCTCAAACAGCAGCCCGCTGCTTGCGCCGCAGCCCTTGAGCGGAAACAGCCGCAGCTCGCGCCGATCGTCGGCGGCCACATCCACATGCGCCAGCCACTGCGACAGCGGCAGCGCCGCCCCGGCGCGCACCAGCAGCGGCAAACGCTCCAGCGGCGCCTCCAGCGTCACCGTCTGGCCGCCGCCGAACCATTGGCCGCTGTAGAAGCAGTACCAGCCTTCGCCGTTGTCCGGCAGATATACCGAACGCCGGCGCTGCCCCGGCTCCACCACGCTGGCCACCAGCAGATCGCGGCCGATCAGAAAATCGTCGTTCTCGCCGAAGGTGCGCGCATCCTGTTCGTGATCGAGGAAAGTCGGGCGCAGCATCGGCTCGTCGTCGGCGCAGGCCTGCCACAGCAGAGTGTAGAAATACGGCAGCAGCCGGTAACGCAGGTTGATCGCCTCACGCACCGCCGGGGTGGCGGCCGGGTACATCCAGGGCTCGTTGACCGTAGCATCGTCGTTCCAGGAGTGGATGGTGAAACGCGGGTGCATCACGCCGTTTTGCACCCAGCGCACCAGCAGCTCCGCGTCCGGTTTGTCGCCGGAGAAGCCGCCGACGTCGTGGCCGAGGTTATACAGCCCGGACAGGCTCATGCCCAGCCCCATGCGGATGTTGTAGCGCAGCGTCTGCCAACTGGTGCGGTTGTCGCCGCTCCAGGTCTGCACATAGCGCTGCATGCCGGCGCAGCCGGAGCGCGAGATCAAGTACGGCCGCCGCTGCGGCGCGAAGCGCTGCTGGGCCTCCATCGAGGCGCGCATCATCAGCAATGGCATCACCGGTCGGATATGCTTGATGGCGATCGGCCGTCCAAAGCCGTGGCAGCGCGCTTCGCCATCCCACACTTCGTACTCGTTGTTGTCATTCCAGGTGGAATCGATGCCCATCTCCAGCAGTTGCTGCGTGACACCCTGCTGCCACCAGCGCACCGTCGCCGGATTGGTGAAGTCGAGGTGCGATCCCTCGTCGTCCCAGAAGCTGGAGCGCTCCGGCGCGTCGCTTTGCGAATCGCGGATAAACAGCCCCTGCGCCGCCACCGCCTGATACTGCGGGTGATCCTGCAGCAGGCACGGCTTGATGTTGGCCGCCAGCCTGAGGCCAGCGTCGTGAAACGCCTGGCTGAGCAGCTTGGGCTGCGGCACCTTGTCGTAGTTCCAGTTGAACACGTAGCGCTTGTTGTTGATCGAGGTGTAGCCCGACGACAGCTGGAAAGAGTCGCAGGGAATGGCGTGCTGGCGGCACAGCGCGATGAACTGCTGCAACTGCTGCTGGGCGTCCGGCGCGTCGGTGTAGTGCATGGTCGAGCCGCTGTAGCCCAAGCTCCACTTCGGCCCGAAGTGGGTGCGGCCGGTCAGGCGCACGAACGCCTTGGTGACGTCCAATACCTTCGGCCCGAGGAACAGGTAGTAATCCAGATCGCCCGCTTCGGCCTGATAGCGGCGATAGGCCGCGTGGTAGTTGTCGATCTCGTTGCCCAGATCCAACCAGCAGCTGCTCAGGTTGTCGTAGAACAGACCGAAGCTCGCCTCCGGCCCGCGGGTGATGGTGAACGGAATGTGCTTGTACAGCGGATCGGTGCTGGCGGCGTTGTAGCCCATGGCGTCCAGGTTGCGCATCTCGAAGCGGCGGCCGGTGCGCTCCAGATCGCCGGTTTTCTCCCCCAGGCCGTAATAGCGCTCATCGGCGAAGCGGCGTTGGTAGTGCGCCACGCCGTCGCCGTGCGCATTGAGCAGGTAGGCGCTGGTTGGCCGATCCGCCGCCAGCGGCCGCCACTCGCCGGCGGCATTGCAATGCTCCCATTCCAACCACAGCGGCTGATGCACCGTCACGCGCAGCAGCGGCGTGCTGACCACCAGCCGACCGCTCTCCTGGCGCAGCTGATAGCCCGGCAGGCTGAAGCCGGCGACGCTGAGCCGTTCGCGCCCTTCCCAAGGCACATCCTCCTGCGGCGCGATGCTCCAGGTGCGATCCAGCGCCAGCTCACCGTTGCGCTTGATCAACACGCGGAACAAACCGTCTTCCAACACGTACAGACAGAAACGGTGACGTTCATCGACCAGCAGCTCGACATGGTCGGCATGCTGCGCCGCCAGCGTCCAATTTTTCAAGGTTTTCATAAATATCCCACTTAGCTGTGTGAAGGGGTTTTCTTACCGCCGCGCTCGGCGATCAGGGCAATCAGGAACACAGCGCCGATCAGATCGAAGAAGCCCATGGCGATAAACAGCGGGTTGAAGCCGATGGTGTCGGACACCGCGCCGATCAGCAGCGTGAACAGGAAGCTGGCGATCCAGGCGCTGGAGCCGCGCATGCCGTTGACCGTCGCCATCTGGTTTTTATCGAACGACTCCACCACCAGCGCGCTGAGCATGCAGGAGATCACCTGGTGGCCGAAGCCGCCGATCGAGATCAGCGCGATCGCCACATAGGGATTTTGGGTGATCGCGACGAACGCCAGCGACACCATCAGGAAAGCGCCGGTCACCGAGCTGGCGACCACCGAGTTGACGCGGCTGCAGCCGAACCATTTGCGGTACAGGGTGGTGAGATAGCCGCTGGCGACGCTGCCGATATCCGCCGCCAGGAACGGCAGCCAGGCGAACATCGCGATCTGTTTCAGATCCATGCCGCGTTCGGTGGCCAGGTACAGCGGCACCCAGAAGCTGAATACCGCCCAGGCCGGCTCGGCGAGGAAGGCCGGGATGGCGATGCCGTAAAACTTCTTGTTCTTGCACAGGCTGGCCAGCGAGGTGAGGAACGGCAGCTTCGGCAGCACCGGTTCGTTATCTTCGCGGATCAGATCCAGCTCTTGCTGGCTGAGGTTCGGGTGCTGCTGCGGCGAGTGGTAGAACAGCCACCACAGCACCACCCAGATCAGCGCCAGCCCGCCGGAGAACAGGAAGGCGCCCTGCCAGCCGAAGGAGACGTGAGCGATGACGATGATCGGGGGCGCCAGCATGGCGCCGATGGAGAAACCGACGCCCGCCCAGCCGGCAGCGATCGGCCGCTCCTTCTTCGGAAACCAGTCGGAGATCGCCTTGGCGTTGGCCGGGGTGGCCGCCGCCTCCGCGCCCCCCATGAAGAAACGCAGAATGGCCAGTTGCAGCCAGCTGCCGGCGCCGGCGTGCAGCATGCACACCACCGCCCAGATGCCGGCACAGATCAGAAAGCCCATCTTCAGGCCGATAACGTCGATCAGCCAGCCGCAGATCGGCTGAAACACCGTGTAGGCCAGCTGGAACGACGCCACCACCCAGGCATATTGCTCGGTGCTCATGTTCAGGCTGGTTTTCAGCTCCGGCGCCAGAATGCCCAGCGAGTTGCGGGTGATGTAGTTGACCGTCACGCCCAGCAAGAACAGCGCCAGCATCCACCAGCGCAGCGATTTGAACTTGCGCCGGCCGCTCTGCGCGACCGCCTGATTGATCTCCACACTCATCGGTTCTCTCCCCGCGGCCGCCGACTACGGCGACGCGCGTTTTGGTAGGGTACGTTGTGCTATCAAACACGGGACGGTGAAAACGGGTCGGCGCCATATCATTGGCCGACAGACAATCACAACCCCATGATTTATTTTTGTTTTCATTTTCGCACACCGTTAAAATTGGACTGACAGGTCGCTAAAATTGGTGTACCAATGCAGACTACTCAGCGAGAGCGCGCAGCGAAACGCTGTTTTTTGCAAAGATTTTCACAGGCGGGTGAAAAAATAGTCATAATGACCAAGAAATCCGGTCAAGACGCTGAAAATCTGCAATGAAAATATTCTCACGGACGAATTTGAAGGAGATCACAGAATGAACGGAAAGCTGAAAATTCAGGAGATCGCCCGCCAAACCGGGCTGTCGATCAGCACCGTTTCCCGCGTGCTGGCAGGCAAGGCCAACACCAGCGCCGAGGCGCGCCGCAAGGTGCTGGACTGTGCGCAGCAAAACGGCATTCTGCAGGGCATTTCCAGCGGCCGACTGATGCTGAACAATGTGATGGTGTTCGCGCCGCAGCGCGCGTTCGACGTACGCACCGACATCTTCTACTACAAGGTCATTCAGGGTATCGCCGCCGCGCTGATGGAGCACGAGGTGCGCATCCGCTACTGCGGGCTGGAAGAGCAACACAGCGACAGCGCGCTGTTTCTGGAAAAGATGAGCGACCCGCACACCGAAGCGGCGCTGATCATCGGCATCGACGACGAGCATATCCACACCCTGGCCGCCGATCTGCACAAGCCCTGCGTGCTGATCAACTGCAGCGATCGGCAGATGCGGCTGGACAGCGTCTCGCCGGATCATCAGCTGATCGGCGACTATTCCGCCAGCTACCTGTTCCAGCAGGGGCACAGCCATATCCTCAATCTGCAGTGTCTGCGCCGCCACACCATGGAGCTGCGGCTGGCGGGCATCCGGCAGGCCTACGCCCGGCATCATCTGCCGTTCGACGACGGCCGCCATCTGATCACCACCTCCGGCTTCGGCGGCGAAGAGGCCGAGCAGGCGCTGACCACCTATCTCGATGGCATCCACGGCCACTCCCCGCTGCCGACGGCGATCCTGGCCGGCGGTGACTACATGGCGGTCGGGGCGGTCAAAGCGCTCAACAAGCGGGGGCTGAGCGTGCCGGGCGACGTCTCGGTGATGAGCACCGACGGCTTCAATCTGGCGGAAATCCACGATGTGCCGCTGACCTCGGTGCAGGTGCCGCGCGACGAGCTGGGCTACGAGGCGATCCAGCTGCTGCAGCGGCGCATGCTGCGCGCCGACGCGCCGCCGTGCAATCTGCTGCTGCACGGCCGGCTGGCGGTGCGCACCTCGGTGCGACGCATCAGCCCGCACAAGACCGCGCCGGCGGTGAGCACGCATGACCACAGGCTTTATGACGAGTAGGCTACACTTAGGCACAGTGCATTCATTCGATGAGGTAAAATTTTTGCCTAAGGAGAGCCACTATGCCAGCCCAGCGCATGCGTTCCGTCATTCCTCCCTACATGCTGCGCCGCATCATTGAACACGGCAACGCCCCGCAGCGCGACTGCGCGCTGCACACGCTGAACCACGTGCAAAGCCTGCTCGGCAACAAGCCGCTGCGTTCGCCGACCGAGAAAAACGCCCGAGCCGGCGAAGCGCTCCGCGATATCTACGACGCCCAGAACGGCACCCAGCTGCCCGGCAAACAGGTGCGCAAAGAGGGCCAGCCCAGCAACCACGATGTGGCGGTGGACGAAGCCTACGACTACCTCGGTGTCACCTACGATTTCTTCTGGCAGGCCTATCGCCGCAATTCACTGGATAACCAGGGGCTGCCGCTGGTCGGCAGCGTACACTACGGCAAGGAGTACCAGAACGCCTTCTGGAACGGCCAGCAGATGGTGTTCGGCGACGGTGACGGCGAAATCTTCAACCGTTTCACCATCGCCATCGACGTGGTCGGCCACGAGCTGGCGCACGGCGTGACCGAGAGCGAAGCCGGGTTGATCTACTATCAGCAGTCCGGGGCGCTCAATGAAACGCTGTCCGACGTATTCGGCTCGTTGGTCAAGCAGTTCCACCTGCAGCAAACCGCCGATAAAGCCGACTGGCTGATCGGCGCCGGGCTGCTCGCCGAGGGCATCAAAGGCCAAGGGCTGCGCTCGATGTCGGCACCCGGCACCGCCTACGACGATCCGCTGCTGGGCAAAGACCCGCAGCCCGCCAGCATGAAGGATTATATCCAGACCAAGGAAGACAACGGCGGCGTGCACCTCAACTCCGGCATCCCCAACCGCGCCTTCTACCTGGCGGCGACGGCGCTGGGCGGCTTCGCCTGGGAGAAAGCCGGTTACGTCTGGTATGACACGGTGTGCGACAAAGCGCTGCCGCAAAACGCCGACTTCGCCACCTTCGCCCGCACCACGGTGAAACATGCGCTAGCGCGTTTCGACCAGAGCGTGGCGGACAAGGTGCAGCAAGCCTGGCATCAGGTGGGGGTGGAATAATGAAACCGCTGCCGACGCTCAATCAGGATACGGTCATTGAGCTGGCGCGCGAGGGAGGCTTCGCCTACATTCCCAAACTGGCGGGCCAGCGCCGCATCGCGCTGGCCGATATCACGCCGGAGCAGCGGCAGCGCCTGAATCAGTTGCTGAACCAGACGCTACCCTATGCGCAGGAAGAAGGCCAGCCCACCTCCCCCGGCTGCGGCGACCAGCGCTACTACCGCGTGCAAATCAACTACACCAGCCCCACCCTGAGCACTGAGATCGTGCTGTTAATCCCGGAAAGCAGCGCGCCGCAGGCGCTGGTGGATCTGTGGAAAACCGGCCAGGTGGATGAGTGAGGACTTACAGCGGCTGATAGCTGAAATTCACCCGTTTTTTGGAGATCAGCCCGTGCCCGTTCTGGCACAGGTAATCCACCGCCCCGCAGGCTTTCAATTCTTGCAGCGGCTGCCCGCACGCCGGGCAGCTCGCCAGCTGCCGATAATCGTGCTGACAGGCTTCACAATGGTAGTGACCCGCTACCCACTTCATGGTCTGACGGCAGTGCGGACAGTGCGCTTCCATAACGACTCCTGGTTAAATCGCGCCCCATGAGCGCAAGAAATAGATCCCCAACGCGGTGGTGAAGAACGAACCGACGGTGGTGATGGCGATAATGTTGGCCGCCAGCGTGGCGTTGCCGCCCATGGCGCGCGTCATCACATAGCTGCCCGAAGCGGTCGGCGTGGCGGAAAACAGGAAGATAATGCCCAGCGCCGCCCCCTGAAACCCGCACAGCCAGCCGGCCAGCGTCATCAGGCACGGCACCAGAAACAGCTTGGCCGCCGACGACAGCGCCGCCACGTTGGACGAGCGGAACATGGCGCGAAAATCCAGGCTGGCGCCGGTGCACAGCAGCGCCAGCGGCAGCGACAGCGCGGAGATATAGCTGCCGGTCTGGCGGATCACCGTCGGGATGCCCAGCCCGGTTTGCGCATACAGCAGCCCGCACACCAGACCAATGATCAGCGGATTGGTAACGATGCTGCGCAGCAAAGACAGGTGGCTGATTTTCTTGCCCTGCCCGCCCTGCAGGCTGCGTGTGAGGGTGATGACCGACAGCACGTTGAACAGGATCACCGTCACCGTCAGGTACAGCGAGGCGAGCGCAATCCCTTCGCTGCCGTAGGCGGTCATGGCGTAGGCCAGGCCGACGATGGCGGTATTGGCGCGGAAACCGCCCTGTACGAACACCCCTCGCTCACGCGGCTCTTTCACCAGCCACTTGGCGGCCAGCTCCAGGAGCAGGAAGGTCGCCAGCGTGCCGACCGCGCCAAACAGCACCAGCGGCAGGTTGCCGAGCAGCTGCGGGTGGTTGGTGGCGATGCTGAAAAACAGCAGGCACGGCAGCGCCAGATTGAACACCAGGCGGGTCGCGCCGTCGACAAAGCGGTCATCCATCAGGCGCCAATGGCGCAGCAGGATCCCCAGCAGCATCATCAACAGATTCGGCACGGTGACGTTGAACGCAAAACTCCAGGTTTCCCAGGACATGGTGTTCCTTCAGGCAGGCGAGGTAATCTTCAGATAATAAAACGATTTCGGGCCAATAAAAAAGGGGCGCGGCATCACTGCCGCGCCCCACATGAGCGATTACTTGCTCTTTTTCAGGTGGCTCATCAGGCGCTTGCGCTTACGCATCTGGGTCGGCGTCAGCAGGTTGCGTTTGCCGGCGAACGGGTTGTCCCCCTCTTTGAACTGGATGCGGATCGGCGTCCCCATCACGTTCAGCGAGCGGCGGAAGTAGTTCATCAGATAGCGTTTGTACGAATCGGCCAGATCGCTGACCTGGTTGCCGTGGATCACCACGATCGGCGGGTTGTAACCGCCGGCGTGGGCATATTTCAGCTTCACGCGGCGGCCGCGCACCAACGGCGGCTGGTGATCGTCAACCGCCATCTGCATGATTTTGGTCAGCATCGAGGTATTTACGCGGCGGGTTGCGCACTCGTAGGCTTCCTGCACCGATTCGAACAGGTTGCCGACGCCGCTGCCGTGCAGAGCGGAAATGAAGTGCACGCGCGCGAAGTCAACGAAGCCCAGACGCAGGTCGAGCATCTCTTTCACGTGCTCGCGATCTTCTTCGCTCATGCCGTCCCACTTGTTGACCGCAATCACCAGTGAGCGCCCACTATTGAGGATAAAGCCGAGCAGCGAGAGATCTTGATCGGAGATGCCTTCACGCGCGTCGATCACCAGCAGCACGACGTTGGCGTCTTCAATCGCCTGCAGGGTTTTGATCACCGAGAACTTCTCGACGGTTTCGGTCACCTTGCCGCGTTTACGCACCCCGGCGGTGTCGATCAGCACATATTCGCGTTCGTCGCGCACCATCGGAATGTAGATGCTGTCGCGGGTGGTGCCCGGCATGTCATACACCACCACGCGCTCCTCGCCGAGGATGCGGTTAGTGAGCGTAGACTTACCAACGTTCGGACGACCGACGATCGCCAGTTTGATCGGCAGATCCTGCGGGTTGAACGCTTCTTCCGGCTCTTCGTCTTCTTCGCCTTCCAGCGTTTCGCCGTTTTGCTCGGCCCAGTAAGCGGCGTTGGCCTCTTCCTCGGTCAGCTCGACGTCTTCCGGTTTTTCCGGCACGAACGGCACCAGCACGTGTTCGATCAGCTGGGTCACGCCACGGCCGTGGGAAGCGGCGATAGCGAACACTTCACCCAGGCCGAGCGAGTAGAAATCGGCGGTGGCGGTATCCGGATCCAGGCCGTCGGTCTTGTTGGCCACCAGGAAGGTCGCCTTCTGGCGGCTGCGCAGGTGCTGAGCGATGCCCTGATCCGCCGGCATCAGGCCGGCGCGGGCGTCGACCATGAACAGCACGATGTCCGCCTCTTCGATCGCCAGTAGCGACTGACCGGCCATGCGCGTTTCGACGCCGTCTTCGGTGCCGTCGATACCGCCGGTATCGACGATGATGAATTCATTGCCTTCGATTTCAGCACGACCATACTTGCGGTCACGCGTCAGCCCCGGGAAATCCGCCACCAGCGCATCGCGCGTATGGGTTAAACGGTTGAACAAGGTGGATTTACCCACATTCGGGCGCCCGACCAGCGCGACGACAGGTATCATTTTTGAAGCCTCATTACTTAATAATCAATGCGTTACTGCACTGTGGATAGACACCAGCGGTGCAGCTTATAAAAATACGAAACGGCCCCTGAACATTCAGGAGCCGTTTTCAAGCCTTGCGACGAGCGGCGTTAGCGGGTGAAAGCGTAAACTTTCCCGCCGCGAGCCTGGATGACCAGCTTGTCGCCGGCCACCATCGGCGCAGACAGGAAGCCGGAGCTGTCCACTTCCTGCTGGGCGACAAAACGGCCATCGGTGGTGTTGATCCAGTGCAGATAGCCTTCGGCGTCACCGGTCACCAGATAACCATTATACATCACCGGCGGCGTCAGGTTGCGGTGCAGCAGATCGCTCTGCGTCCACACGGTCACGCCGCCTTCGGTGCTGAGCGCGACGACGCGATCGTTTTGGTCGATCAGGTAGATGCGGCCCGCGTCGACGATGAAATCATTCACCGAACCCAGCTCGCGTTTCCAGATGATCTGGCCGGAACGCAGATCCAGCGCCGTCAGGTTGCCGTTGTAGCCCAGCGCGTAGACCACGCCATCAACGATCACCGGCGTGGTGTCCACGTCGTTCAGGCGATCGATTTCGGTCGCGCCGCTCGGCTGAGAAATACGCTGTTGCCAGATCAGTTGACCCTGCTGCATCAGCACGGCGCTGACGCGGCCGTTGTCACCGCCGACGATGGCGGCGCCAAAAGCGACGGCCGGCGCGGATTCACCGCGCAGCGACAGCGAAGGCATGTCCAGGTTAACCGTCCATTTCACCGCGCCGTCGGCTTCGTTCAGCGCCTGCAGCATGCCGTTGGAGGTGTGCACCAACACCATGCCGTCGCTGACAACCGGACGGGAGATCGCTTCGCCGGCCACTTTGGTCTGCCAGGCGATGGCGCCGTCGGCGGTGTTCAATGCGTAAACCACCGCTTTTTCGCTGCCGACGTAAACCTTGTCACCCGCGACCGTCAGGCCGCCCGACAGCAGCGCAGACAGGTTGCTGGAGAAGAAGCCGGTCTTCTCGGAGAGATTGACCTTCCACTTCTCGTTGCCGCTGTCGGCGTCCATCGCTTTCACGATGCCGAAGCGATCGGCGGCGTAAATGGTGCTGTCCTGATAGGCCGGACGCAGGTGGGAGTAATACTCACCGATGCCGTCGCCCACCGAGGTGCTCCACGCCTTGCTCGGCGTAAACTGATTTTCAACTTTCGGCAACGGCGACATGGTAACCACGTCTTCTTCGCTGTTAAACAGCGAGCAACCACTCAGCAAGGCAGCGGAAACCAGTCCGACCAAGAGTGTTTTACGCAATTGCATGGGAATTCCCCTTAGCTGGACAAGTTATTCAATTTCATGCGCAGCAGAACCTGCAGCGCCTGAGAAGCGTTGGACTCAATGCCCTTGCTGTAAGCTTCGCGCGCGCCCTTGGCGTCGCCCTTGGCCAGCAGCACATCGCCGCGCACATCCTGCATCATCGCCGCCCAGCCTTCGCCTTTCACGCCATCCAGCGTTTTCAGCGCTTCATCCAGCTTTTTCTCCTGCAGCTGGACGCGCGCCAGACGCAGGTCGATCATCGCCAACAGGTTGTCATCTTTGGTCTGGCCCTGCGCCAGCGCCAATTGCTGTTCCGCCTTGGCGAAATCATTCTGTTCGACAAAGTGCTTGGCCAACTGCAGCGCGGCCAATACGCCGTAGCTGTTGCCGTTAGCCTGGACAAATTTCTCCGCGGCAGCCACGTCATCCGGCTTGCCGGCCGCCAGACGATCGCTGGCTTCCTGATAGGATTGCGACGCAGCCATCATGTTGGAGTTTTCATGGCTCTGCCAGTAACGCCAGCCAACCAGGGCACCAATTCCGAGCACCACGCCCACCGCCAGCGCTTTGCCGTTCTCGGCAAAGAACCGACGCAGTGCGTCGACTTGTTCGTTTTCAGTGGTATAGACTTCCACGGTGTCCTTCTCCTTAACCTAACATCAAAGCCAGACGCGCAGCGACTTCGCTTTGCGCCAGCGTTTCTTGTTCACCACTGCGCAGGTCTTTCACCACCACCTGCTGCGCCGCCACTTCGCTCTCACCCAGGATCAGCGCGATGCGCGCGCCCCATTTGTCCGCACGGGTGATCTGCTTCTTGAAGTTGCCGCCGCCGTAATTGGTCATCAGCTTCAGCTGCGGCGCCGCGTCGCGCACCTGTTCAGCCAGCTGCATCGCCGCGCTCTGGGTGCCCGCGCCGGAAGAGATGACGTACACGTCGATAGCCGACGGCGCCTTGAATTCCGGGTTAACCGCCTGCACCAGCAACACCAGGCGTTCGAGGCCCATGGCGAAACCGACCGCCGGGGTGGCGCGGCCGCCCAGTTGCTCGACCAGGCCGTCGTAACGGCCGCCCGCGCAGACGGTGCCCTGCGCGCCCAGGCTGGTGGTTACCCACTCAAACACGGTGCGGTTGTAGTAATCCAGACCGCGCACCAGGCGCTCGTTAACGGTATATGGGATACCTGCCTGCGCCAAAAGTTCACACAGACCGGCGAAGTGAGCACGGGATTCTTCATCCAGGTACTCGGACAGGCGCGGCGCGTCGTTCAGCAGCGCCTGCACCTCAGGATTCTTGGAGTCCAGCACGCGCAGCGGATTGCTGTACATGCGGCGTTTGCAGTCTTCGTCCAGCACCTCGACGTGCTGCTCCAGGAACGCCACCAACGCGTCGCGGTAGTTGGCGCGCGCCTCCAGCGAACCGATGGAGTTCAACTCCAGCTTGACGTGCTCGGCGATGCCCAGCGCTTTCCACCAGCGGGCGGTCAGCAGGATCAGCTCGGCGTCGACGTCCGGGCCTTGCAGGCCGAACACTTCCGCGCCCAGCTGATGGAACTGACGGTAACGACCCTTCTGCGGGCGCTCGTAGCGGAACATCGGGCCGATGTACCACAGACGCTGTTCCTGATTGTACAGCAGACCATGTTCGATGCCGGCGCGCACGCAGCCGGCCGTCCCTTCCGGACGCAGCGTCAGGCTTTCGCCGTTGCGGTCTTCGAAGGTATACATCTCTTTTTCCACGACGTCGGTCACTTCACCGATCGCGCGTTTGAATAACGGGGTCTGCTCTACAATCGGCAACCGGATTTCGCTGTAACCGTAGCTGCCCAGCACCTGCTTGAGGGTGCCTTCAATACGCTGCCATAATGCCGTTTCTTCCGGCAGGTAGTCGTTCATGCCGCGAATGGCTTGAATGTTCTTTGCCACGTGAGTTCTCTGTCCGTTGTCTGTAAAAATGAACCTGATTATAGGGACTTTGCCGCCCGGTATTCAACGCGGATGCGGTTTTCTGCCCTTCAGGTTCATAAACAAGCGGGCCAACAGGCCCGCCGTGTAGCGATAACGCTTATTTTTCCAGCAGGTTGACCGTGATGCGGTTGCTTTCGTCCATCATCGCGGCCTTGGCGCGAATTTTCGCTTCCAACTGGTCGAT
The DNA here is from genome assembly GCF_052168875.1 of Serratia sp. CY38905. NCBI lineage: Bacteria > Pseudomonadati > Pseudomonadota > Gammaproteobacteria > Enterobacterales > Yersiniaceae > Serratia > Serratia sp. CY38905. The sequence continues at coordinate 138,070 of NZ_JBJNLV010000006.1, read as the reverse complement.
CATCTGTTCGTTGTCGAAACGCTCTTTCTGGCGCACGCCGTCTTCATAGAAGCCGCTCTTCTTGTGGCCGCCGGTCACGCCCATGGTGGACACCAGCGCTTCGCCCGGGCCGTTCACCACGCAGCCGATGATCGAAACGTCCATCGGCGTGATGATATCTTCCAGGCGCTGCTCCAGCGCGTTCACCGTGCCGATCACGTCGAACTCCTGACGCGAACAGGTCGGGCAGGCGATAAAGTTGATACCGCGCGCGCGGATGCGCAGCGACTTCAGGATATCGAAACCGACCTTCACTTCTTCGACCGGATCCGCCGCCAGCGAGATGCGCAGGGTGTCGCCGATGCCTTCAGACAGCAGCATGCCCAGGCCGATGGCCGATTTGACCGACCCACTGCGCGCGCCGCCGGCTTCGGTGATGCCCAGATGCAGCGGCTGATCGATGCGCGACGCCAGCAGGCGGTAGGATTGCACCGCCAGGAACACGTCCGACGCCTTGACGCTGACCTTAAACTGGTCGAAGTTGAGGCGTTCGAGGATGTCCACGTGGCGCATGGCGGATTCCAGCAGCGCTTCCGGCGTAGGTTCGCCGTACTTTTCCTGCAGGTCTTTCTCCAGCGAGCCGCCGTTGACGCCGATGCGAATCGGGATGTTCTTGTCGCGGGCGCAGTCCACCACCGAGCGAATGCGCGATTCGTTGCCGATGTTGCCCGGGTTGATGCGCAGGCAGTCTACGCCGTATTCGGCAACCTGCAGCGCGATGCGATAATCGAAGTGGATATCGGCGACCAGCGGCACGTTGACCTGCTGCTTGATCAGCTTGAACGCCTCGGCGGCGTCCATGGTAGGAACCGAAACGCGGACGATGTCGACGCCCACGCGCTCCAGCGCTTTGATCTGATTAACCGTTGCTTCAACATCGGTGGTACGGGTGTTGGTCATCGACTGCACGGCAATCGGCGCGCCATCACCAATAGGCACCTTGCCGACGTAAATGCGTGTAGATTTTCGACGGTTGATGGGCGCTTGGTTATGCATTACTTACTCTCCATTGCTGCTCTGACATCACGACCGGTGCCGCGCGATTACTGCGCGGCGACGGTCAGGCGAGCAACACGGTTTGACTTAACGAACCGGCTTAAATCAACCGGTTTACCCTGATACTGGATCTGAACTGCCGCCGGCGCGCCGATGGTCAGTTTATACGGCGCAGTGCCGGTCAGGTTCAGCTTGCCACCCTGCTTCTGGGTGCCGCTGAACAGCGTCTTACCGCTCGCGTCGGTCACCTGCAGCCAGCAGTCGGCGGAGAAATCCATCACCAGCGCATTCGGATCGGCCGCCGGCGCAGCCACGCCCGCATCGGCGGTCGGCAACGGCGCCTGTGCCGCCGGCGCGGTTTCCGGCAGGGTGGTCTGGCTTGGCGACACCACGGCAGGCTGCTGCTGAGCCGCGCTCGGCGCCTGGGCGGTCGCCGCCGGCGCCTGAGCCGCTGCGCCAGTATCGGCCGGCGCGGCGCTGTTGTCGGTCAACGGCACGTTGGTGCCGGTATCGGCATTGCCGTCGGTCAGCGGCACGGACTGCCCTTCGTTATTCTGCGAAAGTTGCGCGGAGGACTGATCGGCCATGGTGGCGATCTCTTCCTGCTGGGCCTTGTGGTTTTGCCACCACCAGGCGCCGGTCAGGCCGATCACCACGAACACGATAAGCCAGGTGAAGCTCATCAGCCAGCCGTCGCGTTTCTTGCGGCGCTTGCCCAGCGAGAAGCTTTGCATCGGCGCCACTTTCGCCATCTTCAACGGCGCCTGCTTGGCCAGCATCGGCAGCAGTTCGTCTTCCGGCAAATGCACCAGCTTGGCGTAGGAACGGATGTAGCCGCGCACGAAGGTGGAAGCGAGGTCAGCGGACACGCTGTCTTCCTCGATATCGCGCACGGTGGACATTTTGAGACACAGGCGTTCTGCAACGGTCTGTTGGCTCAGCCCGAGTTGCTCACGGGCCTGACGCAGGCGCTGGCCCGTCGTCATGGATACGGTTTTATCTTGGGAGGCTTCAGTATTCATTAGCTAAGAACTGCTGGTACTGTTTGGATTGTGGAAAACTTCGCGCTAGCTGCTTGCCATAGCGTTGAACGCTATCCTGACGGCCGGCTAACGCGGCGAAACGAATCTGTAACCATAAGCTGCTGGCGCTGGCCGGCAGAACATGCTGATAAACATCCAATAAAAGTTGCGACTGGGCGCGCTTCCCTTCTCCAAATTGCTTTTCGGCCTCCGCCAACAGCGGAGTGCCTTTGTCCGGATCGACTTTCAGCGCGCGGCTCAACAGCGTGCGCGCCTCATCGTTTTGTCCGGCCTTGAGAAAACAGTAACCTGCGTTTTCCAGGCTGTCGGCGACCTGGCCATAATCGGGCGCCAGCGCCGCAGCGCTAAACTGCTGTTGCGCCGGTACATACTGCCCTAAACTGCAAAGAAACGCACCGTAATTATTCAATACGGTGCCATTGCCCGGCGCAAGTTTGAGCGCTTGCCGATAACGCTGTTCGGCCGCGGCATTTTCACCGATCCGCTGCTCATAGAGCGCCATGCCCAACTGCGTGCGGTAATCCTGCGGGGCCGCGTCCAGCGCCTTTTCCAGGTTCTGGCGCGCGGCGTCCATGTCGCCTTGCTGCAGGTACTCCAGGCCCAGCTGCAACCGCGTTTGGCCCGCCTCAGAGACTTGTGCTTCCTTTTCCGGCGCTGAACCGGAACACCCGGCCAACAACCCGGCCGCCAGCCACACACCCCACAGTTTCAGCTTCATGCCCGCATTCATTTCCTTATCGGCCGTCAGCTAACGCCCGCCAGCGACACGCTTTCGCATAACAGGCTGTTAGATAACAAAAAATGGTGCTATAGGATTCAGACCGCCCGTACGTTGATAGGTTCCCCGGCCATTTTCTTCTTCAGGGTACGCTTGGTACGGTCGATCACTTCACCCGCCAGTTGCCCGCAGGCGGCGTCGATATCGTCACCACGGGTTTTACGAACAATAGTCGTAAAGCCGTATTCCATCAACACCTTGGAGAAACGATCCACCCGGCTGTTGGAGCTGCGGCCGTAAGGGGCACCCGGGAACGGGTTCCATGGGATCAGGTTGATCTTGCACGGCGTGTCTTTCAGCACTTCCGCCAGCTGATGCGCATCGTCGGTGCTGTCGTTGATATGATCCAGCATCACGTACTCGACGGTCACGCGGCCCTGGTTGGCGTTGGATTTCTCCAAATAGCGACGCACCGCGGACAGGAAGGTCTCGATGTTGTACTTGCGGTTGATCGGCACGATCTCATCGCGGATGGTGTCGTTCGGCGCGTGCAGCGAGATCGCCAGCGCCACGTCGATCATGTCGCCCAGCTTGTCCAGCGCCGGCACCACGCCGGAGGTAGACAGGGTCACGCGGCGTTTGGACAGGCCAAAGCCGAAGTCGTCCAGCATGATTTCCATCGCTGGCACCACGTTGTTCAGGTTGAGCAGCGGCTCGCCCATCCCCATCATTACCACGTTGGTGATCGGGCGTTGGCCGGTCACCTTCAGCGCGCCGATGATTTTCGCCGCGCGCCACACCTGGCCGATGATTTCCGACACGCGCAGGTTGCGGTTGAAGCCCTGCTGCGCCGTCGAACAGAATTTGCACTCCAGCGCGCAGCCTACCTGCGAGGAGACGCACAGCGTCGCGCGGTCGGCTTCCGGGATATACACGGTTTCGACCTGCTGATCGCCGACTTTAATCGCCCACTTGATGGTGCCGTCGGCCGAACGCTGTTCTTCCGCCACTTCCGGCGCGCGGATTTCCGCCACGCGTTGCAGCTTGCCGCGCAGGACTTTGTTGATGTCGGTCATCTGCTCGAAATCGTCGCAGCAGTAGTGGTAAATCCACTTCATCACCTGATCGGCGCGGAACGGTTTCTCGCCCATTTCGGCGAAGAACTCGCGCATTTGCTGGCGGTTCAGGTCCAGCAGGTTGATTTTGGCCGCAGCCGGTTGCTCCACGTTAACGGAGGGGGTAGTCAGCGAATTATTTTCAGACACGGTGTGCTCGGACGTGATGGGTTCTAACATAATGATCTCTGGCCTCGTTATTACACGTTATGGCGCTAAAGAATGGACAGTAAGTTGTGCATTTCAGCCCGCATGATTCGGGTGGCGGCACTAAAAACACGCCCCTGACAAGTCGTCTTATCAGGGGCGCGGCATTGTACAAATTTTAGTAGCGGGTGGCTACGGCTGAAAGGCATTCAGGGCATTTTTATTGTATCAGCCGGTGAATGCCTGGTTATCAGCCAAGAAACGGCACGATTAACGTGCGCAGATTTCGCTTTCGTTGAAGAAGTAAGCGATTTCGCGCTGTGCGGATTCAACGGAATCGGAACCGTGAACGGCGTTAGCGGTGAAGCTGTCCGCGTAGTCGGCACGCAGGGTACCAGCCAGCGCATTGTCCGGGTTGGTTGCGCCCATGATGTCGCGGTTGCGCTGCACGGCGTTTTCAGATTCCAGAACCTGCACCATGATTGGGCCGGAGGTCATGAACTCAACCAGACCGTCGAAGAATGGGCGGCCTTTGTGCTCAGCGTAGAAGCCTTCAGCTTGCTCGCGAGTCAGACGCAGCATTTTAGCGGCGATGATTTTGAAACCGGCGCGCTCGAAACGAGCGTAGATAGCGCCGATGTCGTTGTTGGCTACAGCGTTTGGTTTAACGATGGAAAAGGTACGTTCTACGGTCATGATGGCCTCTGTATGACTTCCAAAACAGGCCGGTCTGCAATGTTGCCGGCCTTCTCAAGTGGCGCAGATTATATGTGCGCCGTTAACGCTTGCCTACGGGAAAATCAACATTTCATTAAAAAAATATGATCTTCATGATTCATATTTGACCACGCGGCGGCGCTACTGGGTCTTGTCGGTAGACGGGATCAAATTGCGCAGCCAGCTGCCCCAGCGGCGCTGATAAAACGGCTGCGTATGGGAGATAAGATAGTGGCTGATGCCGCGCTCGTTCTCCGACACCAGGCAGAAATCCACCGGTTCGTCGTTCGGCGCCGTTTCGCTGGCGACGCTGCCGGCCTCGTTGATCAACGCCTCGATCTCCGCCGGCTCGGCGTCCACTTCCAGCCCGATCAGCAGATTCGGCTTCTCGTCCGCCGCCTGATCGTGCATCAGCGCCAGAAACGCGCGGCGCACCGGCTTGCGCTGGCTGAACAGCGTGGTCAACGCATCCACCATCGCCGACGGGTACTCTTCGGGCTGCCCCAGCAGGATTTGGGTCTCTTTATCGACGTAATGCTCCACCGGTTTGACGACGCCGCCGGTCGCCAGCAGCATCGCCACCTCTTCCGGGTAGAACTCCTTGCCGTACTCCGCCTTCGGGTTGAGGAACAGATCCGCGCCCTGGGTGATTTCGAACAGCACCCGCGCCGGCATGGCGATGAACGGCTGTTCGTCCTCAACGGCTTTCTGCAGCGCTTCCAGCGAGGTGAAGAACGGAATGATGCTGCCGCCGTCCTGCTTCTCCCAATGCTGGATATTGACCGGCGTATCCGCGTTCAGCGCGATGTCGCCGTCCTGCTGCACCTGCTCGCTGTCGCCGAGGATCAGCACCGTGGCGTCGAGCAGTTCACGGAAGAACGCCGGGCGGTGGGCCGGCTCCGTCACCGCCAGCTTCAGCAGGCGTTCAAGTTCGTTCTCGCTCGGGGCGGCATCGTGATGATGGGCACTCATGGCAAACTCCAGGGATCAAATAGCGAGGCCCAGCATGCTGGGCCCCGAAGATAATGCGCATTCTAGCGCCCGACGCAGCGGGCGTTCAATTATTTGGTTTTGCTCAGCAGCAGGTTGGCCAGGGTACGCACGCCCAGACCGGTCGCGCCGGCCGACCACTGCTCCACCGCGCCTTTGCGGTAGGTGGCGGAACAGTCGATGTGCAGCCAGCCTTGTTGGTAGTTCTTGACGAAGTGCGACAGGAAGGCCGCCGCGGTGCTGGCGCCGGCGGTGTAGGCCGGGCCGGCCACGTTGTTCAGCTCGGCAAAGTTGGACGGCAGTTGGCTGCGGTGGAACTCGGCCAGCGGCAGACGCCAGAACGGCTCTTGCTCGGCGGTGGCGCTGTTCAGCAGCTCCTGCGCCAGCGCGTCGTCGAAGCTGAACAGCGCATGGTAGTCGTTGCCGACCGCGGTTTTCGCGGCGCCGGTCAGGGTGGCGCAGTCGATAATCAGCTGCGGGTTCTGCTCAGAAGCGTCGATCAGGCCGTCGGCCAGCACCAGGCGCCCTTCCGCATCGGTGTTCATCACCTCAACGGTTTTGCCGTTGCGGTAGCGAATGATATCGCCCAGTTTGAAAGCGTTGCCGCTGACCATGTTGTCGGCGCAGCACAGGTACAGCTTCACGCGCTGCTTCAGGCCGCGCGCCGCCGCCAGCGCCAGGGCGCCGGTGATGGTGGCCGCACCGCCCATGTCAGCCTTCATCGAGTCCATAAAGGCGCTCTGTTTCAGGCTATAACCGCCGGTATCGAAGGTGATGCCCTTGCCGACCAGGCAGGCGAACACCGGCGCATCCGGGTTACCGGTCGGGTTGAAGTCGAGCGCCAGCAGCACCGGTGGGCGCTCGGAGCCGCGGCCGACGGTGTGGATGCCGGCATAGTTCTGCTCGCGCAGATCTTCGCCCTTGGTGATGCGGTAGCTGACGGCATCGCAGCCGACGTCGCACATCAGATCGACGGCGCGGGTCGCCAGTTGCTCCGGCCCCAGCTCTTCCGCCGGCATGTTGATGGTGTCACGCACCCAGTCAACGATCTTCAGGCGCTTATCCAGCTCCTGACGTGCGGCTTCCGGCAGCTCGGCCCATTCGACGTTGCGCTGCCCTTTCGGCCCGCGGTACCCCTGCCAAAACGCCCAGCTGTTTTCCAAGTCCCAACCGTCGCCGGCCAGCTTGACGTTTTTGATGCCCTGACCGTCAATTTTGCGGCCCGCGCGCTGGATCGCGCCCAGCTTGTCGGCGCCGGTCAGGTGGATGGTCATCCCTTCGCCGTTGGTGCTGAGCAGCGCTTTTTCGCCCCAACGGGCGTCGGCAGGTTGTTGCGACAGCGTGACCTGCATAAATTCTGTTGTCATAGCCTTCTTACTCCGGATGTTCCCTTTATTATTTCATTAGGGCTTTATTGCATACCCTATGGATTTCAAATTGCAGCTAGGCGCCCAGCGATCTCATCCCCAGGAGCTTACTCAGGTAAGTGACTGGGGTAAGACAAATCTGCCGGGAGCAGATTTGAACGCTGCTCGCAGCGGCCCCTTGGGGCGTGGCCCACGGATGGGCCACGTAACTACGTGCAGGTAACAACGCTGCGGTTTGAAAGACGACGGGTATGTCGGATACAAAATAAACGGGCCGCCCATGGCAGCCCGTTACGCTATTTACTCCGCTTCATCTAACCAGACCAGCAGGATCGCTTCCAGTATTTTTTCGTTGGAAGCCTGCGGATCGTCGTCGAACTCTTCCAGATCGCAGATCCACTGATGCATGTCGGTAAAACGCACGGTTTTCGGATCGGTGTCCGGGTATTGGTCGTACAGGGCTTCGCCGATTTCTCGGCTGTCGGTCCACTTCAGTCCCATTATGATCTCCGGGTTGGCGCTGCGGCTAACAATTAATGCTCACGCGCGTGGTTGACGGTGTAGCGCGGCATTTCGACCACCAGATCTTCGTCGGCGACCAGCGCCTGGCAGCTCAGGCGGCTTTCCGGCTCCAGCCCCCAGGCCTTGTCCAGCATGTCGTCTTCCAGCTCGCTGCTCTCTTCCAGCGAATCGAAGCCTTCACGCACGATGCAGTGGCAGGTGGTGCAGGCGCAGGATTTCTCGCAGGCGTGCTCGATTTCAATGCCGTTGCGCAGCGCAACGTTGAGGATCGACTCCCCTTTTTCAGCTTCCAGAACCGCCCCTTCCGGGCAAAGATCTTGATGGGGCAGGAAAACAATTTTAGGCATGGTTAAACCTCATCCACAGAATGGCCAGCCAGCGCGCGGCGAATGGAAGCGTCCATGCGGCGCGCGGCAAAATCTTGCGTTTGTGCATCTAATGTTTTGATGGCGTCTTCGATAGCGGCGGGATCTTCACCCTGCACCGCCTGCTGCAACGCCTGGGTCGCGGCGGCGATCGCCTGGCTTTCCGCCTCGCTCAGCAGCGCGGCGTCGCTGGCCAGCGCGCCCTGCAGGCTTTCCAGCACCCGCGCGGCTTCCACGCGTTGCTCCGCCAGCTTGCGCGCGCCCACGTCGCTTTGCGCGTTGGCCATCGAATCTTTGATCATGCCGGCGATTTCGCTGTCCGACAGGCCGTACGACGGCTTCACCTGGATCGAAGCTTCGACGCCGGTGGATTTCTCCATCGCGGTGACGCTCAGCAGACCGTCGGCATCCACCTGGAAGGTGACGCGAATGTGCGCGCCCCCGGCAGGCAGCGGCGGCAGGCCGCGCAGCGTGAAACGCGCCAGCGAACGGCAGTCCTGCACCAGCTCGCGCTCGCCCTGCAGCACGTGGATCATCATCGCGCTCTGGCCGTCTTTAAAGGTGGTGAATTCCTGCGCGCGCGCCACCGGAATGGTGGTGTTGCGCGGGATCACTTTCTCCACCAGACCGCCCATGGTTTCGAGGCCCAGCGACAGCGGGATCACGTCCAGCAGCAGCATGTCGCTGTCCGGCTTGTTGCCCACCAGAATGTCGGCCTGGATCGCGGCGCCAATGGCGACCACTTTATCCGGATCGATCGACGTCAGCGGCGTGCGGCCGAAGAAGGCGCCCACCTGCTCACGCACCAGCGGCACGCGGGTGGAACCGCCGACCATCACCGCTTCCAGCACCTCGTCGGCGGCGACGCCGGCGTCTTTCAGCGCGCGGCGGCAGGCCATCAGCGTGCGTTTCACCAGCGGGGCGATCAGCGCTTCGAACTGGGCGCGGGTCACCTCGCCCTGCCAGCCGGCCACCTCGACGCGCACGCTGTCGGCATCGCTCAACGCGATTTTAGCGGCGATGGCGGCGTCCAGCAGCTGGCGCTGCACGCCGTGGTCGCTGCGATCGGCCACGCCGGCCTGCTCGCGCAGCCAGTCGGCCAGCAGGTGATCGAAGTCGTCGCCGCCCAGCGCGGAATCGCCGCCGGTGGCCAGCACTTCGAACACGCCGCGGCTGAGACGCAGAATGGAGATATCAAAGGTGCCGCCGCCCAGATCGTAAACCGCGATCACCCCTTCCTGGCCGGAGTCCAGCCCATAGGCGATCGCCGCCGCGGTCGGTTCGTTCAGCAGGCGCAGGACGTGCAGGCCGGCCAGACGCGCCGCGTCTTTGGTGCCCTGGCGCTGCGCGTCGTCGAAGTAGGCGGGAACGGTGATCACCACGCCATCCAGCTCCCCTTCCAGCGCCGCTTGCGCGCGCGCGGACAGGGCCCGCAGGATATCGGCGGAGACGCCGACCGGGTTAACCGGACCGGCGGCGGTGACGATCAGCGGCAGGCCGTTGTCGCTGGCCTGGAATTGATACGGCAGGTTCGGGTAACGCTGCTGCACGTCCGCCAACGAGCGGCCCATCATGCGCTTGATGGAGCTGACGGTATTGGCCGGATCCTGCGCCGCCTGTTGGCGCGCCTCCCAGCCGACGCGCTGCGCGTCCGCCTGATAATGCACCACCGAAGGCAGCAAATGGCGGCCCTGTTCGTCGGCCAGCGTTTCCGCTTGCCCGCTGCGCACCGTGGCGACCAGCGAGTTGGTGGTGCCTAAGTCGATGCCGGCGGCCAAGCGTCGCTGGTGCGGCGCGGCGCTGAGGCCAGGCTCACTAATTTGTAATAAGGCCATGTTGAAGCTTCCACAATCAGAATCAGAAGGTGTTACTCAAAACCCAGCAGTTTTTCTTCGAGTTGTTCAACCTGTTGCTGGAGTTTGTCCAAAAAGCGCAGCTTGCGCACGGTGTCGGCGGCGTCCGCCCACTGCTCGCCGTCCAGCTGCTGCAGCATCAGCGCGCTGCGCTGTTTGATGGAGGCGGCCAGCCGCGCGCCGAAATCGGCCAGCAGGCTTTCCGCCTCCGGCTTGCGCTCAATGGCGTCGAGCTCTTCGCGCAGTTCCAGCTGTTCCATCAGGAACGCGGTGTCGCGCATCGTATGCTGTTCGTTACCCAGATCGAAGCCGTGCAAAGATAGCATATACTCCGCGCGTTTTAACGGGTGCTTCAGCGTCTGGTAGGCTTCGTTGATGGTCGCCGCCTGCTGCAACGCCATCAGGCGTTCGCGCTCCGGCTGGTTGGCGAAACGATCGGGGTGAAATTGGCGCTGCAGATCCTGGAAGCGGGACGCAAGCAGGCTGCCGTCCACGGTGTAGCGAACTGGCAGCCCGAATAAAGTAAAGTAATCCATAGCGTGCTCTGGGCGTTAGCGGATGAAGTTCCCCCGCCGAAACGGGGGAGCACGATGGACTGTCAGACGTTGAAACTCTCGCCGCAGCCGCATTCGCTTGAGACGTTCGGGTTGTTGAACTTGAAGCCTTCGTTCAGGCCTTCCTTAACGAAATCAAGCTCGGTGCCGTCAAGGTAAACCAGGCTCTTGCCGTCGATGATCACCTTGATGCCTTTGTCTTCAAACACGATGTCGTCATCGTTGGCTTCGTCAACAAATTCCAGCACGTAGGCCATTCCGGAGCAGCCGGAAGTTCGCACTCCCAGACGCAGGCCGAGACCCTTGCCGCGGTTCGTCAAAAACGCCTGAACACGCTGCGCAGCGCTGTCGCTCATGGTAATAGACATCACAACCTCACACTTCAAATCAAAGCCCGGCGTGGCCGGGCCGACTCAGACAAATTACTCGGCGCTATGCTTGCTCTTATAGTCGGCAATCGCTGCTTTGATGGCGTCTTCAGCCAGGATCGAGCAGTGAATTTTGACCGGCGGCAATTCCAGCTCTTCGGCGATCTGGGTGTTTTTGATCGCTTCAGCCTGATCGAGCGACTTGCCCTTCATCCATTCGGTCACCAGCGAGCTGGAGGCGATGGCGGAACCGCAGCCGTAAGTTTTAAAGCGCGCGTCTTCGATGATGCCTTCATCGTTAACCTTGATTTGCAGCTTCATGACGTCGCCGCAAGCCGGCGCACCTACCATGCCGCTACCGACGGTAGGATCTTCGTTGTCAAAGGAACCCACGTTGCGCGGGTTTTCATAATGATCGATTACTTTTTCGCTGTAAGCCATGACCTTGCTCCTGAAACCTGAGAATTAATGATGCGCCCATTCGATGCTGTTGATGTCCACGCCCTGCTTGAACATCTCCCACAGCGGAGACAGATCGCGCAGACGGCCGATGGATTTACGCACCAGTTGAATGGTGTAGTCGATCTCTTCTTCCGTGGTGAAACGCCCCAGGGAGAAACGGATCGAGCTGTGCGCCAATTCATCGCTCATGCCCAGCGCGCGCAGCACGTAGGACGGCTCGAGGCTGGCGGAGGTACAGGCTGAACCGGAAGAAACGGCCAGGTCTTTCAGCGCCATGATCAGCGATTCGCCTTCAACGTAGTTGAAGCTGACGTTCAGGATGTTCGGTGCGCCGTGCTCCAGATCGCCGTTCAGATACACTTCTTCCATATCTTTCACGCCGTTCCACAGACGATCGCGCAGGGTGCGCAGACGCGCCATCTCTTCGGTCATCTCTTCTTTGGCGATGCGATAAGCTTCGCCCATGCCGACGATCTGGTGGACAGGCAGGGTGCCGGAGCGCATGCCGCGCTCGTGACCGCCGCCGTGTATCTGCGCTTCGATGCGGATGCGCGGCTTGCGGCGCACGTACAGCGCGCCGATGCCTTTCGGGCCATAGATTTTGTGGCCGGAGAACGACATCAGGTCGACTTTCAGCTTGCTCAGATCGATAGGCAGTTTGCCCACGCTCTGGGTGGCGTCAACGTGGTAGATGATACCGCGCGCGCGGCACATTTCGCCGATCGCTTCGATGTCCTGCACCACGCCGATTTCGTTGTTGACGTGCATGATGGAGACCAGAATGGTGTCATCGCGCAGCGCCGCTTCGAGATCCTGCAGGCTGATGATGCCGTTGCTCTGCGGCGCCAGATAGGTCACTTCGAACCCTTCGCGCTCCAGCTGACGGCAGGTGTCCAGCACGGCTTTGTGTTCGGTTTTGCTGGTGATGATGTGCTTGCCTTTTTTCTGGTAGAAATTGGCAGCGCCTTTGATCGCCAGGTTGTCAGATTCGGTCGCCCCGGAGGTGAAGACGATTTCGCGCGGGTCGGCACCCACCAGTTCGGCGATTTGGTTACGGGCGATGTCTACCGCCTCTTCCGCCTGCCAACCGAAACGGTGGGAACGGGAAGCCGGGTTGCCGAAAGTGCCGTCCAGGGTCAAAAACTGCATCATCTTCTCAGCAACGCGCGGGTCAACCGGCGTCGTTGCTGAGTAATCCAGATAAATCGGTAATTTCATTGCTCTTGTGCTCCGTACATCACTTCCAAAAACTAAAATAATTTCGCCAGCTGCTTATGCGCGCAGATTAACGTTGATAGTTTCTTGCGGACGACCGTTGGCCGTGCGGCGCGTATCGTTGTTTTGACGATCCGCCACCACCAGCACTTCCTGGTTGTTGACCAGTTCTGCCAGCGTAATGTTGTTCAGGAACCCGCTGATGCGCTCGCTCAGATCGCGCCACAGGGCGTGGGTCAAGCAGCGATCGCCACCCTGACAGCCTTCTTTGCCCTGGCACCGGGTTGCATCTACCGATTCATCGACGGCAGTGATGACAGCGCCAACGGCGATCTCACCCGCGTCTTTACCCAGCAGATAACCACCGCCCGGGCCGCGCACGCTGGCCACCAGGCCATTCTTGCGCAGACGGGAGAATAATTGTTCCAGATAAGAGAGCGAAATACCCTGGCGTTCGGAAATGTCCGCCAGTGGCACCGGCCCTTCCTGGGAATGCAGCGCTACGTCAAGCATAGCGGTTACGGCATAACGGCCTTTGGATGTCAGTCTCATAGCTCAATGGTTACCTGTTGGTCAAATATGGCCGAAAGTCTGACATTCCTGAGTAAAACAGTCAACTATTTAACCTAGTAATTGACTCAAGTATTAGCACGTTTTGAACTTAGCAAGAACAAAGGTATATAAAATACATGTTATAACCTTTGGATAACTAATACTATTGTCACCCGCCGCTATGCCACATCAATTAATTACCTTGATGTTTATCCTGTTTCTCGATCGACGTCAGCATACCGCGCAGGATATTCAGCTCCTGCCCTTCCGGGCGCGCGCGGGTGAACAGCCGACGCAGGCGGCTCATCACCTGGCCCGGATGGGACGGGCGAATAAAGCCGGTGCGCTGCAGCGTCTGCTCCAGGTGCTGATAGAAACGCTCGAGGTCATCCACCAGCGGGTACGGCGTCTCTTCCAGCTGCGGCGCACCCGCCTGTTGGCGATCGAGGTAAGCCACGCGCACTTCGTACGCCAGGATCTGCACCGCCATCGCCAGGTTCAGCGAGCTGTAGTCCGGGTTGGCCGGAATGGCGACGTGGTAGTGGCACTTCTGCAATTCATCGTTGGTCAGCCCGACGCGTTCGCGGCCGAACACCAGCGCCACCGGCGCGTGCTCGCCCTCGTGCACCGCGCGCACGCCGCATTCACGCGGCTCCAACATCGGCCACGGCAAGGTGCGAGAACGGGCGCTGGTGCCCACCACCAGGCTACAGCCGGCGATGGCGTCATCGAGGGTGTCGACGATAGTGGCGTTGCCGATCACGTCGCTGGCGCCGGCGGCCAGGGCGATGGCCTGAGAATCGGGTTTGATCAGCGGATTAACCAGATAAAGGTTGGTTAAACCCATGGTTTTCATGGCTCTGGCGGTCGAGCCCATGTTGCCGGTATGTGAAGTCTCTACCAGAACAATGCGGATATTGTGCAGCATACAAACTCTGAGCGTGGCGGAAAATCGCAGCATCTTAACACAGCCATAGGCAATTTGCCGAACAGCTGCTATACTTCGCGCCGTTTCCTGTTCTTTAACATCCTAGTTGGAAGATACCCATGCATCCGATGCTGACTATCGCCGTGCGCGCTGCGCGCAAGGCCGGTAACCTGATTGCCAAAAACTACGAAACCCCGGACGCTGTAGAAGCGAGCCAGAAAGGGACCAATGACTTCGTCACCAACGTCGATCGCGATGCAGAGCATCTGATCATCGACGTCATCCGCAAGTCTTATCCGCAACACAGTATCGTGAGCGAAGAACGCGGTGAGCTGATCGGCGAAGATCGCGATGTGCAATGGGTGATCGATCCACTGGATGGCACTGCAAACTTCATCAAACGTTTCCCTCATTTCTCCGTTTCCATCGCCGTACGCATCAAAGGCCGTACTGAAGTGGCCGTGGTTTACGATCCGATGCGCAACGAACTGTTCACCGCCACTCGCGGCCAGGGCGCACAGCTCAACGGCTACCGCCTGCGCGGCACCAACGCCAAAGATCTGGATGGCACCATCCTGGCGACCGGCTTCCCGTTCAAGGTCAAACAGCACGCAACGCCTTACATCAACATCGTCGGCAAGCTGTTCACCCAGTGCGCAGACTTCCGCCGCACCGGTTCCGCTGCGCTGGATCTGGCCTATGTGGCCGCCGGCCGCGTAGACGGTTTCTTCGAAATCGGCCTGAAGCCGTGGGATTTCGCCGCGGGCGAACTGCTGGTGCGTGAAGCCGGCGGCCTGGTGACCGACTTCGTCGGCGGCCACAACCACTTCAGCTCCGGCAACGTGGTGGCAGGCAACCCGCGCGTAGTGAAAGCCATGCTGGCCACCATGCGTGAAGAACTGAGCGAAGCGCTGAAGCGTTAATCGCCAGAAGCGAATCGAAAAAAGCGCTGCCGATGCAGCGCTTTTTTTATGCCCGTTAGCGGGAGAAGGGACGGATGCCGCCGCCGAATTCCGGCTGCGCGCTGACGTACAGCAACAGCCCGGCGGCCAGCAGGATCAGGCCGCCGGCCAGCGCCAACGCCCCCCAGGCCACCGCGCTCCAGGCGGCGGGCGGGCGCGAACGGCTGAGGCGCACAGCCAGCCGGCGGCTGTAATGTACCAGCAGCGCCAGCATCGAGATGGTCAACGAGGTGCCGAACGCCATCGCCAGCGCGGAGATCACTCCCCAGCCGAACACGCCGATCACTTTGGAGAACAGCAGCACCAAAATCGCCCCCGAACAGGGGCGCATGCCCATCGCCAGCACGATGGCGGCCTGAGTGCGCCAGTCGCTTCCCGCCTGCAGCTCGCTGTCGCTCGGCAGATGCCGGTGGCCGCAGCCGCAATTGGCGCTGTGCACATGATCCGCCGCCAGCGGCGTCAGGCTCTTGATGCGCAGCGCCGGCGCCGGGCGCATCGCCTTGATCGCCGCAAACAGGCGTTTCAGCGCGCGCCAACTCAGCAGCACGCCAAGCAGCATCACCAGAATAAAGCTGCCCTTCTCCAGCCAGAAACTGCTTTGGTGCAGCTGGCGCGAAGAGAGCTGCAATACCACCAGCATCAGCGTGACCAGCGCGATCGCTACCCCGCCCTGCACCAGCGAGGCGGCGAAGGTCAGCTTCAGGCTGCTTTTCAGCCGCGCCGGATGGGTAGCCAGGTAGGTGGCGATCACCACTTTGCCGTGGCCGGGGCCGAGCGCATGCAAGACGCCATAGCCGAGGCTGAACAGCATCAGCGCCAGCCCGGCCTGCTGCGGCGCGGCCTTCACCTGCTGCAACAGCCCCGCCATCTGCTGGTGCAGCGCTTTTTGCCACACCACGCTCTGCATCAGCAGCTGCGGCCAATAGTGCCACGCCAGCAGCGCGGCGGCCGCCAGCGCCAGCGTGAACGGCAGCAGCGGCCACAGGCCGAAGGCCCAGTGGCGCCGGCTCGTCGTCGGTTGCGAGAGATTTAACGACATTGCAGCGTCACCCGCTGGGCGAACTGCTGCCCCAGCGCCAGGTCTTCACCGGGCGAGTCGTTCTTGTCGAGCGACAGCGCATAGGCCTGCAGCGACGCATTCGGCTTCGGCGTCATCAGCTTGTAGCTGCACAGCTGCGCCATCTCCGGCGGCAGATGCAGCGCATTTTGGTCTTTATAGGTCATATCCACGAAATAAGTCGGATCGTAAGTAGAAAGTTCGAACGGCTTGCCCGCCAGCGGCTGCGGCTCGGCCAACGGCAGCACGAATTCCAGCACCGCCTGGTTGCCCTGGCGCGACAGGTGATATTCGCTGGGCAAGTTCAGGTATTTCACCGGTTTGCCGTCGCGGTAAAGATCGGTGAAATAGTGCTGCCCCAGCACGTTGGCCATCACTTCCGCCGCCAGTTTTTTCCACACTTCCGAATCGCTCTTGGCGTTTTTCGCATCGTAGAGCAGATCCGCCGAGGTGATTTCATCCATCACCCACACCATTTTCAGGCCGACCAGCCGCTGGTCTTTGGCGACGAAGGTGGTATTCATGTCGATAAAGCTGTGCGGATGAGCGATCGCACCGGCGCTGAACACGGCGCCGAAGGCAGCCAAAAGACGACGTAACTTCATCATTATCCTGTCTTACCTGCGTTTGTTATAACGTAACACAAATAGATGCCTAACGGCCCGCCTCTCCCGGCGATATTTGTGACGAAAGTTGTAAGCCGAAGTAAAAGCCGCGCGGTAATCCTGCCGTCACAAAGCCTTTTGCTATGCTTAGGCATAATCGCAACCTTTTATGCCGGAAGGTGATAATGAGCCTGGACACCTCTCCCGTGCCCGAGCTCTCCGGACAACAACGGCGCTGCCATCTGCTGCTGATGCTGTACACGCCGGAGCCCGAGTTACAGCTGGAGACCCTAAGCCGAATCAACGGCGTCGCCCCCCCGATAACCCGGCAAGATATAGCCGAGGTGGCCAGTGAAATCCAGCGTTTCCATCACCTGGAGATCGCCGTCGATCCCGATCGTGGTTACCAACTGCGGGGCAGCGCGCTCGACCAACGCCTGTGCCTGATCCACTGGCTGCGGCGGGCTCTGCGCTGCAGCCCGCGGTTTGTCGAAGGCGATTTCGCCCCGCGCCTGTGGCAAGCGCTGGCGACCGATGCCGCCCCGGCGTCTGCGCTGACAGAGGCGATCGACGCCTGCGAGCCGCTGCTCAGCCGCCACTTCGATGCGCGCGACCGCCAATTCCTGCAGCATTACCTGCTCTACTGCGCCTGGCAAAATCGCCTGCAGCAGCATCCGCGTTTCGACGCGGTTCAACGCGACTGGCTGCGGAAAAAGCCGGAACAGCAAGCCGCCGCCTGGCTGCATCAGGCCTGCAACCGGCTGTTTAACCAGCCGCCGCAGGCAGACGAGCGCGATTTTTTGGCGCTGACGTTTACCATGTTGAAAAATCACAGCTACCACAGCAACGACTCAGCGCAAGAGCGGAGATTGATGGTGGCGATCGACAGCATGGTCGAGCGCTTCCAGCAACTTTCCGGCATGGCCTTCAGCAGCAAGGCGGAGCTGGTCAGCCAGCTGTTCGCCCATCTGGCGCCGGCGCTGGAGCGCTGCCGTTTCGCCATCGGCATCGACAATATGCTGCTGGAAGAAGTGGTGCGCAAATACCCGCGGCTGATGCGCACCACGCAGGAAGCGCTGAAACCGCTGGAGCAGGAGTACGGCGTGCATTTTTCCAACGAGGAGGCGGGTCTGGTGGCCATCAGCTTCGGCGCCTGGCTGATGCAGGACAACGCGCTGCAGGAAAAGCAGGTGCTGCTGCTGACGCTGGACAACCCGCAGCTGGAAGAGGAAGTGGAATATCAGATCCGAGAGCTCACGCTGCTGCCGCTGAACATCAAGTACCTGCCGCTGAGCGACTATCTGCGCGGCGGAGCGCCGCAGGGCATCACGCTGGTGATCACCCCTTATGCGGCGGTGCACAGCGATCCGCACCCGCCGCTGGTCTATACCGAACTACCGCTGGAAACCCGGCAGCGCCAGGCGATCCGCGCGCTGCTGGAAGCCCCTTAATCAGCGGCTGACGCTGACCGCCGGCGGCCGGATGAACAAGGCCGGCACCGCGACCGCCGCCATCACCCAGAATACCCCGCCCTGCCAATGTTCGAACAGGAACCCGGCAATGACCGTCATGACGGCGATGCCGCCGCCCATCGCCAGCGCCGAATACACCGCCTGCAGTTGGATCACCTCTTGCCCCTGACGCGCGGCGATAAAGCGCATCGCCGCCAAATGGCAGACGGTGAAAGTGCCGCAGTGCAGGATCTGGATCAGCAGCAGCCAGCCCAGCTCGGTGCTGTAGGCCATCAGGCTCCAGCGCAACACGCCGCAGCAGGCGGAGAGCAACAGCAGGTTGCGCGCATTCCAGCGGCGGAACAGCACGTTGCTGCTGGCGAAAATAATCACCTCCGCCACCACGCCCAGCGACCACAGATAGCCGATGGTCGAGGCCGAATAGCCGGCCTCCTGCCAGTAAATGGAGCCGAAGCTGTAGTAGCCGGCGTGCGCCCCTTGCAGCAGCGTGACGCACAGCAGGAAGCGCCAGACCGGCCCTTCTTTCAGCAGCGCCCACAGCGAACGTTCGGTTCCGCTGCGCGCGCGCGCTTCGCCCTGCGGCATGACGCTCGGCTTCAACAGCATGCCCAGCAGCATCGCCAGCACGCTGAAGATCAGGCTGTAGAGAATGGCGTTATGGCCCCATACCGCTACCAGCTGCCCGGTCAGCGCCGAGCCGATGACGAACGCCAGCGAACCCCACAGCCGCACCCGGCCGTAGTCCATACGGATCTGCTTTTGCCAGGTGGCGGCCAACGCGTCGGTCAGCGGCACCAGCGGCGAGAAGAACAGGTTGAAACCCGCTATCACCAGCATCAGCCAACCCCAGCCGTTGCCGAAACAGAAACCGACCGCAAAGGCCAAGGTCAGCAGCGCCAGCAGGCGCAGGGCGGAGACTAAATGAGAGGGATCTTTAACGCGGGGCGCAATCAGTAAGCTGCCGAGGAAGCGGGCCACCAAGCCGGCGCCGAGCAGCATGCCGATGGTTTCGGGCGCGATGCCCTCGCCTTTCAGCCACACGCCCCAGAACGGTAAGAAGATGCCATAGGAAAAGAAGTAGGTGAAATAACTGAGCGCGAGCCAACGCGTGGATTGCAGAACCATGATCCCTCCGGAGTGAGGGCAATACTTTGACAGAGCTCACACCGCCCCGCAATCTTCATTCCACTTCAATGCGTTAGAGTGCCAGACAGCTCACAGTTTGCCGCGAGCGGCCACAAAAAAACCCGCCGCAGCGGGTTTTGTCGGGCGAAAGCGGGATTACGCGTAAACCGGCAGGCGGGCGCAGATATCCAGCACTTTCTTCTTGGTGCGTTCGATGGTGGCTTCATCGTTGATGTTGTCCAGCACATCACAGATCCAACCGGCCAGTTCGCGCACGTCGGCTTCTTTGAAGCCGCGACGGGTGACGGCCGGGGTGCCGATACGCACGCCGGAGGTGACGAACGGGCTTTTCGGATCGTTCGGCACGCTGTTTTTGTTGACGGTGATGTTGGCGCGGCCCAGGGCGGCGTCCGCTTCTTTACCGGTCAGGTTTTTGTCGACCAGATCCAGCAGGAACAGGTGGTTATGGGTGCCGCCGGAGACCACTTTGTAGCCGCGCTGCAGGAACACTTCCACCATCGCCTTGGCGTTGACCGCCACTTGCTGCTGGTAAACCTTGAACTCAGGCTCCATCGCTTCTTTCAGCGCCACCGCCTTGCCGGCGATCACGTGCATCAGCGGGCCGCCCTGGCCGCCAGGGAACACGGCGGAGTTCAGCTTTTTGTACAGCTCTTCGTCGCCGCCCTTCGCCAGGATCAGGCCGCCGCGCGGGCCCGCCAGGGTTTTGTGGGTGGTGGTGGTGACGATGTGCGCGTGCGGTACCGGGTTCGGGTAGACGCCGGCGGCGATCAGGCCCGCCACGTGCGCCATGTCGACGAACAGGTAAGCGCCGATGCTGTCGGCGATTTCGCGCATTTTGGCCCAGTCAACCACGCCGGAGTAAGCGGAGAAGCCGCCGATGATCATTTTCGGCTTGTGGGTTTGCGCCTGCTTGGCCAGATCGTCATAGTCGATTTGGCCTTTGTCGTCGATGCCGTAAGGCACCACGTTATACAGTTTGCCGGACAGGTTGACCGGGGAACCGTGGGTCAGGTGGCCGCCGTGCGCCAGGTTCATGCCCAGAATGGTGTCGCCCGGCTGCAGCAGCGCGGTGTACACGGCGAAGTTAGCCTGGGAGCCGGAGTGCGGCTGCACGTTGGCATAATCGGCGCCGAACAATTCTTTGGCGCGATCGATAGCCAGCTGCTCAACGATATCCACGTATTCGCAGCCGCCGTAGTAACGCTTGCCCGGATAGCCTTCAGCGTATTTGTTGGTCAGCTGGGAACCCTGAGCCTGCATCACGCGCGGGCTGGTGTAGTTCTCAGACGCGATCAGCTCGATGTGCTCTTCCTGACGCACCACTTCCTGCTCCATGGCACGCCACAGTTCCGCATCGTAATCGGCAATGTTCATTTCACGCTTTAACATCCGGCATCTCCTGACTTAAATCAGCTAACTAAAAAATCACCAAATAACTACCCGTTTGGGTTCTGGGCCACAGTGTAAACCGTTTCGCCCCACCGAAGATAGGTCTTGACAGAGGTTTTTACGCAAACGATTGGCATAAGGTGGCGCAAGGCTTTGATCCGCTAAACGCCGCCGTTTATCAACGGACATTTCCTCATGCGAACGATGCGCTTTTTTCATGTTCTGTGAGCGCGATCGACGCCCGAAGAACACCGCAACGAAAACAAGGGTATTTACAAGCGACGCGGAACCCAATAAGATGCATTTAAAATACATCATTACAATTATCGTCAAGATCCCAACCCAAGGAGCGCTTCCATGCTGGATAGCCAAACCATCGCCACCGTGAAATCCACCATTCCCCTGCTGGCTGCGACCGGGCCGAAGCTGACCGCCCACTTTTACGATCGCATGTTCGCGCACAACCCGGAATTGAAAGACATTTTCAACATGAGCAACCAGCGCAACGGCGATCAGCGTCAGGCGCTGTTCGACGCCATCTGCGCCTATGCCGCCAACATCGAGAACCTGGCGGCGCTGCTGCCGGCGGTGGAGCGCATCGCGCAGAAGCACACCAGCTTCAATATCCAGCCGGAGCAGTACAACATCGTCGGCGGTCACCTGCTGGCGACCCTGGACGAAATGTTCAGCCCGGGTCAGGAAGTCCTGGACGCCTGGGGCAAGGCCTACGGCGTGCTGGCCAACGTATTTATCCAGCGTGAAGAACAGATTTATCAGCAGAGTGAAACCGACAACGGCGGCTGGCGCGATCTGCGCGCGTTCCGCATCCTGAAGAAACAGCCGCAGAGCGACGTGATCTGCAGTTTCGTGCTGGCGCCGGTGGACGGCGGCCGGGTGGCGGACTTCAAACCGGGGCAGTATCTGGCGGTCTACATCAAGCACGACAGCCTGGAACATCAGGAAATTCGCCAGTACTCGCTGACCACCTCGCCGAACGGCGAGTTCTACCGCATCGCGGTGAAGCGCGAAGATCAGGGGAAAGTGTCCAACTACCTGCACCAGCAGGCGCAGGAAGGCGACGTGATCTACATCGCCCCACCGCACGGCGACTTCTTCCTCGACGTGGCGCCGACCACGCCGGTGGCGCTGATCTCCGCCGGCGTCGGCCAAACCCCGATGCTCGGCATGCTCAACACCCTGCACGACAGCCAGCATCAGGCGCAGGTCCACTGGCTGCACGCGGCGGAAAACGGCGGCGTGCACGCCTTTGCCGATGAAGTGGCGGATATTGCCGGGCGCATGCCGAATCTGAGCCGCCATGTGTGGTACCGCGAGCCGGGCGCCGATGACGTGGAAGGCCGCGACTACCACAGCCGCGGATTGATGGATTTGAGCGCCCTGCAAGGCAGCCTGGCCGATCCGCAGATGCACTATTACTTCTGCGGCCCGGTGGCCTTCATGCAGTTCGTGGGCAAACAGCTGCTGGAAATGGGCGTAGAGGCCGAACGCATCCACTACGAATGCTTCGGCCCGCATAAGGTGCTGTAATGCTTGCGGAGCGCGGCCGTCAGACCGCGCTCCCTCTTCATTTCGCCTGCAGTTGGCGCGCGTCCTGCACCTGCTGCACCGTCACCGGCGCCGCCTGGTTGCCCCAGCTGCCCCGCAGATAGCTCATCAGATCCGCCGCCTGCCGATCGTTCAACGCCCAGCCGTAAGCCGGCATGTCGAACGCCATCGCCTGCTGCGTGATCGGCGTATGCGCCCCCTCCAGCACCACCCGCAGCGCGGTCAGCGGATTGTCCGCCGTTACCGTGGCATTGCCCGCCAGCGCCGGAATGGCGAAGTCGGTGCCCTCCCCCTTGTTGCCGTGGCAGGTCGAGCAGTACATCGCGTAGGTCGCCTTGCCGCCCGGATTATTCGCCTGTACGGCAGGCGCAGCGGCTTTGGCGGCGGCTTCCGGCGCCAGGCTGCGCAGATACACCGCGATGGCGTTCAGATCGCCGTCGCTGAGGTACTGCGTGCTGTGGGTCACCACCTCGCTCATCGGCCCGGCGACCGCCGCATGGCGGCTGCGGCCGGTTTTCAGCAGTGCCGTCACCTCTTCCGGCGGCAGGCCGCGCAGATTGGAGGCGTACCAGCCGTCCAGCTCGGCGCCGCTCAGGAACACCGGCTCCTTGCCGTCCAGCCCCTTCTCCTGCATCGCCCAGCCGCGCGGCGTGTGGCAGCTGCCGCAATGGCCCGCGCCCTGCACCAGGTAGGCGCCGCGGTTCCACTCGGCGCTTTGTTGCGGATCCGCCTGATACGGCTGGTCGTCGTGGAACAGCTGGTTCCACACCGCCAGCGGCCAGCGCATCGACAGCGGCCAGCTGATGTCGCTGGCGCGGTTGGCCACGTTCTGCGCCGGCACCTCTTTCATCAAATAGTCATACAGCGCGCGCATGTCTTCCGCGCTCATTTTGGCGTACGAGGTGTACGGCATCGCCGGGTAGAGCCGGTGGCCGTCTTTGGCTACCCCCTGGCGCATGGCGCGATCGAACTCTTCGAACGAATAGGCGCCGATGCCGTGCAGCTTGTCCGGCGTGATGTTGGTGGCGTAGATAGCCCCGAGCGGCGTCGGGAACTTCATGCCACCCGCCAATTCGGCGCCGCCCGGCGCGGTGTGGCAGGCGGTGCAGTCACCGGCTTTGGCGACGTATTCCCCGGCCGACATCGCCTGGGCCGAGCCGCCTGCCGCCAGCAGGCTCAACAGGTACAGCGAACGCAGACTCATGCTCCCTCCTTGGCGGCAACCTTGCCGTAGGCCAGTTCATTCACCGCGCGCCACGCCTGATCGATCGCCGAGTTGGCGTACGGGCTCCAGTCGGCATCGGAGTTGGCGATAACGATCTTGCCGATCGGCTGCCGCGCCGTTTCGATGATTTTCGTGGCCTCGTCTTCGTCGTCAAACAGCCCGTTGAGGAAGTAGGAGTAACCGTGCGACCAGCGGTTGACGGTGATCGCCTGAATGTCGCGCTGATGGTCGAAACCGGCCTCGCCCAGCATGCCCTGCAGCTGTTCGCGGATCATCTGCTCGTGCACCTCGAACGGCGTGCCCAGCAGCAGCGCGCGCCCTTTGCGCGACTGCTCACGCGGGCTGAGGCCGCTGCCCGGCAGCGTCGGCACGTACACCATATGCAGGCCGATCGGCCGATCCGGATCGCGCGGGTGCTGATACCCGCCCATGCTCACCGGGTAATCCAGCTTCACGCGGCTGTACGGCGCGGCCGGCGAATAGATCTCGTGCACGCCCAGCTTGATGAACGGTTGCCAGTTGCGGATCACCACCTTGCTGTACACCAGCGGCGACTTGACGTTCTGTTTCAGCGCCTCCTGCTGCTCGTGCGACATCTCCGGCACCAGGTACGGGATCATCATGTTGTAGCCGGCCATCACCACCTGCCCGGCGCGCACCTTGGTCATCTTCTCGCCGGTCATGTAGGTGACTTCCACCTTGTCGCCAACGTTGGCCACGTGCAGCCCGGTGCTGTTCAAACGCAGCTTCACCGGCGATTCCGGCCGATCGAGCTGGCCGTAGTCGAATTTGGCCAGCACCACGTCGTTCATGTCTTTGCCGGCCGGCGCCACCGCCGGGATCAATTTGCGCACCATCAGGCGCGCCAGCGTGGCGTTGCCATCCGGGAAGTGGAACACGTAAGGATCGTCGAGATCCGCCTGCGACTCTTCGTCCAGCGGCGGCAGATTCATGCCGTCAAGGCCCGGCAGATCGCAGATGCGCGCATCGCTGCACGACGTGCCGTCGATGCCCACCGCCTGGAAATCGTTGGTGGTCTGCTGGAAATAACGGATCGCCAGCTCACTCAGGCCCACCTTCTCGCGCAGGAACTGGGTGTAGCTGTGGGTATCGAGCCACTCGACCTTCTGCTCCAGCGTCATCTCCGGCAGATAATCTTTCTTCACCGTATGCAGCGCGATCAACGCCTGGCGATCGCTTTCCGGCAGCGGGAAATCGCCGATGAACGCTTCATAAGAGCGGCCGTTGAGACGATCGCGCGGAATGTCGTCCGCCACCGTGCGGCCCGGATCGCCGCTCACCACCTTGTCGACGCCGAAGTTCTTGCGATCGAAGTAAACCCCGCGGCTCAGGTTCAGATCCGGGTAGAAGGTGGTGTCAAACGCCTGCTCCAGCCGATCGATATCGACGCCGAGATTGCGCAGCAGCCCCATCGCCACCGGGCTGAAGTTGGAGCGCGGCGACTGCAGCGATTCGCTGCCGCCGTAGCCGAGCAGCATGCCATCGTCGGTGTTGAATTCGTTGCGCTTGGCGTGGCCGCCGAAGTCGTCATGGTTGTCGATCAGCAAAATGCGCTGCTGCTCACCTTTCAGCTGCTGCCAGAAACAGGCGGCCGCCAACCCGCTGATGCCGGCGCCGACCACCACCAGATCGAACTCTTCAACGGCGGGCACGCTGCCGAAATCAAAGGTTTTGCCGTCGCGCCCCAACTGGTGCGCATGCTCGAACGAGCCCGGATGGTTACCCCGCAGCCCGGTCAGCGCCGGCGGGTAGTACAGGGTTTGATTGGCGGTTTGCGGCGACGCGCGCAAGATTTGCAGCGGCGTCAACCCGGCGGCGATGGTGATCGCCACCCCGTTGAGAAAATCGCGTCGGGTGATACCCATATAGGCTTCCTTTTTTATTATCATCGGCCGGCCGGGGCCGGCCCGAAGGCCGCGCTATTGTGCGGATAATTATTGTAAAATCAATGTTTGAACATCACATGACGAATGGCGGTGTAATCCTCCAGCCCGTACATCGACATATCCTTGCCGTAGCCGGACAGTTTCTGGCCGCCGTGCGGCATTTCGCTCACCAGCATGAAGTGGGTGTTCACCCAGGTGCAGCCGTATTGCAGGCGGGCGCTTAAGCGATGCGCGCGGCCCACGTCGCGAGTCCACACGGAAGACGCCAGCCCGTAGTTGGATTCGTTCGCCCAGGCCAGCACCTGTTCTTCGTCGTCGAACGGCGTCACCGTCACTACCGGGCCGAACACCTCGCGCTGCACGATCTCATCCTCCTGGCGCGCGCCGGCCAGCAGCGTCGGCTGGAAGTAGTAACCCGGCCCCTTCACCTTCTCGCCGCCGGTCACCACCTGCACGTGTGGCAACGCTTTGGCTCGCTCGACAAAACCGGCGACCCGCTCCAGATGCTGGGCGGTAATCAATGGCCCCAGCTCGGTGCTCTCGTCGTCCGGCGCGCCGATCTTCAGGCTGGCCACCGCCTCGCCCAGCCGCTTCACCAGCTCGGGATAAATGCTTTTCTGCGCGTAGATGCGGCAGGCGGCGGTGCAATCCTGCCCGGCGTTGTAGAAACCGAAGCCGCGAATGCCGTCCACCACCTGCTGCAGATCGGCGTCGTCGAACACCAGCACCGGCGCCTTGCCGCCCAGTTCCATATGGGTGCGCTTAATGCCGGCGGCGGTGTGGGCG
Source organism: Serratia sp. CY38905 (assembly GCF_052168875.1). Taxonomy (NCBI): domain Bacteria; kingdom Pseudomonadati; phylum Pseudomonadota; class Gammaproteobacteria; order Enterobacterales; family Yersiniaceae; genus Serratia; species Serratia sp. CY38905. The sequence continues at coordinate 112,004 of NZ_JBJNLV010000006.1, read as the reverse complement.
ATGATGTGTTCGCCGGTGGCGATCGAGCCGGTCAGCGACACCATGCGCACCTTGTCATGCCCGGTCACCCGATCGCCGACGCTGGCGCCGCGGCCGAACAGCACGTTGAGCACGCCCGGCGGGAACAGCCCGGCGGCCAGTTCGGCCAGTTTAAAGGTGGTCAGCGGCGTCTGCTCCGACGGCTTGATCACCACGCAGTTGCCCGCCGCCAACGCCGGCGCCAGTTTCCAGGCCGCCATCATCAGCGGGTAGTTCCACGGCGCGATCGAAGCCACCACGCCGAGCGGATCGCGGCGGATCATCGAGGTATGCCCGGCCAGATACTCGCCGGCCGCCATGCCGGTCAGGCAGCGGCTGGCCCCGGCGAAGAAGCGAAACACGTCGGCCACCGCCGGCAGTTCGTCGTTCAACACGCAGTGATAAGGCTTGCCGCAGTTGAGCGACTCCAGCCTGGCGAAGGTCTCGGCATGCGCATCGATCAGATCCGCCAGCTTGAGCAGATGCTCGGCGCGCTCTTTCGGCGTGGTTTGCCCCCAGGCGGCGAACGCGGCGTCCGCCGCCAGCACCGCGCGATCGACCTGCTCCGGGCTGGCCTCCGCCACCTGCGCGATCACTTCGCCGGTCGCCGGGTTATACACCGGCTGGGTCGCGCCCTGGCCGTTCACCAGTTGGCCGTCAATCAACAGTTGGCTTTGCATAGGGTTATCCTTTTATCAGAGGTCAGGTAAGGAAATTATTTGCCGCTGCCGGCGACGCTTTCCCCACCTTTGGTCAGGTAGTAAGCGCCGAGGATCGGCAGCATGGTCAACAGCATTACCGACAGCGCCACCACGTTGGTGATCGGCACATCGCGCGGGCGACCGAGCTGGTTCAGCAGCCACAGCGGCAGCGTGCGCTCGTGGCCGGCGGTAAAGGTGGTCACGATGATTTCATCGAAAGACAGCGCGAACGCCAGCATGCCCCCGGCCAGCAGCGCCGAGCCGAGGTTCGGCAAGATCACGTAACGGAAGGTTTGCCAGCCGTCGGCGCCGAGATCCATCGACGCTTCGATCAGGCTGTACGAGGTGCGGCGGAACCGGGCGATGACGTTGTTGAACACGATCACCACGCAGAACGTCGCATGGCCGACGACGATAGTCAGGATGCCCGGCTCGATGTTCAGCGCCTTGAACGCCGCCAGCAGCGCCAGACCGGTGACGATCCCCGGCAGCGCGATCGGCAGCAGCAACAGCAGCGAAATGCTGTCCTTGCCGAAGAAATCGCGCCGATACAGCGCCGCCGCCGCCAGGGTGCCGAGCACCAGCGCGATGGCGGTCGCCAGGCAGGCGATCTGCGCCGACAGCAGCACCACATCGAGGATATCCTGCCGCCCGGCGGCAACGTTGAACCAGTGCAGCGTGAACCCCTTCGGCGGGAAGCTGAAAGCGGCATCCTCGGTGTTGAAGGCGTAGATGGCGATGATCGCCAACGGGAAATGCAGGAAGACAAGTCCGCCCCAGGCGGCCAGCTTCAGCCCTAAGGGCGCGCGTTCAGAGTGCATCGAAAGCCCCCAGACGTTTGACGATGGAAAGATAGATGGCGATCAGGACGATCGGCACCAGCGTAAAGGCCGCGGCCATCGGCATATTGCCGATCGCACCCTGCTGGGCGTACACCATGCTGCCGATGAAATAGCCCGGCGGCCCCACCAGCTGCGGCACGATAAAGTCGCCCAGCGTCAGCGAAAAGGTGAAGATCGACCCGGCGGCGATGCCCGGCACCGCCAGCGGCAAAATGACGTGGCGGAAGGTCTGCGCCGGCCGGGCGCCCAGATCCGCCGAGGCGTGCAACAGCGAGGGCGGCAGGCGCTCCAGCGCCGCCTGGATCGGCAGGATCATGAACGGTAGCCAGATATAGACGAACACCAGAAAACGCCCCAGCCCCGAGGTCGACAGCGTGTTGCCGCCGACGCCGGGCACCGTCAGCAGCGAAGCCAACAGCGGCTCCAGCCCCAGGTGCTGCAGGAACCACTGCGCCACGCCGTCTTTCGCCAGCAGCAGGGTCCAGGCGTAGGCTTTAACGATATAGCTGGCCCACATCGGCATCATCACCGCGATGTAAAAGAACGCCTTGACGCGGCCGCTGGTGTAGCGCGCCATGTAATAGGCGATCGGGAACGCCAGCACCGCGCTGGCCAGCGACACCAGCACCGCCATGGTCAGCGTGCGCAGGATGATGTCGTAGTTGGCCGGGTTGAACAGCGCCGCCAGGTTGGCGAAGGTCAGATCCGGCGTCACCGCCATGGTGAAATCGTCAAAGGTGTAAAACCCTTGCCACAGCAGCGTCAGCAGCGAACCGAGGTACACCGCGCCGAACCACAGCAGCGGCGGCACCAGCAGCAAAAGCAGATACAGCGTCGGCCGGCGATAGAGCCAGGTCGACAGCGCGCGCACGGTACCGCCGCGCGCCGAGGGGGAATCGATGCTCATGTCCATCTCACCTCTCCTCCAGCAGCGGCACCATCGCCGCGCGCGGCCAGCAGGCGACGATCGGCTGGCCGATCTGCCGCTGTTGCCCTTCGGCGAGCCACTGCGGATTGGCCTGGCTGACCAGCAGCTTTTCGCCGCCATGCAGCGCGATTTCATACCGCGTGGCCGCGCCCTGGTAATGGATTTCCTGCAGCGTGCCCTGCACCTGGATCTCGTCCTGCGCCGCGCCGCCCAGCTCCAGCAGGCGGATGTGTTCCGGCCGGATCGAGAAGGTTCGGCTTTCGCCGAGCAGGCGCTGCGCCAGCTCGCTGCGCACCACGTTGGAGGTGCCGACAAATTCGGCGACGAACGGCGTCTTAGGCCGCATGTAAAGCTCGCGCGGCGTATCCACCTGTTCGATGCGGCCGTTATTGAACACCGCCACCCGATCGGACATCGACAGCGCTTCGCTTTGATCGTGGGTGACAAAGATAAAGGTGATGCCCAGCTGGCGCTGCAGCTTCTTCAGCTCGCCCTGCATCTGCTCGCGCAGCTTGAGATCCAGCGCGCCGAGCGGTTCGTCCAGCAGTAGCACCCGCGGCCGATTGACCAGCGCGCGCGCCAACGCCACGCGCTGCCGCTGGCCGCCCGACAGGTGCGCCGGTTTGCGTTCGGCAGCGAAACCGAGCGCCACGCTCTCCAGCGCCTCTTGCGCCCGCGCCAGCCGCTCGCGTTTGGCGACGCCCTTCACCATCAGGCCGTAGGCGACGTTTTCCAGCACCGACATGTGCGGGAACAGCGCATAATCCTGAAACACCGTATTCACGTCGCGCTGGTACGGCGGCAGGTTGGCGGCTTCCTGGCCGTGGATGCGAATCGAGCCGGAAGTGAGCTGTTCAAAGCCGGCGATCAGGCGCAGGCAGGTGGTTTTGCCCGAGCCGGACGGCCCGAGCATGGAGAAGAATTCCCCGTCCTGAATGTCGATAGATACCCGATCCACGGCGCGAACATCGCCGAAAGTCCGCGAAACATCGATGAATTGCACGGCAATGGTCATTTTCTGTGCTCCATACTGATGTAGTTCGGGCGCAGCGGGCTGCGCCCCGCGGCTTAGCGGCCGCCCATGATGGCGATGTAATCCTGGGTCCAGCGGCTGTACGGCACGAACTTGCCGCCCTGCGCCTGCGGCGTTTTCCAGAAGGCGATTTTGTCGAACTGGTTGAAACCGTTGGTTTCGCAGCCCTTCTCACCCAGCAGTGCGCTGGCCTTGCAGCCCGCCGGCGAAGCCGGCACCGACCCGAACCAGGCCGCCACGTCGCCCTGCACCTTCGGCTCCAGCGACCAGTTCATCCACTGGTAGGCGCAGCTCGGGTGCTTGGCGTCGGCATGCAGCATGGTGGTGTCCGCCCAGCCGGTCACGCCCTCTTTCGGGAACACGGTGGCGATCGGCTGCCCCTCGCCCTTCAGGGCGTTGGCCTGATACGGCCAGGCGCTGGAGGCCACCACGCCTTCGTTTTTAAAGTCGCTCATCTGCACCGAGGTGTCGTGCCAGTAGCGGTGGATCAGCGCGTGCTGGCTGCGCAGCAGCTTCAGCGCCGCCTGATACTGCTCTTCGTTGAGCTGGTATGGATCGCTGATGCCGAGCTGCGGCTGGGTGGCCTTCAGGAACAGCGCCGCGTCGGCGATGTAGATCGGGCCGTCGTAAGCCTGCACCCGGCCCTGGTTGCTCTTGCCGTCCGGCAGGTTCTGCTGCTGGAAGATCACCGCCCAGCTGTCCGGCGGCGTCGGGAAGGTTTTGGTGTTGTACATCAGCAGGTTCGGCCCCCACTGGTACGGCGTGCCGTAGGTTTTGCCGTCCACGGTGTACCAGGCGCCGTTCAGCAGGCGCGGATCGATGTTCTTCCAGTTAGGGATCAGCGCGGTGTTGATCGGCTGCACCCGCTTGCCGAAGATCAGGCGCAGCGAGGCGTCGCCGGAGGCGGTCACCAGATCGTAGCCGCCCTTGGCCATCAGGCTGACCATTTCATCAGAGGTGGCGGCGGTCTTCACGTTCACCGCACAGCCGGTTTGCTTCTCAAACTGGGTGACCCAGTCGTAGTTTTTGTCGGACTGGCCGCGTTCGATGTAGCCGGGCCAGGCGATGATATCCAGCCGGCCTTCGCCTTTGCCCAGCGTCTGCGGCAGATCGGCCGCCTGGGCCAGGCCGCACAGCACGGTGAGACAGAGCGCGGAGACGGTGGTGGTGACTGCGGTAGTTTTTCCCATCGTAATTACCCCTGTGTTGCTTATCGATGTGCGGCAGGGAACGGCTGCCGCCTGATTTTTCTTGATATAACCGTTAGAAGCCGGCTTTGAACTTCGCCATTACGTGCCTGACAACGCTGTAATCCTGCAGCGAATCGCTGGACAGATCCTTGCCGTAGCCGGAGCGTTTCAGGCCGCCGTGCGGCATCTCGCTCGCCAAGGTGAAATGGGTGTTGATCCAGGTGCTGCCGTACTGCAGATGGGCGGCGATGTGCAGCGCCCGATCGATATTTTGCGTCCACACCGACGAAGCCAGCCCGTATTCCGAGTCGTTGGCCCACGCCACCGCCTGCTCCAGGTGTTCGAAGCGCGTGACGCTGACCACCGGGCCAAACACCTCGCGCTGCACGATTTCGTCACTTTGCAGGCAGCCCGCCAGCAGGGTCGGCTGGTAATAGAACCCCGGCCCGGAGTGGGCCGCGGCGCCGGTGATCAATTCGATATGCGGTTGGCTGAGCGCCCGCTCGACGAAGCTGGCGACGCGATCGCGCTGGCGGGCACTGATTAACGGGCCGATCTCATTGTCCTGATCGCGCTTGCGGGCGAAGCGCAGGCTGGCAACCGCCTCGCCCAGCGCGTCCACCAGCTTGGGATAGATGCCCGCCTGCGCGTAGATGCGGCAGGCGGCGGTGCAGTCCTGGCCGGCGTTGTAATAGCCGTAGGTGCGAATGCCGTTGACCACTTCGTCGAGATCGGCGTCGTCGCAGACGATCACCGGCGCCTTGCCCCCCAGTTCCAGGTGGGTGCGCTTGACGCTTTTGGCCGCCGCCTGCAGAATTTTTTGCCCGGTGACGATATCGCCGGTGACCGATACCAGCCGCACCTGCGGGTGCCCCACCAGCTGGCTGCCGACCCCTTCCCCGCCGCCGTAGACGATATTCAGCACGCCCGGCGGCAGGATCTCCTGCAGCGCCGGCACCAGCGCCAGAATGGTCAGCGGCGTATGTTCGGAGGGTTTGAACACCACGGTATTGCCCGCCGCCAGCGCCGGCGCGATCTTCCACGCCGCCATCATCAGCGGATAGTTCCAGGGGGCGATCGAGGCCACCACGCCGATCGGATCGCGGCGGATCATCGAGGTGTGGCCCGGCACATACTCGCCGGCCAGCTGCCCTTGCTGCGTGCGCACCGCGCCGGCGAAGAAGCGGAACACGTCGACCGCCGCCGGCAGATCGTCATTGAGCGCCTGATGCAGCGGTTTGCCGCAGTTGAGGGCTTCCAGCTGCGCCAGCTGCGGCGCCTGCCGCTCAATGGCGTCGGCGATGCGCAGCAACAGGGCGGCGCGCTGGGCCGGCGTGGTGCGCGACCAGTGACCAAACGCCTGCTGCGCGGCTTTCACCGCGCTGCCGACCTGCGCCGAAGAGGCTTCGGTCAGGACGATCAGCGTCTCGCCGTTGGCCGGATTGACGATGCACTCCTGCTGGCCTTCGCCGTCGACCATCTGACCGTTAATGAACTGCTGACAGGACAAACCTGAGAGAACCTGCACATCTGCCATCGCCTGACGCCCCTAAGTGACAAAAACGTTAACCAAATGTGAATAAGTTAGTTTTAATCAGCCTAAGCGAGCCTCTGGCGGGCAACAAATTCTAAATACTGAACGCCGCGTTCGATTAAATCGAATGCTTAAGCCCGGCGGCGTGTTTGCTGCCGTTCTCGCGCGCGATGGTAAGGAACGGCGTCACCAGCTCCGGCCGCGCGCTGCCGCGCCGCCACGCCAACCCGATGTCCAGCGGCTCCAGCAGATCGTCCAGCTTGCGCGCCTCGATCATGTTGCCCTCGAGCGACCAGGCGCGGTACGCCATGTCCGGCTGGATGGAGACCCCCATCCCCGCCGCCACCAGGCTGCGCACCGCCTCGGTCGAGGCGGTCTTCATGGCGATCTCCGGTTTCAGCCCGGCGCGCGCCCAGATGCGCCGCGCGTGCACGTCCATTTCATCGGCGTTGAGCTGGATCAGCGGCTGTTTGGCCACGTCCGCCAGGCTGATACTCTCGTGCTCCAGCAGCGGGTGCAGCGGCGGCAACCACAGGCGATACGGCGAGTGCATCAGCACCTCGGTCTGCAGCGCGTCGCGGTCTTCGATGTTCGACAGGATCAGCACGCCGATGTCGATCTCGCCGCTGACCAGCAGATGCTCGATATACGGGCGCTCGTCTTCAACCACCTGCACGGTGACGTTGGGATAGGCCGATTTAAAGCGCGTGAGCAGCTCCACCAGGAAGTAGCCGGCCACCAGGCTGGTGACGCCGACGGTCAGCTTGCCGGTCAGGCTTTCGGTGCCGATCTGCAGGCTGCGCTTGGCGTTGTCCACCGTCGCCAGGATCAGATACGACTGGCGCAGAAACTGGTGCCCCTGATGGGTCAGCGTCATGCCCTTGGCGTGGCGATCGAACAGCCGCACGCCGATCTCGGTTTCCAACTGCTGGATCGCCAGCGTCAGCGAAGACTGGGAGACAAACACCGCCTGGGCGCCGGCGGAGATCGACCCGGTTTCCGCCACGGCGATGAAGTGGCGGATTTGGCGTAACGTCATCATCCCCATCGCCTTTCAAGCCGCTGCGTTGTTGTCTGCGTTCTATTACGTGGCCCATCCGTGGGCCACGCCCTAACGGGCCGCTGCAAGCAGCGTTCAAATCTGCTCCCGGCAGATTTGTCCCCCCAGTCACTTACTTGAGTAAGCTCCTGGGGATGCACGCCCTTGCCGCCTAGCCGCAACTTGAAATTCATTGGGGATCACCTCAATCAAGATTGTTAGATTGATTGTAGATCCCGCGAAAAAAGCGATCGGGAAAAGTGTCAAAAACGCGATAGCGTTCGCTTTTTTAGAATGCTAATGATGAAAACAACCAGAATTGTGGAGAGATCGGGAGATGTTCACTGAGGTGTGGGGCGTAGCGAGCGCCGGCCAGATTAGGCACGGCCAGCGCGCAGGACCCGGAGCGTACACGCAGTACGTGAGGAGACCGAGCACTGCCCAGGCTCAAGCTGGCGGTGCTCGGTAGACGATCACATTAAATCGCTTCTTCGTCCTGCTCGCCGGTACGAATGCGCACCACGCGCGCCACGTCGAAGACGAAGATTTTGCCGTCGCCGATCTTGCCGGTCTGCGCGGTCTGCATGATGGTTTCCACGCAGGTGTCGACGATGTCGTCGGCAACCACGATCTCGATCTTCACCTTGGGCAGAAAGTCGACCATGTACTCGGCGCCGCGGTACAGCTCGGTGTGGCCCTTCTGGCGGCCGAAGCCTTTCACTTCGGTGACCGTCATGCCGGTGATGCCCACTTCGGCCAGCGCTTCGCGGACGTCATCCAGTTTGAACGGCTTGATAATCGCGTCGATCTTTTTCATCTTCTTTCCTTTTACCAATTTTTGCGGCCAAAACCGGATGTGATGGGGTAGCGGCGGTCTTTGCCGAAGTTACGGGCGGTGATACGCGGCCCGACGGCGGCCTGACGCCGCTTGTATTCGTTGATATCCACCAGGCGGATCACCTTGCGCACGATCGCTTCGTCGAACCCTTCGGCCACCAGATCGGCAACCGATTTGTCGCGCTCAACGTAGCCTTCCAGGATCGCGTCCAGGATATCGTATGGCGGCAGGCTGTCCTGATCGACCTGATCCGGCGCCAGCTCGGCGGACGGCGGACGATCGATCACCCGCTGCGGGATCACGTAGGAGACGGTGTTACGGTATTCGGACAGCTTGAACACCAGCGTTTTCGGCACGTCCTTCAGCACGTCGAAACCGCCGGCCATATCGCCGTACAGCGTGGCGTATCCCACCGCCATTTCGCTCTTGTTGCCGGTGGTCAGCACGATGCTGCGGCGTTTGTTGGACAGCGCCATCAGCACCACCCCGCGGCAACGCGCCTGCAGGTTTTCTTCGGTGGTGTCGCGCTCGGTGCCAGCGAACATCGGCGACAGCTGGCCCATAAAGGCGTCGAACATCGGTTCGATGGAGACGATATCGAACTCCACGCCGAGGATTTCCGCCTCTTCCCTGGCGTCGGCGATGCTGATGTCCGCGGTATAGCGGAACGGCATCATCAGCGCCTGCACCTTGTCTTTGCCCAGCGCATCTACGGCGATCGCCAGCGTCAGCGCCGAGTCGATGCCGCCGGACAGCCCCAGCACCGCGCCTTTAAAGCCGTTTTTGGTCACGTAGTCGCGCACCGCCAACACCAGCGCCTGGTACACCTGCGCCAGCTGCGGCAGCTCGGCGGCCGGATCGGCCATCGGCACCACGGCCAGCTCGTTGAATTCCAGGCGGGTCACTTGCTCGTCGAAGGCCGCCAGACGGTGGGTCATGGTGCCGGCGGCGTCGAAGACCTTGGAACAGCCGTCGAAGATCAGCTCATCCTGGCCGCCGACCTGATTGAGGTACACCAGCGGCAGCTGGGTGCGCTGGCAGTGGCCGGCCATCAGGGTTTTGCGGATATACGGCTTTTCGCGGTTATACGGCGAGGCGTTGATCGACAGGATAATTTCCGCGCCGGCCGCCTTGGCGGCGTCGATCGGCTCAGGGAACCACAGATCTTCGCAAATCAGCAGCCCCAGACGGTAGCCTTTCAGTTCCACCACGCAGGTGTCGTTGCCAGCGTGGAAATAGCGCTTCTCATCGAACACGCCGTAGTTCGGCAGCTGCTGTTTAAAGTAGCGGGTCAGCAGGCGGCCTTCGGCGAACAGCGACAGCGCGTTATACAGCTTGTCGCCTTCGCGCCACGGGTGGCCGACCAGGATCGCGGTCTCGGCCGAGGCCTGCTGCAGGCGCAGCAGCTGCGCGTCGCAGCGCTGATAGAAGTCATTGCGATACAGCAGATCTTCCGGCGGGTAGCCGGACAGCGCCAGTTCGCTGAACATGACCAGATCGGCTCCCGCCTTCTGCTGCTCCTGCACGATTTGCAACATGCGTTCGGTGTTGCCTTCAATGTCGCCGACCAGCAGGTTCAGCTGGGCCAAGGCGATGGAAAGTGATCTGCTCATTTGTGTACGATCCCGCTTAATACGTTCCATGGTGCTCTACGCCGGGCGCGCCGCGGCAAAGAGAACGGAGTGTAAATCATTCCGCCGGATTTGTTGAGAACCTGCGTGGCAGGCACCGGCGGCAAACTGTCATTCTTTAAAATCGTTGGCGTCCAGCTCGTGGCGCGACAGCAATTTGTAAAACTCGGTGCGGTTGCGGCCCGCCATGCGCGCGGCCTGGGTCACGTTGCCCTTGGTGATCTGCAACAGCTTGCGCAGGTAGTGCAATTCGAACTGGTTGCGCGCTTCGGCGAAGGTCGGCAGCGCGGTGTTTTCCCCTTCCAGCGCCTGCTCCACCAGCGCTTCGCCGATCACCGGCGCCGAGGTCAGCGCCACGCACTGCTCGATGACGTTGACCAGCTGGCGCACGTTGCCCGGCCAGCTGGCGGTCATCAGCCGCTTCATGGCGTCGGTCGAGAAGCTGCGCACGAACGGCTTGTGCCGCTGGGCCGCTTCGCGCAACAGGTGGTTGGCCAACAGCGGGATATCTTCGGCGCGTTCGTTAAGCGCCGGGATCTTCAGGTTCACCACGTTGAGGCGATAGTAGAGATCTTCGCGGAACTCGTTCTTCGCCATCGCCTTTTGCAGATCGCGGTGGGTGGCGGAGATGATGCGCACGTCAATGTCCAGATCGCGGTTGCTGCCCAGCGGCCGCACCTTGCGCTCCTGCAGCACGCGCAGCAACTTCACCTGCAGCGACAGCGGCATATCGCCGATCTCGTCGAGGAACAGCGTGCCGCCCGCCGCCGCCTGGAACAGCCCTTCGCGGCTGCTGACCGCGCCGGTAAAGGCGCCCTTGGCGTGGCCGAACAGTTCGGACTCCAGCAGCTGCTCCGGCAGCGCGCCGCAGTTGATGGCGATGAACGCCTTGCCGGCGCGCGGGCTGGCGGCGTGGATCGCCTGCGCCACCACCTCTTTGCCGGTGCCGCTCTGGCCGTTGATCAAGACGCTGACGTCGGACTGCGCCACCATTTTCACCTGCTCCAGCAGGCGCAGCATCAGCGGGCTGCGGGTGACGATATCTTCGCGCCAGGCGTCGTCGCCGGCCGGGGTGGCCGACAGCGCGAGCGCTTCGTCGATCGCCTTGTACAGCGCATCGCGATCCACCGGTTTGGTCAGGAAGCTGAACACCCCCTGCTGGGTGGCGGCCACCGCATCGGGAATCGAACCGTGCGCGGTGAGAATGATCACCGGCATGCCCGGCTGATGCTTTTGGATCTCGGCGAACAGCGCCATGCCGTCCATCTCGTCCATACGCAGATCGCTGATCACCAGATCGATCTGTTCGCGCGCCAGCAGGCGCAGCGCTTCCTGGCCGCTTTCGGCGGTGGTGACGTGAAAACCTTCGCTAGTCAGACGCATGCCCAGCAGCTTCAGCAGGCTGGGATCGTCGTCAACCAAGAGCAGGTTGGCCGGTTTGCGTGCGGTCATTGCGCGTGAGACTCCTTATTGGCAGGGGGCGGCGTATAGGTGTCTTCCGGTTCAACCGGCAGCGCGGTGCCCTTTTCCGGTTCGTCCTGCGGCTCCGCCCCTTTGGCGGCCGCGCCGTTTTTACCGGCGGCTTCGCCCTTTTGCGAGCCTGTGCTGTTTTCCGGGATTTCCCCTTGCAGCTGCTTGCGCGAAGAGAGCTGGCGCTCGATGTCGGTCAGGTTTTCCAGCTTGCGCGAGGTGTCCTGCAGCTGCGATTGCAAACGCGCCTGGCTCTGGCGCAGCGAATCTATCTGGCTGTCGCTGCTCTCCTGCAGATGCTGATAGCGCGCTTTTTCATCGAACAGCGTGATCTGCAGCATCTGCTGCTGGCGCCACAGCTGCGTCAGCGGCCGCAACGAGCCGGGGAACTCCATTCGGTAGCTGTTGATCCTGTCGATCATCTGGCGGCGCTCGCCGGAAGTCGGCTGCGCGCTGCCCAGCAGGATGCTCTGTTTGAAAACGCCGGACCAGCTGTCGCCAGGCACCGTTTTCGCCAGCGCGCGCGCCTGGGTCGACCCGATGCGATCGGCGCAGTCCATCGCGCGCAGCCAGTAGAGCGCGTTATCCAGCGCGTCCTTGTCGTCCAACTGCCACAGGGTATCGCAAGCCGCGGTGCGGTAATCGATCACCTTGGTATCCGGGATCGCCTCTTGCTGCTGAGCGTTCAGGCCGCCGCTGACGGCGCGATCGACGCAGCCCGCCAGCAACAGCGGCATAAAGAAGACGGCGCCCAACCAGCCGATCGGGCGTTTGCCGAGCGGCGTCCTGTGCGTGGCACGCGGTGAACCTTCGGTCTGTGAAAGACGAAGGCGCTTAGACCATGTGTACATTATTTATTCATTCTCGGCGGTTAACGGCAATTCAATGCGGAAGCAGACGTCTGCACCGGCGACCGTCGCCAGTTGCAGCTCACCGCGCATGCGACGGATACAGTCCTGAGCGATGCTCAACCCCAGTCCGCTTCCTTTTACCGCCCCTTTTCGCTGGTGACTACCCTGGAAAAAAGGCTCGAAAATCATGGCTCTTTCAGCCTCGGGGATCGGCGTGCCGGTATTGGCGACGTCGATTTGCACCCGTTGTCCAACCTGACGGCTGCGGATCCAAATGTTACCGGATTCCTTGCCGTAGTGCACCGCATTGGAATAGAGATTATCCAGCACGCGCATTAATAGCGTAGGCTCTGCCCAGCAGATTTCCGCCTCCAGCGCAATTTCGGTGGAAATCATCTTCGCCCGCGCCGGCAAACTGTGCGCGGCGACCACCAAATCGACCATTTCGCGCAGCTCGACGTTCTCATGTGCCGCCGGGCCATCGGCCAGTTTGCGGTTGTAATCCAGCAGCTGTTCAATCAGCTGCTGCAGATGGCGGCTGCTGTTGTCGAGGATCGTCACCACCTCTTTCTGATCGGAAGTCAGCGGCCCCGCCACCTCGTCGGCCAGCAGCTCGGTGCCTTCGCGCATGCTGGCCAGCGGCGTTTTCAGCTCGTGCGAAATATGGCGCAAGAACTCGTGGCGCTGCGATTCCAGCCACGCCAGCCGCTCGCTCAGCCAGATAATGCGCTGCGCCAGGGAACGCAGCTCGCGCGGCCCTTTGAACGACGCGGTGCTGCCCAGCGCGCGCCCTTCCCCCAGACGGTTGATCATCCGCTCCACGGCCTTGACCGGCCCGATGATCATGCGGGTGAACAGCACCACCAGCAGCACGCTGACCAGGAACAGCAGCAGCGCCTGCCAGCCGAAGAACTGGCCGCGCTCGGCGATGGCCTGCTGCAGCTGCTGGCCGCGCGAGAACACCACCGCGCGCGTGGCCTGCACCATTTCGGCGTTGGAGCGCGAGAACGACTCGAGCAAGGCGGAAGCCTCTTGATCCGGCCCGCTGTTATGGCATTTGATCGCCGCCAGCTGGGTCAGCAGCTGGCGCAACGTTTGATAATAGCGCTCGTCCGGCAGAATCGGCGCATGGGCGTCCAGCATCTGCGAATACTGCTTGCGCTGGTTCTGATACAGCTTTTGCAGCGTGGGATCGACCAGCACGCAGTACTGACGATAGCTGCGCTCCATCTCCAGTGCCACGCTGGTCATCGCCTCGCTGCGCCGCGCGTCCACCAGCGTGGTGCGGTTGATGTCCGCCGCCTGCGCGCTGAGGTGATCCAGGCTCTGGTAGGCCTGATAGGCCAGCACCAGCAGCGGCAGCAGCACCAACAGGAAGGCCAGCAGCACCAATTGCCGCAGCGAACGGGGGAATAAACGCCATCTTTTCAACGAAATCATCTCATTCTCTCAGCTCTGTCACGATGCTAACTGACTCGCCGGAAAGAGAAAAGCCCGGCAAGGGAGAATCCTGAACGCGCAAGGAAAAAGCCGCGGGATCGGTGAACCGCGCCCATAGGCCTGGCCTGCCGACGGCATGCGACCCCGGCAACATCAACCGGTGCGAAAACGAGAGTGTGGGGATAGCGTCTGCGTTCGAGGGCATAGGCAACGCAACAGGGATAAGCGCAGCGTTGAGAATTGACATCGGGGCAAGAAACTTGCCCCAACGCAAGGAAAGTGTGGATGCCCTTAAACCTCGTCCCCAGGGTGATGTAGCGCAGCGGCTGGCATCGAACAGGACGAATAGCATCCGTAAGTATCCAGGATTGATGAACCCTTCATCACAGTTGGATACAGGCGGTGCCTCACTCCACGTGTCGCCCGATGCTTGATAAAGCCGCTTGCACGGTCTGTTATCGGTTTGGTTGGACGATAGGCACCATTTCTTTGGCATCATTCGGAGGCTTATGAGGCGATTTGCCGTCTAATTACGGCGCCGTCATAAAAAGGTGAATGAGCAGCCGCCGAGAATAATGCACGTTACGTGCCAATTTTGCAATAAAAATAATAACCAAATGATTTTATTAAAAAATAAGATTATATCAGCAAATTTCTTTGTGCATCACGCCCCGATGAGCGATGAAAAAAACGCCGCGCTGTCGCCAAATGCAGACAACTAAAGCCAAACCCATTTACCATTAATAAAATCAAATGGTTAAATGTCTCCATTTAGCGACAGGAAAAATAGCGTCTGTCGCAAAATGCAGACACTGCCGCCAGACGGCGAACGCCGGCCATAAAAAAGGGCGCAATTGCTTGCACCCTCTGTACGGCGGTGGCCGTTTTTAGCCCAGCTGCTTACGGGCGTTGCGGAACATGCGCATCCACGGGCTGTCCTCGCCCCACTCTTCCGGGTGCCAGGAGTTGCTGACGGTGCGGAACACGCGTTCCGGGTGCGGCATCATCACCGTGGCGCGCCCGTTGGCGCTGCTCACGGCGGTAATGCCGTTCGGCGAACCGTTCGGGTTGGCCGGGTAAGTTTCCGTCACCTGACCGGCGTTGTTGACGAAACGCAGCGCCACCAGGCCGTGGCTTTCCAGCGCGGCCAGATGCGCCGCATCGCGCACTTCAACATGCCCCTCGCCGTGGGAAACGGCGATCGGCATGCGCGAACCGGTCATGCCCTGCAGGAACAGCGACGGGCTGGCCGCCACTTCCACCAAGCTGAAACGCGCCTCGAAGCGATCCGACAGGTTGCGCACAAAGCGCGGCCAGTGTTCGGCGCCCGGGATCAGCTCGCGCAGGTTGGACATCATCTGACAGCCATTGCACACGCCCAGCGCCAGCGTCTGCGGACGGTGGAAGAACGCTTCGAACTCGTCGCGCACCCGCTCGTTGAACAGGATAGACTTCGCCCAGCCTTCGCCGGCGCCCAGTACGTCGCCGTAAGAGAAGCCACCGCAGGCCACCAGCGTGTGGAAGTCCTGCAGATCGCGGCGCCCCGCCAGCAGATCGCTCATGTGCACGTCCACCGCGTCAAAGCCGGCGCGGTGGAACGCCGCCGCCATTTCAACGTGGGAGTTCACCCCCTGCTCACGCAGCACCGCCACTTTCGGGCGAGTGCCCTTGGCGATGTACGGCGCGGCGATGTCTTCCTGCGGTGCGAAGGTCAGCTTCACATTCAGGCCGGGATCTTGTTCATCCTGCTTGGCCTGATGTTCCTGATCGGCGCACGCCGGGTTGTCGCGCAGGCGCTGCATCTGCCAGGTGGTTTCCGCCCACCAGGTGCGCAGTGTATTGCGGCTTTCGCTGTACAGCGCCTGGCCGTGTTGGGTGATGACGAAACGATCGCCGGCCTGCACGCTGCCGATGTGATGCACATTGTCGGTCAGACCGTGCTGAGCGAACGCCTGCTTCACGTCATCGAGACGTTCGGCGCTCACCTGGATCACCGCGCCCAGCTCTTCGTTGAACAGCACCGCCAGCGCATCATCGCCGAGGCCGTCAAGGTTGACGTCCACGCCGCAGTGACCGGCGAAGGCCATCTCCGCCAGCGTCACCAGCAGGCCGCCGTCGGCGCGGTCGTGGTAAGCCAACAGCGCTTGATCGGCCACCAGCTGCTGCATGGCGTTGAAGAAGCCCGCCAGCTGCGCAACGTTGCGCACGTCGGCTGGTTTGTCACCCAGTTGGCGATAAACCTGCGCCAGCGCGGTGGCACCCAGCGCGTTATGGCCGTTGCCCAGATCGATCAACAGCAGCGCGCTGTCGCCCTTATCGGTGCGCAGCTGCGGCGTCACGGTGTGGCGCACGTCCTCCACGCGGGCGAAGGCGGTGATGACCAGCGACAGCGGCGAGGTCATTTCACGCTGTTCGTTGCCTTCCTGCCAGCGGGTCTTCATCGACATGGAGTCTTTACCCACCGGGATAGTGATGCCCAGCGCCGGGCACAGTTCTTCGCCCACCGCTTTTACCGCTTCGTACAGGCCGGCGTCTTCGCCCGGGTGGCCGGCGGCGGCCATCCAGTTGGCGGACAGCTTCACGCGCTTCAGGCTACCGATCTCTGTGGCGGCCAGGTTGGTCAGCGCTTCCCCGACCGCCAGGCGGCCGGAGGCGGCGAAGTCCAGCAGCGCCACCGGCGCGCGTTCACCGAGCGACATCGCTTCACCGTAATAGCTGTCCAGGCTGGCGGTGGTGACCGCGCAGTCGGCCACCGGGATCTGCCACGGGCCGACCATTTGGTCGCGCGCCACCATGCCGGTAACGGTGCGGTCGCCGATGGTGATCAGGAAGGTTTTCTCCGCCACGGCCGGCAGATGCAGCACGCGTTTCACCGCGTCGGCCAGCGTGATGTTCTCGCGCTGCACCGCCTCGCCGCTCGCCTGCAGGCGGG
Source organism: Serratia sp. CY38905 (assembly GCF_052168875.1). Lineage (NCBI taxonomy): Bacteria > Pseudomonadati > Pseudomonadota > Gammaproteobacteria > Enterobacterales > Yersiniaceae > Serratia > Serratia sp. CY38905. Next base: position 95,557 of record NZ_JBJNLV010000006.1, on the reverse strand, counting down.
TGACGTCGCGGGTCATTTTCGGCGTCTTGCCGAGCAGTACGTCCAGCGGCATGTCGATCGGCTGGTTGTCGAAGTGGCGGTCATTGAGCGTCAGGTGCTGTTCTTCGGTCGCTTCGCCGATCACCGCGTAAGGCGCGCGCTCGCGGCGGCAGATCTCGTCGAACTGCGCCATCTGCGCCGGGGCGATCGCCATCACGTAACGTTCCTGCGATTCGTTGCACCACACTTCCAGCGGGCTCATGCCCGGCTCGTCGTTGAGGATATCGCGCAGCTCGAAGCGGCCGCCGCGGCCGCCATCGCTCACCAGCTCCGGCATGGCGTTGGACAGACCGCCGGCGCCGACGTCATGGATAAACAGGATCGGGTTCTGATCGCCCAGCTGCCAGCAGCGGTCGATCACTTCCTGACAGCGGCGCTCCATTTCCGGGTTGTCGCGCTGCACCGAAGCGAAGTCCAGATCGGCGTCGGACTGGCCGGACGCCATCGACGAGGCCGCGCCGCCGCCCAGGCCGATATTCATCGCCGGGCCGCCCAGCACCACCAGCTTGGCGCCGACGGTGATTTCCCCTTTCTGCACGTGATCGGCACGGATGTTGCCGATGCCGCCCGCCAGCATGATCGGTTTGTGGTAGCCGCGCAGCTCAACGCCGTTGTGGCTGTTGACGCGCTCTTCATAGGTACGGAAGTAGCCCAGCAGCGCCGGACGACCGAATTCGTTGTTGAACGCCGCGCCGCCCAGCGGGCCTTCGGTCATGATATCCAGCGCGGTGACGATGCGTTCCGGCTTGCCGAAATCCTGTTCCCACGGCTGTTCAAAGCCGGGAATACGCAGGTTGGACACCGAGAAGCCCACCAGGCCGGCCTTCGGCTTGGCGCCGCGGCCGGTAGCCCCCTCGTCGCGGATCTCGCCGCCGGAGCCGGTCGCGGCGCCCGGCCACGGCGAGATCGCCGTCGGGTGGTTGTGGGTTTCCACCTTCATCAGAATGTGCGCGTCTTCCTGATGGTAATCGTAGGTGCCGGTCTCCGGCGCGGCGAAGAAGCGGCCGACCTGCGAGCCTTCCATCACGGCGGCGTTGTCTTTATACGCCGACAGCACATAGTCCGGCGTCTGCTCATAGGTGTTCTTGATCATTTTGAACAGCGATTTAGGCTGCTGTTCGCCGTCGATGATCCAGTCGGCGTTGAAAATCTTGTGGCGGCAGTGCTCGGAGTTGGCCTGCGCGAACATATAAAGTTCGATATCCGTCGGGTTGCGCCCCAAACCGGTAAAGGCATTCAGCAGGTAGTCGATCTCGTCCTGCGCCAGCGCCAGGCCGAGCCGGACGTTGGCCTGCTCCAGCGCGGCGCGCCCTGCGCCCAACACGTCGACCGACTGATACGGCGCCGGCTGATGGTGCGCGAACAGCTGTTCGGCCTGTTGCAGTTCGCTGAAGACGGTTTCCATCATGCGATCGTGCAGCAGCGCGGCGAGCTGCCGCCACTGGGTTTCCGTCAGCTCGGGCGCCTTGACGTAGAACGCCAGGCCGCGCTCCAGGCGCACGACCTGCTGCAGACCGCAGTTGTGGGCGATGTCGGTGGCTTTGGAAGACCAGGGAGAAATGGTGCCCGGACGCGGCGTAACCAGCAGCAACCGGCCTTCGGGGGCGTGTTCGGCGAGAGAAGGACCGTACTTGAGCAGCCGCTGAAGCTTGGCGTGTTCTTCGGCACTGAGCGGTGCGCTAACATCGGCAAAGTGGACGTACTCGGCGTAGATATCACTGACGGGCAGGTGAGCGTCCTGGCAGCGGGACAGCAGTTTGGTAATGCGAAAAGCCGATAAAGCGGGCGAACCACGCAGAATTTCCATAATCAAAGTTCTCTCGTCTTCGAAGCGACGGATAAGACGCTTCATTGGGCGCAACAGGGGAAAACGCGCGTCATTATAGAGAATCCTCGCCGCCGACGAAACCGTTTGCGTAGGGATAATTGATAAAAGCGTGCCGCACCGTCGAATTGTCATAACGTGTCAATAAAGTTGCACACTGGCGTTTTGTTGCGCAAAATGCCCCCGCACTGGTGATTTAACCATGAGAAAAGTCGCGGTTATCGTCGCCGGCGTACCTGTGCCACCACTGGATAACTATTTGAAACGTCTTAAAATAAACTACATCCTCATCGGCGTTGTCACCCTGCTTCTGGCTCTCGCGCTGTGGCCCAATATCACCTGGCGCAGCGGCCAGGGTGGGCAACTCCAGGAGATCATTTCCCGCGGCGAGTTGCGTATCAGCACGCTGAACTCCCCGCTGACCTATTTCAACACCAAGCAAGGGCCGGGTGGGCTCGACTACGAACTGGCGAAGCGCTTCGCCAACTACCTCGGGGTGAAGCTGGTGGTGATCCCCCATCAGAACATCAATGACCTGTTCGACGATCTGGACGACGACGACGCCGACCTGCTGGCGGCGGGTCTGATCTACAACCAGGAGCGCCTCAGCCGCGCGCGCACCGGCCCGGCCTACTACTCCGTTTCCCAACAGCTGGTGTACCGGCTGGGCACCCCGCGGCCGAAAAGTTTCGCCGACATTAAAGGCAAGCTAGCGGTCGCTTCCGGTTCCGCGCACGTCAGCACCCTCAAGCAGCTCAAACAGGATAAATACCCGGATCTCGCCTGGGAGTCCTCCAGCGATCTCACCTCCAAAGAGCTGCTGGAGCGAGTGGCCGACGGCAAGCTGGACTACACCCTCGGCGATTCGGTGACCATCGCGCTGCTGCAGCGCATCCATCCGCAGCTGGCGGTGGCGTTCGACGTCACCGACGAAGAGCCGGTCACCTGGTATCTGAAACGCGACGGCGACGACAGCCTGTACGCGGCGATGCTGGACTTCTACAGCCAGATGGTGGACGACGGCACCCTGGCGCGGCTCGAAGAGAAATACCTCGGCCACGTCGGCAGCTTCGACTATGTGGACACCAAAACCTTCCTGTCGGCCATCGACTCGGTGCTGCCCAACTTCCGCCCGCTGTTCGAGAAGCACGCCAACGAGATCGACTGGAAGCTGCTGGCGGCGATCGCCTATCAGGAATCGCACTGGAATCCGCAGGCCACCTCACCCACCGGCGTGCGCGGCCTGATGATGCTGACCCGCGCCACCGCCGACGGCCTCGGGGTCAACGACCGCCTCGATCCGGAAGAGAGCATTCAGGGCGGCGCCCTTTACCTGCAGCGGCTGATGGCCAAGGTGCCGGACAGCGTGCCGGAAGACGAGCGCATCTGGTTCTCGCTGGCGGCCTACAACATGGGCTGGGGCCACATGCTGGACGCGCGCAAGCTGACCAAGACGCAAAAAGGCAACCCGGACAGCTGGGTCGACGTCAAACAGCGCCTGCCGATGCTCAGCCAGAAGCGCTACTACCCGCAGCTGACCTACGGCTATGCGCGCGGGCGTGAAGCCTACAACTATGTGGAAAACATCCGCCGCTACCAGGTCAGCCTGGTGGGCTATCTGCAGGAAAAAGAGAGAAAGGCGGCGCAAGCGGCCGCCGAGCAGGAGGCGTTGGGGAAAGGCTACCCGACGGTGATGCCGGAACTGGCGCTCAACTACTGATTATTCCGGCTTATCCGCCGCCCGCTGCGCCAGCCTGAGGGCTTTTTTCTGTTCGCGGCGCAGGCGGAAAAAATTGCTCAGGGTGGCGGCGCACTCCTCCGCCAGCACGCCCGAGACGATCTCCACCTGATGGTTCATGCCCGGATGGCGCAGAATGTCCACCAGCGAACCGGCCGCGCCGGTTTTCTCGTCGGCGGCGCCATACACCAACCGGCGGATGCGGCTGTGCACCATCGCCCCGGCGCACATCACGCACGGCTCCAGCGTGACGTACAGCGTGGCGTTCAGCAGACGGTAGTTTTGCAGCACCGCGCCGCCCTGGCGCAGCGCCATGATCTCGGCGTGTGCGGTAGGATCATGTCGGCCGATCGGGCGGTTCCAGCCCTCGCCGATGACCTGATTGTCCAGCACCAGCAGCGCACCCACCGGCACCTCGCCCTCTTCCTGCGCGCGCAGGGCCAGCTGCAATGCCTGACGCATCCAGTACTCATCGTTATATTCAGTCATCGCATAATTCCTCGTGCGCTTTTGCGGCGGGCATTATACACACTAGCCCTCCTTTGTCGTAGCCGCCCGCCAATGGCTATACTGGCCGAATCAGCGTGTGATTCAGGGACAAGAAGCATGAAACTCAGTAAAAAGAACGCCGTCGTGGTGCGTAAGGCGCTGGACGGCTGGGTGGGAGAAGGCGCCTTGACGCCCGCACAACGGCAGCAGCTGCTGCAGCATGTGGCCGTGCAGCCTTTCGACTGGCGGCGGCTGGCGCGCTATGCGTTTCTCGCCGCGCTGGCCTCGCTGCTGATCGCCGTCACCAGCCTGTTCGCCGACAGCGAACTGCTTGCATGGCTCAGCGGACTGTTCCGCTTCGACGCGCCGGTACGCATGGCGATCGCCGGCGTACTGGCGGCACTGGCCTACGTCTGGGCGCTGCGTCGCCGCCGGCGCCACCCGGAAAAACGCTACGGCAATGAGGCGGCGCTGTTTGTCGCCGTGTTGCTTACCGCCTGCGCCTTATGGCAACTGGGGGTCTGGCTGGATAACGGCAGCGGCCGGGTTTCCGTGCTGCTGCTGTTCGCCGCGCTGCTGTACGGCGCGATCGGCTGGTTCAGCCGCTCCGGGCTGGTGTGGTGGTTCGCCCTGCTGTCGCTCGGCAACGCCTTCGGCGCCGAGACCGGCTACCTGTCCGGCTGGGGCGCCTACTGGCTCGGCATGAGCTACCCGATTCGTTTTATCGCCTTTGGCGCGGTGCTGATCGCCGCCGCGCTGCTGCTGCGGCCGCTGTTGGCGCAACGCGGCCTGCAGCGGGTGTCGCTGGCGATGGGCCTGCTGTATCTGTTTATCGCCCTGTGGCTGCTGTCTATCTTCGGCAACTACGGCGACCTCGACAGCTGGTACCGCGCGCGCCAGATCGAGCTGTTCCACTGGAGCCTGCTGTTCGGGCTGGCCGCCCTCGCCGCCATTTGGCTGGGATTGAAGCATGACGACGCCATGCTGCGCGGCTTCGGGCTGACCTTCCTCGGCATTAACCTGTATACCCGCCTGTTCGAGTTTTTCTGGGACAGCATGCCGAAAACGATTTTTTTCGCGCTGCTCGGCCTGAGCCTGTGGGCGTTGGGGCATTATGCGGAGAAAATTTGGCAGTTGGGGCGCCAGCCGCACGACGTGACCGACGACCGATCGCGGTACTGATAAAAACAGCAAGGGCGGAATCCTCCGCCCTTGGCTTATTCCAGCTGCTGCAGCTCGCCCTGCTTACTTACCCGCCAGCGGTGCTCGCAAAAGAACAGCAGCGGATTATCCTGCTTGCTGTCGCTGTAACCGCTGTACAGCTTTAGCGGCGCGCCGAGCCGCTGCTCCAGCTGCACCACTTTTTGCGTCCCCAGGCAGCGCAGAGTCAAGACCCAACCGCCGCAGCGGCGCGTGATGCGGCTGCCGATCAACCGCACGCGCGGCAGAAACGCCGAATCGCGATACACCTGCTCCACCAGCCGTTCCGGCGAGCCGGTAATCAGCCACACTTCGGCATCGTGCTCGTCCAGATACTGCCGCAGCCGCATTTGCACCACCGGAAACGCGGTCACCTTCTGGCGAAAGGCCTCGATAAACTGCCGCTCCAGCGCCTTCAGCGTCGCTTCGGAGCGCCCGAAAGTAATCGCCCACAGCAGCAGGCTCATCGGCCAACGCGCGGCGCGCCCCAACAGCAGCAGCGCCAGGCCGATCGGCGGCAGCACCGGTATCACCAGCAGCAAGTTCAGCGGCAAACGGCGCAGCAGAAAGCGCAAGAAACTGCCGAACATATCCTCCTGATGCAGGGTGCCGTCCAGATCGAAAAAGACCACGCGGCGCCCCTCTGCGGCCGGTTGTTGCTGCTTGTCGCTCAAACGCTACTCCTCGGGATCGTTGAACCCCATCATCCAGGTGAAGAGAAAACCGGCGATAATCGTAATCAGCATCCCCGCCAGATACAACATCACCTTACCTGAGACGATGGTCAACGCCAAAGGCAGCCCCGAAATGCCGAAGGTGATGACCGTCGCCACCTTCCAGTAGCTGATCAGCGCGCCGCCGACCGCCCCGCCGAGGCAGGCGCCGATAAACGGCCGCCCCAGCGGCAACGTCACCCCGAAGATCAGCGGCTCGCCGATGCCGAGAATGCCGACCGGTAACGCCCCTTTGATCACCTTCTTCAGCCGCGCGTTGCGGGTCTTCAACAGCACCGCCAGCGCCGCCCCCACCTGCCCGACGCCGGCCATCGCCAGGATCGGCAGCAGCGGGTTGGAACCGTGCGCCTGCACCAGCTCGACGTGGATCGGCACCAGCCCCTGATGCAGGCCGGAGAGCACCAGCGGCAGGAACAGCCCCGAGAGCAGCGCCCCCACCAGCAGCCCGCCCTTGTCGATCGCCAGATTGGCGCCGTGGGCGATGGCGTCGGAGATAATGCCGCCGATCGGCTGCAGAATCAGGATCGCCAGCGAGGCGGTGACCAGCGTGGTCAGCAATGGGTTAAGGATCAGCTCGACCGATTCCGGCAGCAGCGTGCGCAGGCGTTTCTCCACCCAGCACATCAACGCCACCACCAGCAGCACGGCGATCACCCCGCCGCGCCCCGGCTGCAGCGCCTCGCCGAACAAGGTGATCTGCGCCAGCGCCGGGCTGGAGAGAATGCCGGCCATCACGCCGCCCATCGCCTGGGAGCCGCCGAACACCCGCGCGGCGTTGACCCCGACCAAAATGTTCATGATGGCGAACACCGCGCTGCCGAAGATCGCCAGCAACCCCAGCACGTTCGGGTAGTCCACCGCCAGTTGGCCGGCGATGTCGGGCCGTTTCAGCAGGTTGATGATGCCGGTGATCAGGCCCGAGGCGATAAACGCCGGGATCAGCGGAATAAAGACATCGGCCAGCTTTTTCAGCGCACCGCTCATCGGCGCAGCGTATTTTTGCTTGGCCTGCGCCTTGGTGCGGGCCGCGTCACCGACGGCGACGGCGGGCTGCGCGCTACCGCTCAGTAATGCGCGCATGGCGTCCACCACCTTGGCGGCGGCGCCCGGGCCAACGATAAACTGATGCTGCTCACCCTGTTTGATATAGCCCTTCACGCCGGACAGCTGCTTGAGAGCGGCCAGATCCAGACGCTGTTCGTCGCTGACCTCGACGCGCACCCGCGTCATGCAGTTCTCCAGTTTGAGGATATTGCCCTCGCCCCCCACGCCCGCCAGGATCTGTGTCGCCAATGCCGTTGTCTTGTCCATCGCCGCCCCCACCGTGAGTTAACGCGCCAGCGCCGCGCGCAGGTAACCGTCGTGCCGCTGCAGCCGCTGCTGCGCCTCTTCGGCGCTGACGCCGGCCAGAATCATCAGGATCGCCGGCTTGACCTCGAAGCCAGTCTGCGCCAGCGCCGCCTCCGCCTGAGCGCGTTCGGCGCCGGTGGCCTCCACCACGATGCGGCAGGCGCGATCCACCAGTTTGACGTTGGTGGCCTTCACGTCCACCATCAGGTTCTGATAGACCTTGCCCAACTTGACCATCGCGCCGGTCGACAGCATGTTGAGCACCAGCTTCTGCGCGGTGCCGGATTTCAGGCGCGTCGAACCGGTCAGCGCCTCCGACCCCACCACCGGCGAGATCGCCACCTGCGCTTCATGCGCGATCGGCGAATCCGGGTTACAGGAGATGGCCACCGTCGGGCAGCCCAACCCGCGCGCATAGCGCAGTGCGCCGATCACATAAGGCGTGCGCCCCGAGGCCGCCAACCCTACCACCATATCGACGGCGGTGAGGTTCAGCGCCCTGAGATCGGCTTCGCCCAGGGCTTCGTCGTCTTCCGCACCCTCCACCGCTTTAAGCAACGCGCCCGGCCCGCCGGCGATCAAGCCCACCACCACGCCGTGCGGCACGCCGAAGGTCGGCGGGCACTCGGAGGCATCCAACACCCCCAATCGGCCGCTGGTGCCGGCGCCCAAATAAATCAGCCGGCCGCCGGCCTTCAACGCCGCCGCCGCCAAATCGACCGCCTGCGCGATCGCCGGCAGCACCTTTTCGATCGCCTCCGGCACCTTGCGGTCTTCCTGGTTAAAGCAGCGGACCATCTCCAGCGTCGACATCTCATCCAGCCCCATGGTGGCCGGGTTGCGGGTTTCCGATACCAGTGCGCCTAAGTTCATCTGTTCACCTTTGAATTTTTAATTCACAAAATTAAATCAATATTTGAATATTTTATTCAACAAAGCGAGCGCTATTTGCTATTTTAACGACGAGCTCACAAAAATTTTCACCGCGCGTTTTCGCCGCCTGCATGGCAAAATGGCCGCTGGTTTCCAGGGAAAGATCAATGAGTACCCTTCTGCGCATACGCCAAATGTATCCGACACTGGCGCAAAACGACCGCAAGCTGGCGGACTTTTTGCTGAACAACGCCGAGCAGGCGCGCCATCTCAGCTCGCAAAAGCTGGCCGAGCTGGCCGGCATCAGCCAGTCGAGCGTGGTCAAGTTCGCCCAAAAGCTGGGCTATAAGGGCTTTCCGGCGCTGAAACTGGCGCTGAGCGAGACGCTGGCCCAGCCGCAGGCCGAGCCGGTAGTGACCGTTCACAACCACATCCTCAGCAGCGACACGCTTAAAATCGTCGGTGAAAAACTGCTGGCGGAAAAGCAGGCGGCGCTGCGCGCGACGCTGGACATCAACAGCGAAGAGCGGCTGCATCAGGCGCTGGACATGCTGCGCCAGGCGCGCCGGGTCATGCTGATCGGCATCGGCGCCTCCGGGCTGGTGGCCAAGGATTTCTCCTTCAAACTGCTGAAAATCGGCGTGATGGCAGTGGCCGAAGCGGACATGCACGTCCAGCTGGCGGCGGTTCAGGCGCTGGACAAACGCGATCTGCTGCTGGCTATCTCTTTCAGCGGCGAACGGCGTGAAATCAATCTGGCGGCGGAAGAGGCGCGCCAGGCCGGCGCCAGGGTGCTGGCGCTGACCAGCTTCTCTCCCAACGGCCTGCAGCAGCGCGCGGACCACTGCCTCTATACCATCGCCGAAGAGCCCCATACCCGCAGCGCGGCCATCTCTTCCAGCACGGCCCAGTACGCCCTCACCGACCTGCTGTTTATGGCGCTGATCCAGCACGATCTCGATCATGCCCGCGATCGCATCAAACACAGCGAACAGTTAATGAAAAAGCTGGTTTAACCGGTATAATGCCGCTGCGAAAATACCCCTGTTAATAATGAGAGATACATCATGGCCCTGCTAATCACACGCAAATGCATCAACTGCGATATGTGCGAGCCGGAATGCCCAAACCAGGCGATTTCGATGGGCGATGAGATTTATCAGATCGATACCGATCGCTGCACCGAGTGCGTCGGCCATTACGATACGCCGACCTGCCAGCAGGTTTGCCCGATCGACAACACCATCATCACCGATCCGCAGCATCGTGAGACCAACGAACAGCTGTGGGACAAGTTCGTGGTGCTGCACCACGCCGATCGCATTTAATTTGCCGCAGGACTGACAAGGGCGCCACAGGCGCCCTTGCTATTTTCAGCTTTCGACGATCACCGTCGCGCAGGCGTAGCGCCGTTCGTCGGCCAGCGAAACGTGGATCGCGGTGACCCCCATCTCCCCGGCCAGCTCGGCGGCGCGGCCGTGCAAACGAATATTCGGCTTGCCCAGCGCATCGTTGAACACTTCGAACTGGTTGAATGCCAGGCCGTTGCGAATGCCGGTGCCGAACGCCTTGGCGGCGGCCTCTTTCACCGCGAAACGTTTGGCCAGAAAGCGAATCGGCTGCTGGTGCTGCTGATACAGCGCCCACTCGGCGTCGCTCAGCACGCGGCGCGCCAGGCGATCGCCGCTGCGCTCCACCACCGCTTCGATACGCGCCATCTCAACGATGTCGGTTCCCAGCCCGAGCACCGCCATTACCGGCGCGCTTCCCGCATCAGCACTTTCATGTCGGCAACCGCGGCCGGCAGCCCGCTCATCACCGCCTGGCCGATAATCGCATGGCCGATGTTCAGCTCGTGCATCTCCGGCAGCGCGGCGATCGGCTGCACGTTGTGGTAGGTCAGGCCGTGGCCGGCGTTGACCTTCAGCCCTTTCTCGGCCGCGTAGGCGGCGGCTACAGCGATGCGGCGCAGCTCGGCCTGTACCGCCAGCTCGCCCTGCGCTTCGGCGTAGGCGCCGGTGTGGATTTCGATATAGGGTGCGCCCACCGCCACCGCCGCGTCAATCTGACGATGATCGGGATCGATGAACAGCGAGACCAAAATGCCCGCCTGCGCCAAGCGCTCGACCGCCACGCTCATTTTGTCCAGCTGGCCGGCGACGTCCAGGCCGCCTTCGGTGGTCACTTCTTCGCGCTTCTCCGGCACCAGGCAGCAGAAATGCGGCTTCAGCTCAATGGCGATGTCCAGCATCTCGTCGGTCACCGCCATCTCCAGATTCATGCGCGTCTGGATGGTCTGGCGCAGCAGGCGCACGTCGCGGTCGGTGATGTGGCGGCGATCTTCGCGCAGATGCACGGTAATGCCGTCGGCTCCCGCCTGTTCGGCAATGAATGCCGCCTGAACCGGATCCGGGTATTGGGTTCCGCGCGCGTTACGTAACGTGGCGATGTGATCGATATTGACGCCCAGCAGCAAATCAGCCATGACAACCTCTAAATACGATTTTCAGTGCCAGCAGTTTACACGCGGGCGCAAGGCGGCAAAAGGGGAAAAGGTCAGGCGTCGTCGACCGGCGTATTCGGCTGCTTACGCACGAACTGGCGGAACAGTTCGCGGCTCTTCAACGGCTTGCCGCCTAGATAGGGTTTCAGCGCCATGCGGGTGAAACGCTTGGCGGCGCGCAGCGTCTCGGCATCGGGAAACTGCCGCTCCGCCAGCGCGCGCAATTCGCGCCCGGTGAAGCTGTAGTGATCCACCACCAGGCTGGCGATGAAGCCTTTCTCTTCGCGATAGCGATAGGTCATGGCGTCATCCACCGGCAGGCCGCTGCCGGCGCAGTGCAGGAAATCGAGGCCGTAGCCCAGGTGGTGCAGCAAGGCCAGCTCGAACTGACGCAGCGCCTGCTCCGGCGAGCTGTCTTCCGCCGCCAGCGCCTGCAGGCATTGCAGATAGTCGAAGAACAGCACCGAGTAGTTGGTTTCCTGCTCGAGCACGCGCGCCAGCAGTTCGTTCACGTACAGGCCGCTGTACAGCATCATGCCGCTGAGGGGTAAACCGAGGGAGACCGCTTCGGCGTTGCGCAGCGTTTTCACTTCGCCGCGGCCGCCCCAGCGCACTAACAGGGGGGTAAAGGGCTGCAGACAACCCTTGAGATTGGAGCGGCGGCTGCGCGCGCCTTTCGCCAGCAAGCGCACCCGCCCATGACCTTCGGTAAACAGATCCAGCATCAGACTGGTTTCACTGTACGGCCGCCCATGCAGGACGAAAGCGCGCTCCCAGCCGTCCACGGATCGTTACTTCAGATCGTCAACATAGCCCAGGCTGCGCAGCGCACGTTCGTCGTCCGCCCAACCGGATTTCACTTTCACCCACAGCTCGAGATGCACTTTGGCGTCGAACATCTGTTCCATGTCCTGGCGCGCTTCGATGCCGATGGTTTTGATCTTGGCGCCTTTGTTGCCGATGACCATTTTCTTCTGGCCTTCGCGCTCAACCAGGATCAGGCCGTGCACATCGTAGCCGCCGCGATCGTTGGCCACGAACTGTTCGATTTCTACCGTCACCGAGTACGGCAGCTCTTCGCCCAGGAAACGCATCAGCTTCTCGCGGATGATCTCGGAGGCCATAAAGCGCTGTGAGCGATCGGTGATGTAGTCTTCCGGGAAGTGGTGTTCCGCTTCCGGCAGCAGCTTGCGCACGATGCCGGCGATGGTGTCGACGTTCATGCCTTTTTCGGCGGAGATAGGTACCACATCGAGGAAGTTCATCTGCTGGCTGAGGAACGCGATGTGCGGCAACAGCTTGGATTTGTCGGTGACGTTATCGACCTTGTTGATCGCCAGCAATACCGGGCAGCGCAGGCTGCGCAGCTTGTTGACCACCATTTCGTCGTCGGCGGTCCAGTTGGTGCCTTCGACCACGAAGATCACCAGTTCGACGTCGCCGATCGAGCTGCTGGCCGCGCGATTCATCAAGCGGTTGATGGCGCGTTTTTCTTCGATGTGCAGCCCAGGGGTGTCGACGTAGATCGCCTGATAGGCGCCATCGGTGTCGATGCCCATGATGCGGTGACGGGTCGTCTGCGGCTTACGCGACGTAATGGAAACCTTCTGCCCCAGCAGTTGGTTCAGCAACGTCGATTTGCCCACGTTCGGACGGCCGACGATGGCGATAAACCCGCAGTGTTGTTTTACTTCGCTCATTCAAGCTCCAGCTTTTTCAGCGCTTGTTCCGCTGCCGCCTGCTCGGCTTTACGGCGGCTCGAGCCGGTGCCCACCACGGGCTCGCTCAAACCACTCACCTGGCAGTGGATGGTAAACTCTTGGTCGTGCGCTTCACCGCGAACCTGCACTACCAAATAAGAAGGCAACGGCAGATGACGCCCCTGCAAAAACTCCTGCAAACGGGTTTTCGGGTCTTTCTGCTTATCACCGGGGCTGATTTCGTCCAACCGGCTGCGATACCAGTCCAAAATCAGACGCTCGACGGTCTGGATATCACTGTCCAGGAACACGCCGCCGATCAATGCCTCCACCGTATCCGCCAGGATTGACTCGCGGCGGAACCCACCACTTTTCAATTCGCCCGGCCCAAGCCGCAGACATTCGCCCAGGTCAAACTCGCGCGCCATCTCCGCCAGCGTGTTGCCGCGCACCAGCGTGGCGCGCATGCGGCTCATATCGCCCTCGTCGACGCGAGGAAAGCGGTGATAGAGCGCATTGGCGATGACAAAGCTCAGAATCGAGTCACCCAGAAACTCAAGACGTTCATTGTGTTTACTGCTGGCGCTGCGGTGAGTCAAAGCCTGCAGTAAAAGCTCCTGCTGTTGAAAAGTGTAGCCCAGCTTCCGCTGCAGCCTGTTTATTACGATGGGGTTCATGAGTTACCAATAGATCAAGAATGCGTCAAAAACTTGCAGTATACGGAACAGGCCTGCTTCGCCGAAAGCCGATCCAAAGCTGTTTCGTTTGCAGTGGCTCCCAGCAGGGGCCAACTTTTTATCGCTCGAGAAAGTATTCTACAACGAGTGGAAACATAATGCTGTGTTTTATATCCCCTTAATCTTTCACGCCGCAGTAGGCTGCGGCGTGAAAATAACAGGGAATCAGTCAGCGATTAATGAATGCCGCCGATCCGGCTGAAACGCACGCCGGTAGGCCACTCACCTTCCTGCTTTTCAAAGCTCATCCAGATGGCCGTGGCTTTACCCACCAGATTCTTCTCCGGCACAAAGCCCCAGTAACGGCTGTCCGCGCTGTTGTCGCGGTTGTCGCCCATCATGAAGTAATGCCCGGCCGGCACCACCCACTCCGCCAGCGGTTTGCCCGGCTGTTGGTAGTAAGCGCCCACCCGATCCTGCGCGTCCGGCACGGTCAGGATACGATGCGTGACGTTGCCGAGGCTTTCCTGGCGCTCGCGCATGCGAATGCCGCCCGGCGGCACGTTATCGCTCAGCGGGATCTGGTAGAAGCCGTTGCTGGCCTCGCCCATGCCGCTGCGGCTGAACAACTGCACGAAGTCGCTCGGCTGCGCGTCGGCGTAGGTCACCGCCAGCGCGGTATCGCAGGACTGCCCACTGTTGCAGGACGGCTGCACGGTAACACGCTTATTCACCGGATCGTAAGTAATACGGTCGCCCGGCAGGCCAATCACGCGTTTGATATAATCCAGTTTCGGATCCAGCGGATATTTAAATACCGCAATATCGCCGCGCTTCGGATGGCCGGTTTCAATGAGCGTGGTCTGGGTAATCGGATCTTTAATGCCGTAGGCATATTTCTCCACCAGAATGAAATCGCCAATCAACAGCGTCGGCATCATTGAGCCGGACGGGATCTGGAACGGCTCGTAAATAAACGAACGCACCACAAAGACCAGCAGCAATACCGGGAACACCGATGCGCCGGTCTCCACCCAGCCGGGCTGCTTCGCCACTTTCGCCAGCGTTTTATCGTCTACGGCGCCCGCGGTCTGTGCGTTGACCGCCGCGATCTTCGCGCGGCGGGCCGGCGCCCATTTGAAGCGCTCGAAGCACCAGATGATCCCGGTGACCAGGGTGGCCAACGCCAGGATCAGGGCAAACATATTCGCCATGCAAACTCCCTCGTTTCGCGAACTCGTCGCGGTTACTTGCCGTCTTTACCGACGTGCAGAATGGCCAGGAACGCTTCCTGCGGCAGTTCGACGTTGCCGACCTGCTTCATGCGTTTCTTACCGTCTTTCTGTTTCTGCAGCAGCTTTTTCTTACGGCTGACGTCACCGCCGTAGCATTTCGCCAGCACGTTTTTACGCAGTTGCTTCACGGTGGAACGCGCGATGATGTGCGTGCCGATCGCCGCCTGAATCGCGATGTCGAACTGCTGACGCGGGATCAGATCTTTCATCTTCTCCACCAACTCACGGCCGCGATACTGCGAGTTGTCGCGGTGAGTGATCAGCGCCAGCGCATCCACGCGCTCGTTGTTGATCAGCACGTCCACGCGCACCATGTCGGAGGCCTGGAAGCGCTTGAAGTTGTAATCCAGCGACGCATAGCCGCGCGACGTGGACTTCAGGCGGTCGAAGAAGTCGAGCACCACTTCCGCCATCGGGATTTCATAGGTCAACGCCACCTGGTTGCCGTGGTAGACCATGTTGGTCTGCACGCCTCGTTTCTCAACGCACAGGGTGATGACGTTACCCAGGTATTCCTGCGGCATCAGCATGTGACATTCGGCGATCGGCTCGCGCAGCTCCTGGATGTTGTTCAACGGCGGCAGCTTGGACGGGCTGTCGACGTAGATCACTTCTTTGCCGGTGGTTTCCACTTCGTAGACGACCGTCGGCGCGGTGGTGATCAGATCCAGATCGTATTCACGCTCCAGACGCTCCTGAATGATCTCCATGTGCAGCAGGCCGAGGAAGCCGCAGCGGAAGCCGAAGCCCAGCGCGGTGGAGCTTTCCGGCTCGTAGAACAGGGAAGCGTCGTTGAGGCTCAGCTTGCCCAGCGCATCGCGGAAGGACTCATAATCGTCGGAGCTGATCGGGAACAGACCGGCGTACACCTGCGGCTTCACTTTCTTGAAGCCCGGCAGCGCTTTATCCGCCGGCTGACGCGCCTGCGTCAGGGTATCGCCCACCGGCGCGCCGAGGATGTCTTTGATCGCACAGACCAGCCAGCCCACTTCGCCGCAGTTCAGCACGTCGCGATCGACCTGCTTCGGCGTGAAGATGCCCAGGCGGTCGGCGTTGTACACCTGGCCGGTGCTCATGACCTTGATCTTGTCGCCCTTGCGCAGCGTGCCGTTCTTGACGCGCACCAGAGACACGACGCCCAGGTAGTTATCGAACCAGGAGTCGATGATCAGCGCCTGCAGCGGCGCATCGGGATCGCCCTGCGGCGGCGGGATGTCGCGCACCAGGCGCTCCAGCACGTCGGGCACGCCGACGCCGGTTTTGGCCGAGCAGCGCACCGCATCGGTGGCGTCGATGCCGACGATGTCTTCAATTTCCTGTGCGGCGCGATCCGGATCGGCGGCCGGCAGGTCGATTTTGTTCAGCACCGGCACCACTTCCAGATCCATTTCGATCGCGGTGTAGCAGTTGGCCAGTGTCTGGGCTTCGACGCCCTGACCGGCGTCCACCACCAGCAGCGCGCCTTCGCAGGCCGCCAGCGAGCGGGAAACTTCATAGGAGAAGTCAACGTGGCCGGGGGTGTCGATAAAGTTGAGTTGATAGGTCTGCCCATCCAGCGCCTTATAATCCAGCGTCACGCTCTGCGCTTTGATGGTGATGCCGCGTTCGCGCTCCAGATCCATGGAATCGAGCACCTGCGCGGCCATTTCACGGTCAGACAAGCCGCCGCAGATTTGGATAATGCGGTCAGACAGCGTCGACTTACCGTGGTCAATATGGGCAATAATGGAGAAATTTCGTATATGCTTCATTATAAAAGTTTTTCTGCCTTGGTATTTCTGAATTACTCGCCTATAGAAACCCGCATGGACCTAAAGCGACAGTGAATGGGTTAGGCCGTCTTGCACCTGAATCGCTGCATTCTACATGCCACACCACTGAAAACCTAGCGATCGGTGCAGTGAAGGCATTCTATTATGCGCCGCTAAATGTTACAGGGCGCCCCGGCGGGTGAAAACAGATGTTAACGCGGACGATACGGCCTGAACCCAAGGCTTGCCGGTGATTCGTGGCCGCCAAACTCCGGCGCTAATACATAACCGGCCGCAGCGCAATAAACCCTCTCCGAAATTATAAAAAAAGAATATTTGGATCAACCTCTTAGATTTCCATCTCACCCATCTTCCTTTAGGAAAAACCCCATATACGTCACCACCGCCCCTCGGATAGAAAGGGCATGAACTCCGCGACAAAACATTATTCAGGGCACTACATCGGCAGCCCACCGGGGTTCACCAGCATATCTGCGTACGTTGATTGGAAGGTGCATTATGATCGATAAAGGGCAAATGCTGAGCCGGCACGATTTTTCAAAGGTCAACTGGGGCATTCTGGCGGCGGCGGCGCTGCTGTTTAGCGCGGGGGCGGCGCTGTTGGTGCTACCGCTGCTGAGCAGCATTGATGAGAGCGAGGTCATCACGCTATTGCAGGCCGGCGCGGGCACGATTTTACTCGGTTGTACGCTGCTGGCGCTGCGGCATTATCTGCGTCCGACGCTGACCTATCGCCTGTACGAGCACGGCGTGCGGGTCTTTGACGGCCACCATCACAAAGAGCGCTTCATCCCGTTTGAGAAGATCGGCGATATCTATCGCTTTCGCGGCGGCCAGGCTTTTGGCGGGCTGTTTGACGTCACGGCGTTCCGCGCCGGCGTGGATCAGCCCTGGTGTACGGTTTTCAGCAATGTCGCCCATTCGTGGCGGCTGGCAGACGTGATCGTCGACCAACAGCTGCAGCAGCGCGGGCCGCTGGCGCTGAATGCGCTCTATCAAGGGGAGACGGTGTCGTTTCACACCGTTGAGGGCGACGCGCGCTGGCTGTGGCAACTGCTGCTCGGCAAGCGGCAAGGCACGCCGACCGAAACGCTGCGGCTGAGCGCCACCTTGCTGACCACGGAGCGGGGCAACGTGCCGCTCGAGCAGATCCGCGCGGTGGAAAACCATCCGCAGCGCGGCATCCGCTTGCTCGACGGCCAGGGAAATGTGCTGTTCGCGATTAACTACGATTCGCTGCTCAGCGCCGATCTGTTCATCGCGCTCCTTGAGCATATGATCCACAACCGCATCCCCGCCTATCACAACCCGGCGATGACGCGGCCGCCGGTTTAAATCAGCGGGGAATTTTCCGCCTGCATGCGCATCGCGGTAGGCGGCAACCCAATCTGCAGCACCACCGGCTGGTAATCGGCCTGCTCACCCAGACGCCGAGCCAACCGGCGCGCCAGCATAAAGGCCGCCCCGCCGCCCAGTATGGCGCCGACGGCCGCCGAGGCGTCGCTGCCGAAACAATATTGCAGCAACGTGCCGCCCAGCATCATGCCCAGCAGCGGCGTCAGGTAAACCAGCATGGCGGAGCGCAGCAGGCTGCCTTCCGCAATGCCGACCTCGACGCGCTGCCCCGGTTCGAGCGGCTGATCGATATGCACCTGGAGCTGATGCTCGGTTTCCGGCACCAGCTCGTTCAGCGCGCGCGCGCCGCAGCCGGAACGCGCGGTGCAGCTGCCGCAGCCGGCCTTGGGTTCACAGCGCAGCAGCGCTACGCCCTGTTGCCACGAAACCACCGTGGCCCACTCTTTCATCATTGCGGCGATACCTTGAAAGAAATGCTGTCGGCGATGCGCTTGGCCGTAGCCGGCGGCAATTCGCCCACGATAGTGATTTCGTTGCCCGCGCGCACTTCAGTCTGAATGGTGCGGCGCCCCTGACGGTAGTATTGCTGCCCGGCTCCGCTGCCCGCCGGGCTGACGTTGACCGAGAAGCTGAACAGGCCGTCGCTGTAGAGCCGGGATTCAACCGGCACGGCGACGTTCGGCAATTTGCGGCGATTGCGCGCCACCTCGTCCACCCCGGCCGGCAGCCAGCCGGTGCTCCAGCTGAGCTTGACGTTTTCCACCGCCGGCAGCGACAACAGCGGCGGCAGGTTGGCTTTGAGCAGCCCCTGCATCGCGCCCTGCACGTCGGCGCCGACCGCGAAGGAGATCACCCGATATTGCTCCAGCGTTTCGCCGTCGCGATCGAGCAGATCCACCCGCAGCGGCAGCTTGGTGTCCTCGTCCATCCAGACGATATAGCTGTAGCGGGAACCGTCGCGCGCCACCACGCGCAGCACTTCACACGGCCGATCGGCGATGCGGGTGCTGCCCACGGAGATAAAGTCGTAGTACTTGGCCAGGCGGGTGAAATCGGCATAGACGATCGCCGGCAGCGCATCGACGATGTGATCGCCGGTGAGCGTGAACGGCTCCAGGCCAGGCTCGAAGTAGCTGATCCCGCCGCCGCGCTGCAACACTTCGCGGCGCGGGCCGTCCATATGCAGCAGCTGGCCGAGCGGCACGTTGCCGATCACCGCATGGCGATAGCGCAACGACTCGATTCCCTGCTTGCTGATGCTGATGTAGGCGAGCTCGTAATTGAGAGAACGGCTGGCGCTGCTCATCTGTTGCAATAACGCCCCGGACGCAGTTGGCTGCGCCGGGGCGATGCTGGAATAGAGCAGGCTGCCCGTCAATAAACAAACGGAGAACCAGATTTGCTTCATTACTGCTGTTGCATTCCTAAAGACTGAGTTCCGGGAACCTGAATGGCGGCCTGTTGCGGGTTGCCTTGCTCAAGCTGCAGCTGATCCGAATGCAGGCGACGTTGCAGTTCATAGTCCTGCAGCATGGCGTTGATACGCTTGCGCTGTTCCTGCACCTGCTGCTGTTGGCCGCTGCCGGTGGAGAAACTGTCGGCCGGGACGCCCAGGCTGACCGGCGAGGCCTGGCCCATGATCGGCAGCGTGGTGAAGGCCGGCGATTCGGACGCATTCGATGGCGCAGAAGGCTGGTTGTACTGCTGCACGCCGACGATCACCGCCAGCGACACGCAGGCCGCCATACCGATTTGCGTAATCTGGCTCGCCCAGGGACGCACTTTGTCCCAGAACGGCATTTTCTGCCAGGTGTGAGGCTGCGGCTGAGATTCCTGAACGGCGGAAGGCACCAGCCGGGCGGGTTCTTTCTCAAGTGCAGCGGCTACGCGATCGGCGATGTCGAGATGCATCACTTGCCCGACATCACCTCGCAGTGTGTCACGTATCAGGTGATAGCTCTGCCAGCTTTGTTGAAGCGTTCGATCTTGCGACAGAGAACTCAACAGCTCGCTGTCGAACGATTCACCATCCATCAGAGCGGAAAGCTTTTCTTTCTGCATGCCTAAGTACCCTTCCTGTGCCCGCCATTGCTAACGCTGGATCAGCGGTTGAACTTTATTATCGATAGCTTCCCGGGCGCGGAAAATACGCGAACGTACGGTTCCGACCGGGCAATCCATGATGGCGGCTATCTCTTCGTAGCTTAGACCATCCAACTCCCGCAGGGTAATCGCCATGCGAAGATCCTCGGGGAGCGACTCAATGGTACGGAAAACTATCTGTCTCAGCTCTTCTGACAACATTAAGTTCTCAGGGTTCGAAATTTCTTTCAGTGCGCCCGCACTTTCGTAATTTTCCGCATCGTTGGCGTCCACATCACTGGATGGCGGACGGCGCCCCTGAGCAACCAGATAATTCTTTGCCGTGTTCACGGCGATTCGATACAACCAGGTATAAAAAGCGCTGTCGCCACGGAACGATTCCAGTGCGCGATAGGCCTTGATAAACGACTCCTGCACCACATCGGGCACATCGCCCTGCGGCACATAGCGGGAAACGAGACTCGCCACCTTATGCTGATAGCGCACTACCAGTAGGTTAAACGATTTCTGATCGCCCTTTTGGACCCGCTCGACCAGAACTTGATCCGTTAACTGCTCGCTCATCCGAGGTAAACTCTCCCCAAATCCGTCTCCACGCGTAAAATTGTACTGCCAGCCATACATTATTTTCCTGAGCAAGCACTCGCTTGGAGTTCATATAGAACACGAAGTTCCATATCGCCATTGTTTTTTCTGTTGATGTCACCCTATCCGTGGCTTTTGCCCGGACAGTTAGGCTAACATGAAATTCACTCTTCTTCTGCACACATCATACGTTATGCAACCATCATCTGAACATGTAAGCGATGTACTGATCGTCGGCAGCGGCGCTGCGGGCCTGTCACTGGCGCTGCGCCTGGCGCAGCATTGCAAGGTTACCGTTCTCAGCAAGGGGCCGCTCAGCGAGGGCGCCACCTTTTACGCCCAGGGCGGGATCGCCGCGGTGTTCGATGAGACGGACAGCATTGCCTCACACGTTGATGACACTTTGATTGCCGGCGCCGGCCTGTGCGACAAAGAGGCCGTCGAATTCATCGCCGGCAACGCGCGCCACTGCGTGCAGTGGCTGATCGATCAGGGCGTGCTGTTCGACACCGAGGTCAACGCGCAGGGCGAAGAGCATTATCACCTCACGCGCGAAGGCGGCCACAGCCATCGCCGCATCCTGCACGCCGCGGACGCGACCGGTAAGGAAGTAGAGACCACGCTGGTGGGGAAAGCAAGCGCTCACCCCAATATTTGCGTGATGGAGCGCCGCAACGCGGTTGACCTTATCACCTCGAACAAAATCGGCCTGCCGGGCACCCGCCGAGTGGTGGGCGCGTACGTCTGGAACCGCGAACTGGAGCGGGTGGAAACCTACCGCGCCAAAACGGTGGTGCTGGCGACCGGCGGCGCGGCCAAGGTATACCAATACACCACCAACCCGGACATCTCCTCCGGCGACGGCATCGCCATGGCCTGGCGCGCCGGCTGCCGGGTCGCCAACCTGGAGTTCAACCAGTTCCACCCGACCTGCCTGTTCCATCCGCAGGCGCGCAACTTCCTGCTGACCGAAGCGCTGCGCGGCGAAGGGGCTTACCTGAAGCGCCCGGACGGCAGCCGCTTTATGCCAGATTTCGACCCGCGCGGCGAACTGGCCCCACGCGATATCGTCGCCCGCGCCATCGACCATGAAATGAAGCGCCTGGGCGCCGACTGCATGTACCTGGACATCAGCCACAAGCCGGCGGAGTTCATCACCCAGCACTTCCCGATGATCCACGAGAAGCTGCTGACGCTGGGCTTCGATCTGACCCGGCAGCCGATCCCGATCGTCCCGGCGGCGCACTACACCTGCGGCGGCGTGATGGTCGATCAGCACGGCCGCACCGATCTCGACGGGCTGTACGCCATCGGCGAGGTCAGCTATACCGGCCTGCACGGCGCCAACCGCATGGCGTCGAATTCGCTGCTGGAGTGCCTGGTGTACGGTTGGTCGGCGGCGGAAGACATTCTGCAGCGCCTGCCGTTCATTCAGCAGGCCAAACAGGTGCCGCACTGGGATGAAAGCCGGGTGGACGATGCGGACGAACGGGTGGTGATTCAGCACAACTGGCACGAGCTGCGGCTGTTCATGTGGGATTACGTCGGCATCGTGCGCACCACCAAGCGGCTGGAGCGCGCCCTGCGCCGCATCAACACCCTGCAGGCGGAAATCGACGAGTACTACGCTCACTTCCGCATCTCCAACAACCTGCTGGAGCTGCGCAATCTGGTGCAGGTGGCAGAGCTTATCGTGCGCAGCGCCATGGCGCGCAAAGAGAGCCGCGGCCTGCACTACACGCTGGACTACCCGGATTTACTGCCGGAAGCGCTGCCGACCATATTGCAGCCTTAAACGCTGCGACAGGGCGCCTAATCGGTGCCCTTTTCTTTTCAGTAGAACAGGTAGAAGTCAGCGATCAACCGGCGGAAATCGTCGGTGTAGCTGCCGTCGGCCTGCTTGATCGCCAGCGCCTGCTCCCGCAGCGGCGTTTCCCGCCGCGTCAGCGCCAGCAGCACCCGGTGCAGCGGCGTATCGGCCCGATCGCTGACGTTCACTTTCGCCGCCGTGTGCCAGCCGCTTTGCTGCGCCAGGCGTTCGAATTCGGCGCCGATATCGTGCGGCAGCACCACGCAGAACGTCCCCTGTTCCGTCAGCAGCTGCGCCGCACAGGCCAACAGCGCCTCGTGTGTCAGGGTTTCGGTGTAGCGCGCGTTGTGGCGCGCCTGGTCGCGGCAGGCCACCGCCGGCTCGAAATACGGCGGATTGCTGACGATCAGATCATACTCAGCGGCATGCCGCTGCGCATAATGGTGAATATCCTGCGCATGCACGCGGATCCGCTGTGGCCACGGCGATGCCGCCGCATTTTCGCGCGCCTGGCCGGCGGCGGCTTCGTCCAGCTCCACCGCGTCAATGGTCACTTCGTCGCCGCTGCGCTGCGCCAGCATCAGCGCGATCAGCCCGCTGCCGCTGCCGATGTCCAGCACCCGGCGCGCCTGCCCCAGCGGCGCCCAGGCGCCGAGCAGCACCCCGTCGGTGCCCACTTTCATGGCGCAACGATCGTGGGCGACAAAGAATTGTTTAAAGGTAAAACCCCCGCGGCGCGGGGTAAAATCGGCTTTCGATCGCTTGCTCACACTCACCACCTGGCTATAAAACTGGCGTAGCATAAGGCAATCTGATCGGCGGGAAAAGAGCGGCTTTCCGCTTAAATAGGTGAAGATCGCGGCCAACCCGTCTATAATCGGCGCCCCAAGTAGAGGTAGACCATGACAGCAACCACTTTTTCCGAACTCGAACTCGATGATCGCCTGATCGACGCGCTGCGCGACAAAGGCTACGATCGCCCCACTGCCATTCAGGCCGCTGCGATCCCGCCGGCGATGGACGGGCGCGACGTCTTAGGTTCGGCTCCGACCGGCACCGGCAAAACCGCCGCCTTCCTGCTGCCCGTGCTGCAGCACCTGCTGGACTTTCCACGCAAAAAATCCGGCCCGCCGCGCGTGCTGATCCTGACGCCAACGCGTGAACTGGCGATGCAGGTCGCCGATCAGGCGCGTGAATTGGCTGCTCATACCTCGCTGGATATCGCCACCATCACCGGCGGCGTCGCTTACATGAACCACGCGGAAGTGTTCAGCGAAAATCAGGACGTGGTGGTCGCCACCACCGGCCGTTTGCTGCAATACATTAAAGAAGAGAACTTCGACTGCCGCGCGGTGGAAACCCTGATCCTCGACGAAGCCGACCGCATGCTCGACATGGGCTTCGCGCAGGACATCGAAACCATCTCCGCCGAAACCCGCTGGCGCAACCAGACGCTGCTGTTCTCCGCCACGCTGGAAGGCGAAGCAATTCGCGAATTCGCCGAGCGCATCCTGAAAGAGCCAGTGGAAGTGGAAGCCGATCCGTCGCGCCGCGAACGCAAAAAGATCCTGCAGTGGTACTACCGCGCCGATGACGTGCAGCACAAAACCGCGCTGCTGATCCACCTGCTGAAGCAGCAGGACGTGCAGAAATCGGTGATCTTCGTGCGCAAACGCGAACGCGTGCACGAGCTGGCCACCTGGCTGCGCGAAGCGGGCATCAACACCTGCTATCTCGAAGGCGAAATGGTGCAGGCCAAACGCAACGAAGCGGTTAAACGCATGATGGATGGCCGGGTTAACGTGCTGGTCGCCACCGACGTTGCCGCGCGCGGCCTGGATATCCTCGATATCACCCACGTGTTCAACTTCGACATGCCGCGCACAGCGGATACTTACCTGCACCGCATTGGCCGTACCGGCCGCGCCGGGCGCAAAGGCACCGCCATTTCGCTGGTGGAAGCGCACGACCATCTGCTGCTGGGCAAAGTGGGCCGTTACCTGAACGAGCCGCTGAAAGCGCGCGTGATCGACGAACTGCGGCCAAAAACCAAGGTGCCGAACGAGAAGAGCAACGGCAAGCCGTCGAAAAAAGTGCTGGCCAAACGCGCGGAAGATAAAGCGAAGAACAAAGAAAAGGCCAAGGTGAAAGTGCGCCATCGCGACGCCAAAAACGTCGGCAAACGCCGTCAGGCGAAGGCCAAACCGGCCGGCGACGCGTAATAACCATCGCTGCCTAAGAAAAAACCGCCTGTACAGGCGGTTTTTTTATGGGCGTTTACGGCTGCGCGTAGTGCGTGGCCAGGCGGTGCCCCTGCAGCCATTTGTCCAGTTCGCGGAACTGCGCCTTCAGCTCGTCATTCTGCAAATGCGCCGGCGTTTGCGAGAAATAAAACTGGAACGCAAAGCCCTGCTGGTTGCGCGCCCGGGCATCGGCCCCGGCCTGCAACAACAGCAGCGCCAGGTGCGGCGCGTTAATCTTCGCCGCCAGATGCAGCGGGGTATCCCCCAGCCGATCGCTCAAGGTGGTGTCCGCCCCGGCCGCCAGCAACAGCCGCAGTTGATCTTCGCGCCCGGCCAGCACCGCCGCCGCGAGCGGCGTGGCGCCGGTAACGGCATTGCGCACGTTCACCGGTGCCCCTTCGGTCAGCAGCAACCGCAGGTACTGCGCGTCTTGCAACATCGCCGCGGTGTGCAGCGCGCTGTTACCGTCCAGCCCCGCCGCCGCCGGGTCGGCCCCGAGATCCAGCAACGCCTGCACGCTACCCGGCTGCTGCGAAAGCACCGCCCACTGCAACAGCGTGACCTGCCGATCGCCCCGCTCGCGCAAACGATCCTGCGTGGCCTGCGCACGGATGCCCTGCGTATCGCCGCGCGCCACCGCCTGAGCCAGCGCCAGATTGCTGTGGCCGTCAAACGGCGAAATCTCCTGCCCCATCTGTTGCTCCTTAGCCATCATCAGTAAACCGGTCACCGCGACCAGCGCCAGTAAGGCTATCGCCAGCGCCCACCGCAAGCGACGCCCTTCAGGCATTGGCCTTCGCCTCCCACGGCTTTTGTTCCGCCATCGAGCTTATCACCTTGTCGATGCCGTGCGCCGTCAGGCTGCGATCCAGATGCTTGCTCGGCCGCCAGTCATCGATGCCGGTCAGGGTATCGTTGTTGGCCAGGGTGATGTTGTGGCCGATGGCATCCGGGATCAGCGAGGTCGATTCCTGGGTGCTGGTCAGCATGTCATATTGCTCGCTGTAGCGGCGAATGCTGCCGGCTTCGGCATCTTTCTTCGCCGCCGCCGGATCGATACCCAGGCGATTCAGGGTGTAATCCGAGACCCCGGCCGCGTTGAAGGTGACCGCGACGGTGCCGGTCGCCAGCGCCGCCGTGGCCGCAAGGCCGCCGCCGAGCGAATGGCCGGCGATCACCAGCGCATCGCCGAAGGCCGCCTTGGCGCTTTTGGCGGCGGCAACCGCCTGATTGTACTGCACATCGTCATAGCCCGTCGCCTGCCGCACGTTGCTCAGCCAGTCGCGCCAGTCGTTGGTGCCGGCGAACGCCAGCACATACTGCTTGTCGTTGCTGTAAATCCCGGCCTGGAAACCGCTGCCCGCGTCGTGCAGGCTGGCGGGATCGATGCCAAAACCGAGCAGCGCGCTGTCGCTCAGGCGGTTGAACCCGGCGGCACCCTGGCCATTGAGTGAATAAACGTCCTTGGCCAACAGCGCCAATGCATAATCCCCCTCCTGCGATTGCTGCCCCCGCGTCACGCCCGGCGCTGCCGCCGCCGTCGGCGCCGCCGCTGAGATATCGCCGACCAGCGTATTCAACAGATTCTGCGCATTGAGCGTGTTCTGAGAGGGAGAGGCCACCGGCGCCGGATTTGCCGGCGTTGCCGCGGGCAGCGCCGCCGTCGCCGTCTCGGCAGCGGCGCGAGGTGTAGGGATCGCGGCCACCGGGGATACTGCAGAGGTAAAACTTAAAGGCATACTCATGCCGACTCCTTGTCGATAGACTTTTTATTGAGCACCTGAATAGGTGCTGATTTAGCTATCGGCAGGTCGGATGAGTTCTGTATTAGAAATGCTTATCTTTGTGCAGAATGTGATCCGCGTTCGATTTTCGGCCGTCAAACGCAGAAAAGGGAGCCGAAGCTCCCTGATTGACTGCGCCGCAAATTACAGGCTTTCGGTAAAGGTGCGGGCGATAACGTCGCGCTGCTGTTCCGGCGTCAGGGAGTTGAAGCGCACCGCATAGCCGGACACGCGGATGGTCAGCTGCGGGTATTTTTCCGGATGCTTGACCGCGTCTTCCAGGGTTTCGCGACGCAGCACGTTGACGTTCAGGTGCTGGCCGCCTTCCACGCGCACGGTCGGCTGCATTTCCAGCGGCACTTCACGGTATTCGATCTGGCCCAGGTCGCTCACCGCGACAACCTGATCTTCCGCGTAGTTGGCCTTGGCGCACACGCAGCGAGCTTCCGCTTTTTCATCGTCCAGCAGCCAGAAAGAATTCACCAGCGCCTGGTCGTTCGCTTTGGTAATTTGAATACCGGTAATCATTATGTTGCCTCCGTACAAGGGCGTAAAAATTCACGTCGTGAGAAAACCCAATTCTGGTTTCGGCCATTTGGTAAAACCATTGTTGTCTTGTTGTTCTGTATACCAGCCTGACCAAGCCAGTTCCTTGATTAAAGTCAATTTTTACCGGGTAGGCACAAGGCGTGAAGGGGCAAATTTATGTTTTATATCAATTTTCCCACTGCGGAAAAAACAATTATTTTTGTAAATTTTCAAAATTAATTGCATAAGACGCAGCGGCGAGAAATGAAAAGCGGGTTTCGCTGCGCGAGCCGACACGGTAAGCTATAGCCCATGAATTGCTAAAGAAAACAAAGGAGAGCGTTTATGGCCACCTCCCTCACCTGGCATGACGTGATCGGCAAAGAGAAAGAGCAGCCCTATTTTGTTGAAACGCTCGCCTTTGTTGCCGCTGAACGCCAGGCCGGTAAGACCATTTATCCACCGCAGAAGGACGTGTTCAACGCTTTCCGCTATACCGAGCTGGCGGACGTCAAAGTCGTCATCCTCGGCCAGGATCCCTACCACGGCCCCAATCAGGCGCACGGCCTCTCTTTCTCGGTGCGCCCCGGCGTGCCGGCGCCGCCGTCGCTGGTGAACATGTATAAAGAGCTGGCGACTGATATTCCCGGTTTCGAACGCCCGGATCATGGCTATCTGCAAAGCTGGGCCGAACAGGGGGTGCTGCTGCTCAACACCGTGCTGACGGTGGAAGGCGGCCGCGCGCACTCGCACGCCAACCTGGGCTGGGAAACCTTTACCGATAAAGTGATCGCCGCCCTGAACGAGAACCGCGAAGGCGTGGTGTTCCTGCTGTGGGGCTCGCACGCGCAGAAGAAAGGCAACTTTATCGACCGCAACCGCCACCATGTGCTGAAGGCACCGCACCCGTCGCCGCTCTCAGCCCACCGCGGCTTCCTCGGCTGCCGCCACTTCTCGCAGGCCAATCAGCTGCTGGAGCAACAAGGGCTCACGCCGATCGACTGGATGCCGCGCCTGCCGCAGGTGTAGTCCAGAGACAAAAAAGGCACCCTCGGGTGCCTTTCTTTATGCCGTTGCCGGGGCGATTACGCCTTGGCTTTGGAGACCGCAACCATCGCAGGGCGCAGCAGGCGGCCGTTCAGCGTATAACCTTTCTGCATCACCATCATCACGTGGTTCGGCTGATGATCGGCGGATTCCATCATGCTCATCGCCTGATGCACTTCCGGGTTGAACGGCACGTTGACGTCGCCGACGATCTCGATGCCGTACTTACGCACCACGTCCAGCAGCGATTTCAGCGTCAGCTCGATGCCTTCGATCATCGCAGCCAGTTCCGGATTGTTTTTATCCGCCAGATCCAGCGCGCGCTCCAGGTTGTCGATCACCGGCAGCAGATCGCCGGAGAATTTCTCCAGGGCGAACTTGTGCGCTTTCTCGACGTCCAGTTCGGCACGGCGGCGGATGTTCTCCGCTTCGGCTTTGGCGCGCAGCAGGCTGTCGCGCTCGTGCTGCTGAGCTTCCGCCAGTTGGGCTTCCAGTTCGGCGATACGCGCATCGCGCAGATCGACGCCTTCCGCCGCTTCCGGCAGCGTATCCTCGTGATGAGCGTGTTGTTCCATTTCTTCCGAGACTTGCTCGTTTGGCGTCTTCTGTTCTTTACTACTCATGAATATCTCCGCGTTTTAGCATTAATCTCGCAACTTGGCTTATTATGGGGATCAAAACCGGGGTTTCAAGTCAACCGGTCACAATGTGGGGCATAAACGGCTCCCGGTGAGGAAAATCACAACAAATGAATAAAAAATTCGCCTGTATTGGCATTGTTGGCCACCCGCGTCACCCTTCAGCGCTGGCAACCCACGAGATGCTGTTCCACTGGCTGGTCGCCCGCGGCTATTCGGTGATGGTCGAACGCCAGATCGCCCATGATTTAGGGCTGAAAGACGCCGTGACCGGCAGCCTGGCGGATATCGGCCAGCGCGCCGACCTGGCGGTGGTGGTCGGCGGCGACGGCAACATGCTCGGCGCCGCGCGCGTGCTGGCGCGCTACGACATCAAGGTGATCGGGGTCAACCGCGGCAACCTCGGCTTCCTCACCGATCTCGATCCCGACAACGCCCTGCAGCAGCTGGCGGACGTGCTGGAAGGCGAGTACATCGACGAACAGCGTTTCCTGCTGGAAACCATCGTGCATAAAGAGCACCAGCAGTGCCGCATCAGCACCGCCATCAACGAAGTGGTGCTACATCCCGGCAAAGTGGCGCACATGATCGAATTCGAGGTGTACATCGACGATCGTTTCGCCTTCTCGCAGCGTTCCGACGGCCTGATCATCGCCACGCCGACCGGCTCCACCGCCTACTCGCTCTCCGCCGGCGGACCGATCCTCACCCCGTCGCTGGAGGCGATCGCGCTGGTGCCGATGTTCCCGCATACCCTCTCCGCCCGGCCGCTGGTGATCAACGGCGACAGCACCATCCGCCTGAAGTTTTCGCAGATCGGCAGCGATCTGGAGATCAGCTGCGACAGCCAGATCGCGCTGCCGATCCAGGAAGGCGAAGAAGTGCTGATCCGCCGCAGCGATTTCCACCTGAACCTGATTCACCCGAAGGACTACAGCTATTTCAACACGTTAAGCACCAAACTGGGCTGGTCGAAAAAATTGTTCTAAAATCTGCGTCGGCCACTTTACTGTATATAAAACCAGTTTATACTGTATGAAACTACAGTTATGTGTTTATACACAGGAAGGTTCCCATGCTGGCGCAATTAACCATCAGCAACTTTGCTATCGTTCGTGAGTTGGAAATCGATTTTCAACCGGGTATGACGGCGATCACCGGTGAAACCGGCGCCGGCAAATCCATCGCCATCGATGCGCTGGGGCTGTGCCTCGGCAACCGCGCCGACGGCAACGTGGTGCGCCTGGGAGCCGCCCGCGCCGACATCTGCGCCCGTTTCTCGCTGGCGGACACCCCGTCCGCGCGCGAGTGGCTGGAACAGAACCAGCTGGACGACAGCAACGAATGCCTGCTGCGCCGGGTGATCAACGCCGACGGCCGTTCGCGCGGCTTTATCAACGGCACCGCCGTGCCGCTGTCGCAGCTGCGCGAGCTGGGGCAACGCCTGATCCAAATCCACGGCCAACACGCCCATCAGCTGCTGCTAAAACCGGAGCACCAAAAAGCGCTGCTCGACGCCTACGCCGACGAACCCGCCCTGCTGGCGGCGATGAGCCAGGCCTACCAACGCTGGCACCAGAGCTGTCGCGAGCTGGCGCACCATCAGCAGCAGTCCATCGAGCGCGAAGCGCGCAAGCAGCTGCTGCAATACCAATTGAAAGAGCTGAACGAATTCGCGCCGCAGGCCGGCGAGTTCGAACAGACCGACGCCGAGTACAAGCGCCTGGCCAACAGCGGCCAGCTGCTGACCCTCAGCCAGCAGACGCTGCAGCTGCTGGCCGACAGCGACGAGAACAACATGCTCAGCCAGCTATACAGCGCCAAGCACCTGCTGCTCGAGCTGGCCGGGCTGGACGACAAACTCAGCGGCCTGCTGGACATGCTGGAAGAGGCCTCTATCCAGATCAGCGAAGCCAGCGACGAGCTGCGCCACTACGCCGATCGCATGGATCTCGATCCCAACCGCCTGCACGAGTTGGAACAGCGCCTGTCGCGCCAAATCAGCCTGGCGCGCAAACACCAGGTTGCGCCGGAAGAGCTGCCGCAGCTGCATCAGCAGTTGCTGGATGAACAGCAGCTGCTGTCGCAGCAGGAAAGCGACCATGAGCACCTGAACGAGGCGGTCACCCTGCATCACCAGCAGGCGCTGGCGCTGGCGGAACAGTTGCATCAGAAACGTCTGCATTACGCCGCCGAGCTGACCACGCTCATCACCGACAGCATGCAGGCGCTCTCCATGCCGCACGGCAAGTTCAACATCGACGTGCGTTTCGAGCCGCAGCATCTGAGCGCCGAAGGGGCCAGCCGCACCGAGTTCTGCGTCTCCACCAACCCGGGGCAGCCGCTGCAGCCGCTGGCGAAGGTCGCCTCCGGCGGTGAGCTGTCACGCATCGCGCTGGCGATTCAGGTGATCACCGCCCGCAAGATGGAAACCCCGGCGCTGATCTTCGATGAGGTGGACGTGGGTATCAGCGGCCCGACCGCCGCCATCGTCGGCCGCCTGCTGCGCCAGCTCGGCGAATCCACCCAGGTGATGTGCGTGACCCACCTGCCGCAGGTGGCCGGATGCGGGCATCAACACCTGTTCGTCAGCAAGCAGACCGACGGCACGGTCACCGAAACCCAAATGGCGCCGCTGGATAAACGCGCCCGGCTGCAGGAGCTGGCGCGCCTGCTCGGCGGCAGTGAAGTCACCCGCAATACGTTGGCGAACGCCAAAGAACTGCTGGCGGCATAAAAAAGCTCAACTTTTTCACTTTCCTGCGGTCTGACAGTGACGCTGTTGACCCGAAAGATATCTAAAGTGCGGCGCGGCGGCGATCCTAAGCCTCCTCAACGGCCTGAAACAGGCCAAGCGCTTGAGGTGCTGAAAGAAAGCCAACGCGTCGCAACTTGAAAGATGAAGGGTATAAAGGTTTCCAACTGCCGCAAGGTCTATTATCATCGGCATCCTATGCCCTAAAGGAATGTGATTACTATGCGCTGTAAAACGCTGACTGCCGCCGCTGTAGTTCTTGTGATGCTGACTGCAGGCTGTTCTACTTTTGAAAAGGTGGTTTATCGTCCTGACATCAACCAGGGGAACTACCTGACGTCGACCGACGTGGCGAAAATTCAGAAAGGGATGACCCAGCAACAGGTCGCTTACACATTGGGCACCCCAATGCTGCAAGACCCGTTCGGGACTCAGACGTGGTTCTATGTGTTCCGCCAGCAGCCTGGCCATGAAGACATCACCCAGCAGACGCTGACGCTGACCTTCGACAGCGCAGGCGTGTTGACCGATATCCAGAACAAACCGGCGCTGACCAAGTAATCGGCGCCGCCCGCTCTTCCGGCCCATGAGGGGGCATGGTGTTCCTCATGACAGTCGCAGGCTGCAACGCGGAAGAGAAAATCAGTTTCAGATAAAAAAATAAGGCGCTATAAGCGCCTTATTTTTTTGCCTTTTCTGCCCGTTGCCGGCGCAGCTCTTTCGGATCGGCTATCAGCGGCCGGTAGATCTCCACCCGGTCGCCGTCGTTCAGCGTATCGCCCAGCTTGGCCGGGCGGCTGTAGATGCCGATTTTGTTGCTCTTGAGATCGATATCCTGGCGCAGCTCCAGCAGGCCCGAAGCCTGGATCGCTTGCTCGACGCTGCTGCCCTCGGCCAGCTTCACCTTGCGCAGGTACTGGCGCTCCGGCAAGGCGTACACCACCTCGACCTGGATGTCAGACACTGTAGACCTCTTTCGCCCGCTGGGTGAATG
The DNA here is from genome assembly GCF_052168875.1 of Serratia sp. CY38905. Taxonomy (NCBI): domain Bacteria; kingdom Pseudomonadati; phylum Pseudomonadota; class Gammaproteobacteria; order Enterobacterales; family Yersiniaceae; genus Serratia; species Serratia sp. CY38905. The sequence continues at coordinate 63,519 of NZ_JBJNLV010000006.1, read as the reverse complement.
CCTGCACCATGTTGCCCGCCAGCTCCTTGAACACTTTGCCGAACGCCAGCTCAATCAGTTTGTTGGTGAACTCGAAGTCCAGGTGCAGCTCCACCTTGCAGGCCTCTTCGCTCAGCGGCGTGAACTGCCAACCGCCCATCAGCTTGCGGAACGGGCCATCGACCAGTTGCATATTGATGCTCTGGTTATCCAGCAGCGTATTGCGCGTGGTGAAGGTCTTGCTGATACCGGCCTTGGCGACGTCCACCGCGGCGGTCATTTCGTTGGAGGTAGCGTTAAGCACCCGGCTGCCGGTGCAACCTGGCAGAAAATCGGGATAAGAGTGAACATCGTTAACCAACTGATACATCTGCTCGGCGCTGAACGGCACTAATGCAGACCGACTGATCTGGGGCATATCATTTCCTGTGAGACATAAAACGTACAGATAATACCATTTATCTGGCGGCAAACAAAAAATCTGCTAAGGGATGAGGGCGCCAAAAATGCGAAAAATTGCGCAGGTGCTGAACGGGAAAGGATTTCTTTCGCTGAAGCATCCAGTATAATGAACGCACTATGACAAAGAAAAAAGCACACAAACCCGGTTCCGCCACCATTGCTCAAAACAAGCGCGCGCGTTTCGAATACTTCATTGAAGAAGAGTTCGAGGCGGGCCTGTCGCTGCAAGGGTGGGAAGTTAAATCGCTGCGTGCAGGCAAAGCCAACCTCAGCGACAGCTACGTGACGTTCCGTGACGGTGAAGCCTATCTGTTTGGCGCCACCATCACTCCGCTCAACGTGGCTTCGTCGCATGTGGTGTGCGATCCGACGCGTACCCGTAAACTGCTGCTGAAACGACGCGAGCTGGATACCCTGCTCGGCCGCGTCAACCGCGATGGCTACACCGTGGTGGCCTTGTCCCTGTATTGGAAAAATGCCTGGAGCAAGATCAAGATCGGCGTAGCCAAAGGCAAGAAAGAGCACGACAAACGCGATGACATCAAAGATCGCGAATGGCAGACGGCGAAAGCCCGTATCATGAAGCACGCCAATCGTTAAGCCGCTGGCTTATCGAAGTAAACTTCTGGTATACTGCACAAAGTTACTTGGGGCTGATTCTGGATTCGACGGGATTTGCGAAGCCCTAGGAGCATGCCGAGGGGCGGTTGGCCTCGTAAAAAGCCGCAAAAAAATAGTCGCAAACGACGAAAACTACGCTTTAGCAGCTTAATACCCTGCTTAGAGCCCTCTCTCCCTAGCCTCCGCTCTTAGGACGGGGATCAAGAGAGGTCAAACCCAAAAGAGATCGCGTGGATGTCCTGCCTGGGGCTGAAGCGTTAAACTCAATCAGGCTAGTCTGTCAGTAGCGTGTCCATCCGCAGCTGGCCGGCGAATGTAAAGATTGGACTAAGCATGTAGTGCCGACGGTGTAGTAATTTCGGACGCGGGTTCAACTCCCGCCAGCTCCACCAAATACGTCGCCAGTGAACCAGATAGACCCGGCGATAATAGCGAAAAAGCCCACAACTTCGGTTGCGGGCTTTTTTGTATCCGTAACCATCCGAGCGTATCCGGCTCAATCCAGTGATTATCGGTATACGATTAGGTATACGCTAAAACGTATGCCAATGGCGTATACCAATAAACGGACGCTCCCTTGCATGGCGCGGACGACACGCCCCCTCACCAATAAAGGCCTGGCCGAACGGCGCGTGCAGCGAGTGATCCTGGCGCGCAACCTGCTGGCTGGGCACGCTGTGCAACCGAGAGTTGGCGCAGGCAGCGAAGGATATTGCCGCCACGGGCCTGGCGCAGCGGCCAGGGCAGCAGCTTGCCGCGACGGTACGCGGTAGCGCGGCGTCATGGGAAATTGCCCGGTCATGTCACCCCAGTCTTAGTTGAAGCTCCGCAATACATGATTGGCGGATTGCGCCACGAACCTCCCTCGGATCACATGGAGACTTGCAACCGTTCAGTTCCAGTTGTGACCGACACCTCTACATCAAGATCGCGACCGGCCATCCTGCTGAAGTGTCTGAAGGTAGGCGCTGAACATCCCGGTCATTGCATCAGCATAGGCTTTGATTTCAGCCTTGGATCGCCGGGTTTGGGAAAAGCTGTTGCCCAAGGTACTGAGCGTGGTGAAGATGAGATCGCCGGCCAATTCGCGGGAGGCGGTAGACGCTTCTGGCAAGACCTCCATCATGAAGGCGTCGATCATCCGGTCTCCTTCGGCCCTGGCCTGGCGCGCCTCGGGGTTGTCGCGATAGAGCGGAGCCACGTCATTGAGCGCGCCGCGAATCTCTGCTTCTTCGCACTCGGTGCGAAGGAAGGCATGCACAAGGGTTCGCAGTCGCTCCAAGGGCGGTGTACCGGAATCTTCGAGGATGTTTTGCAGCATCCGGGTCGTCTGCATCCATTCATCGACCTGAAGACGGAACAGGATCGACTCCTTGTTGGGGAAATACTGATAGATCGACCCGACGCTAACGCCGGCTTTCTCAGCAACGCGTGCTGTGGTGAACCGAGTAACGCCTTCCTCGGCCAAAACCTGTGTGGCGGCTTCCAGAATGGCTGCCACCAGCTCGGTCGAACGCGCCTGTTGGGGTTGCTTGCGCGAGGTAATCTGTGGACGACGGCGGGTGATCATGGTGGTGTAGTGATTCCAAGCTTAGCGGACAGAAACGCGGTCAATCTTCCCAATCCATTAATGCGACGGATTGTTCGCATATTAGCATAGCACAGGGCGTCACCTCAATCCTGAGTGAATGGCCTGCGTGGTCAATATTGCCGCCGTAGCACGCACACATCGCCCTCTCCCCTCACGCATCTTGGGAAGGCATATCTTCTCGATGCGCATCGTTTGAAAGACCGCTCTACATCTCAACCATGTTCCCGTTTTAGTGACGAAAAACCTGAGCATTTGGCGACTCTTCGATCTTCGAGGATGCAACTGGATAGGCGCAACCGCCGTGTTTTCAAGGCAACCACGATGATTCGCTTGTCGGTTTTGGAAGGCAGAAAACGCGAACCTCAATGCGAATTTCTAACATGATGGATTCGTCATATTATTTCATCAACGCGAATGATTATTCGCATTTAAGGCGCCTCAACACAAAGGCTCTGTCTATCCAACCTCGAACCGGACAACTTTATGACCTCAACACTGACCAATCTACCGCTGGCACCATTGCTAGATCGCCTGTTCAAACAGGCCGACCGGGCCACCAGTCCGGCAATGGCGGGCATCTCGCGCGAAGATCGTGAGCGCCTGATGAGCAGCAAAACCGAGTACCTCGACTTCTACAGTCGCGCCAAGGACTTGTGGCTGCCGGTGTCGCGCGAGACCGGCGTGCTGCTGTACCAACTGGCACGCAGCACGGGCGCGCGCAGCATTGTCGAGTTCGGCACCTCGTTCGGACTCTCGACCCTGTATCTGGCGGCTGCGCTGCGCGACAACGGTGGCGGCCACCTGATCGGCAGCGAGTTCGAGCCTTCGAAGGTTGCCAAGGCTCGCCAGCATCTTGTTGAAGGCGGCGTGGATGACTTGGTCGAAATCCGTGAAGGCGACGCCCTGAAAACGCTGGCCACGAACCTCCCCGACTCCATCGACCTGCTACTGCTCGATGGCGCCAAGTCGATCTACTGCGAAGTCCTCGACTTAGTCGAACACCGCCTGCGCCCCGGCGCACTAATCGTCGCCGACAATGCCGACTACAGCCCTGACTACCTCGCGCGCGTACGCTCTCCGAACAAGGGCTATCTGTCCGTACCGTTTGGCGAAGACGTGGAACTGTCGATCCGGCTGGCCTGAATCAACCATACAATCAGGAGATTTTACAATGCACGTATTTGTTACTGGCGCCACAGGCTGGGTCGGCTCTGCCGTGGTCGAAGATCTGATCGCTGCCGGCCACTCGGTCACTGGCCTGGTCCGTTCCACCGATAAGGCGACCCAACTCGCTGGAACGGGCGCGAAAGTCATTCAGGCCACGCTCGATGATCTGAATACTTTGCGTTCTGTCGCATCGACGGCGGACGCCGTGATCCACACCGCGTTCAACCATGACTTCTCCAAGTTCATCGAGAATGCGGAGCAAGACCGCCGCGTGATCGAGGCGCTTGGCCGCGTATTGGAAGGATCGAACCGGCCGCTGCTCGTCACTTCCGGCCTGTCTGGGCTCCCGCGTGGCGCCACCGAGGCCGACCTGCCCAATCCGGCCTCACCTCGCAAGTCGGAGGAAGCCGCGCGGGCTGCGGCGACGCGCGGGGTGCGCGCAGCAACGGTGCGCCTTGCGCCGTCGGTTCATGGGGTGGGCGACCACGGTTTTGTGCCCTTCCTCATTCGCCTGGCGCAGCAGAAAGGCGTATCGGCCTACCTGGGTGACGGCCAGAACTGCTGGGCAGGTGTGTATCGGCGAGATGCCGCACGCGTCTATCGCCTTGCCTTGGAGCAAGGCGTCACCGAATCGGTTTATCACGCGATCGCGGACGAAGCCGTGCCGTTCAAGGCGATTGCCGAAGCGATCGGCAACCGCCTGGGTCTGCCGATCGAGTCGCGCGACCGCGAGCACTTCGGCTGGTTCGCCAACATGGCTGGCGCCGATATGTCGGCGTCCAGTACCCGCACGCGTGAACTGCTCGGCTGGAAACCCCAAGGCCCGAACCTGATCGCCGACCTGGATCAGCCTGGCTACTACGCCGGCTGATCCGTCGTACTCAATTCCTGAGTGTACCTATGTCACAAGAACAATCTCTTTCCTCGCCGACACCGGCGATGGCGTCACCGCCTGGTGCCAATGTCTTCCTGACGCTGCTGCCCATCACGCTGGCAGTCTTCATCGGGTTCCTCACCATTGGAATGCAGATGCCGGTCCTACCGCTCCATCTGCATGAAACGCTCGGCATGGGTACGCTCGTGATCGGCTTGGTCATCGGCCTGCAATTCGTCGTGGCACTGCTGTCCCGTCCCTGGGCCGGCAACCTCGCGGACCTGCGCGGCGCCAAGCGAGCGGTGGTCATTGGCTGCTTGCTCGCAGCCAGTTCCGGCCTGGTCTACCTGGCATCTCTGGCCTTCGTCACCACACCGACCACCTCGGTATGGATCGTGGTGCTGGGCCGCATCCTGCTGGCCCTGGGTGAAAGTCTGATCGCCACGGGGGCGCTGGGCTGGTCACTCGGGTTGGTCGGGCCGCGGAACGCAGGCAAGGTCATGGTCTGGGTCGGCATCGCCATCTACGGTGCCTATGCGCTGGGTGCGCCCCTCGGCGTCGCGGTGAACGCCCAGTGGGGATTCGCCGGCATCGCCGCCGCTGTGGTAGTCATTCCCTTCGTGGCCTTGGCCGTGGTTTGGGGCGTGCGCGCCGTCGCCCCTTCGGCAACCAGGCGCACGCCGTTTTACAAGGTGCTCGGTGCCGTGCTATGGCCCGGCATGGGCCTGGCACTGTCCAGCGTCGGCTTCGGACTGATCACGGCCTTCATCGCGCTGCTGTTCGCCGCCAAACAGTGGGGCAACGCTTCGCTGGCGTTCACCGCGTTCGGCCTGGCCTTCATCGGCGCACGCATCTTCTTCGGCCACTTGCCGGACAAGCTGGGCGGCGCGAAGGTGGCGCTGGTGAGTGTTGCCATCGAGGCCGTCGGGCAGCTGTTCATCTGGCGTGCCGACTCCGCGTCGCTCGCCTACGCAGGCGCGGCCCTGACGGGCTTCGGCTACTCGCTGGCCTATCCAGGGTTCGGTGTGGAAGCCGTGCGGCGCGCTCCGCCGCAGACTCGCGGCTTGGTGATGGGCGCCTACGTGGCATTCATGGACATCGCGCTGGGCCTGACCAGCCCCTTGGCCGGCGCGCTGGCTGGCGCTCAGGGGATTAGCTCGGTCTATCTGGCCGGCGCCATCACCGTCGCGCTGGCGCTGGTCATTGCCTTGCGCCTGCTTTCTGACGATTCGGCAGCGACCGTGCAGGCTGACAACGCAAGCGCAGGCAGTCCCGCCGCCAGGAATGCCGGAGCAATCGCCATCAGTCTGCTGGGTCTACTCGTCATCTTCGGCGGGTTATATGCATGGCGCGCAGCTCGGGCCGGCGGCGCTGCGCCTCCCGCGCGAGCACCGGCACTGGTATCGACCGTGCACGTGCAGCCGCGCACCGTCGCCGGGGTACTGCAAGCGGTCGGCAGCCTGCAAGCCGTGCGCGAAGTCGTACTGGCCCCGGACACGGCCGGTCGGGTGACGGCCCTCAGCTTTACCGCCGGCCAGATCGTTAAAGAAGGCGCCACGCTGGTTCAGCTCTACGATGCCCCGGAACAGGCCGAGCGCAGTGCCGCTGAGGCGAGGGCCAATTTCGCGCAGTTGCAGTTGCGGCGCTCGCAGGCGCTGGCATCCAGCGGTGCCGAGCCACGCGAACTGCTGGAGCAGCGCAAGACAGAAGCCGACCAGGCCGCCGCCGCCGTCCGGCAACTGGATGCACGAATCCAGCAAAAGAACATCCGGGCGCCGTTCTCCGGCCAACTCGGTATCCGGCGCATCAACCTTGGGCAGTACCTCAACGCAGGCGAAGCTATCGCCACGCTGACGCAGCTCGACCTGATGTACGTCAATTTCACCCTGTCGCAGCAGGAACTTTCCAGGTTGGCGCTCGGCGCGCGGGTGCAGGTCACTGTGGATGCCGTTCCGGGCAAGATCTTCGACGCCAAGGTCAGCACCATTGAGCCGCGCATCGACGGGGAAACCCGCAACGTCGCCATCCAGGCCATCCTGTCGAACACCGACAACCTGCTGAAGTCTGGCATGTACGCGGTGGCCAAGCTGGAACTTCCGGCGACGGAGCATGCCATCGCTCTGCCGCTTACGGCGATCCAGACATCCGCTTCGGGTGACAGCGTGGTGCTCGTTCAGGAGGCCGACGCGCAGGGGATCGGCAAAGCCGTGGCCGTTCCCGTCATCACTGGCCGCAGGCTGGGCGACGACGTGCTGGTGACGCAGGGCGTGAAGTCCGGCGACATCGTGGTGGTCGCCGGTCAGAACCGGCTGCTGCCGGGCGGCAAAGTAAAGATCAATGCCGCATCGTCTGAGGGGACTCCGCGATGAACTTCACCGACCTTTTCATCCGGCGGCCCATTATGGCCCTGGTCGTGAGCCTGCTGATCCTGCTGGCAGGCCTGGCTTCGGTCTTATCCCTGCCGGTGCGCCAGTATCCGTACCTCGAAAACGCCACCATCAATATCACGACCTCGCTGCCGGGGGCGACTCAGGAGGTGATGCAGGGCTTTGTCACGACGCCCATCTCACAGTCCATCGCCACGGCCAGCGGCATCGAATACCTGAGTTCGACGACAACCCCCGGCCGCAGCGAAATCAAGGCCCGGCTGGTGCTCAATGCCAATGCCGACCGGGCCATGACCGAGATCCTGGCCAAGGTGCAGCAGGTCAAGTACCAGCTTCCAGCGGGCGTCGCCGATCCGGTTATCAGCAAGTCCACCGAAGGCGGTACCGCCGTCCAGTATGTCGCGTTCTACAGCGACACCCTGACCATCCCACAGGTCACGGACTTCGTGAACCGCGTGGCGCTGCCGCTGTTCGCTGGGATACCGGGTGTGGCGCAAGTCGATACCAACGGCGGGCAGACGCTGGCGCTGCGCATCTGGATCGACCCCGTGAAGCTGGCCGCGCGCGGCCTGTCGGCGAGTGAGATCGCGGCGGCCCTGCGCGCCAACAGCGTGCAGTCGGCGCCGGGCCAGCTCAAGAGTTCGCTGACCGTCACCAACATCAGCGCAGCCACCGACCTGCGCAGCGTAGAGGACTTCCGCCAAATGGTGATCAAGTCCAGCGCCGGCGGCGGCGTGGTACGACTGGCCGACGTGGCGACGGTCGAGATCGGCGGCCAGAACTACAACAATGCGTCCTTCGCCAGCGGCATCCCGGCGGTGTTCGCGGCGCTCTTCCCGACACCGGACGGCAACCCGCTGGACATTGCTCGGCAGGCACAGGAACTGTTGCCCCGCATCCGGGCGACTGCGCCGCCAGGGTTGCAGGTCGTGCCAAACTATGACGTGGCGAAGTTTGTCAATGCGTCGATTGCGGAGGTTCAACACACGTTGATCGAAGCCATCGCGATCGTCATCGCCGTGATCTTCCTGTTCCTGGGAACCTTCCGCGCAGTCATCATCCCCGTCGTCACCATTCCGCTGTCGCTGGTCGGAACGGCGGCGCTGATGCTGGCGTTCGGCTTCTCGATCAACCTGCTGACGCTGCTGGCGATGGTGCTGGCGATCGGGCTGGTCGTGGATGACGCCATCGTGGTGGTGGAAAACATACACCGGCATATCGAGGAAGGCGCATCGCCTGTGCGGGCGGCCCTGCTCGGCGCCCGCGAGATCGTCGGCCCTGTGATCGCCATGACCATCACGCTGGCGGCGGTCTATGCGCCGATCGGCCTGATGGGCGGATTGACCGGGGCGCTATTCAAGGAGTTCGCCTTCACGCTGGCCGGTTCGGTCATCGTCTCCGGCGTGGTCGCGCTCACGCTGTCGCCGGTGATGAGTTCGATGCTGCTCAGTTCCAAGCAGAGCGAGGCGAAACTCGCCAGGCAGGTCGAACACTATATAGAAGGACTGACCTCATTCTACCGGCGCCTGCTGGCCCGCACGCTGGCCGCGCGCAGCGCGGTGCTGCTGGTCGGGGTCGCCGTGCTGGGCGCCATCGTGGTGCTGTTTATGGGCATCCGCCACGAGCTGGCCCCGGTCGAGGATCAGGGTGCGGTCATCGTCATCGCCAAGGCACCGCAATATGCGGGCGTCAATTACACCGCTCGCTATGCCCAGAAAATCGAGAAGATTTTTGAATCGCTGCCGGAGTTTGACAACAGCTTCATGCACATCGGCGGTTCCGGGCGCGGCCAGAACCAGATGCTGGCCGGTGCGATCTTCAAGGATTGGTCGCAGCGTTCCCGCTCCTCAATCCAGATACAGGGGCAGCTCCAGGCGGCCGGCGCCAGCATCGACGGCGAGACGCTGACAGCGGTTCAGGTGCCGCCGCTGCCCGGTTCCAGTGGCGGCCTGCCGGTGCAGATGGTGTTGCGTTCGCCCGACGACTTCTCGACGCTGTTCGAGACGGCCGAGCAGATCAAGGACGCGGCCTACAAGAGCGGGCTCTTTCTGTACGTGCAGAACGATCTGGCATTCGACAGCCCGCAGGCCCATGTCGCCATCGACAGCAGCAAGGCGCGCGAGATGGGCGTGACCATGCAGGCCATCGCCGACACGCTGGCCGTGCTGGTCGGTGAGAACTACGTCAATCGCTTCAACTTCCACGACCGCTCCTACGACGTCATCCCGCAGGTTCGGGACAGCGATCGTATGACCCCAGACGATCTGGGCCGCTTCTACGTCAAGGCCAGTTCCGGTGCGCTGGTGCCGCTGTCCACGGTGGTCCATGTGGAAACGCGGCCCCAGGTCAACGCTCTGACCCAGTTCGGCCAGATGAACTCTGCCACGATCGAGCTGCTGCCGCGCCCCGGCGTCAGCATGGGCGAAGCGGTGGCACTCCTGCAATCGCAGCCCTTGCCGGCCGGCACCAGCGTCGATTGGCTCAGCGACAGTCGCCAGTTCGTGCAGGAGGGCAACCGCCTGCTGGTTTCCTTCGGTTTCGCGCTCGTCGTCATCTTTCTGGTGCTGGCGGCGCAATTTGAGAGCCTGCGCGACCCGCTGGTGATTTTGGTGACGGTGCCGCTGGCGGTGTGCGGCGCACTAGTGCCGCTCTGGCTGGGCTACGCCACGCTGAACATCTACACGCAGATTGGGCTTGTCACGCTGATCGGCCTGATCTCCAAGCACGGTATTCTGATGGTCACGTTCGCCAACTACATCCAGCAGCACGAGAACCTGAGCCGGCTCGAAGCCATCGAGAAGGCGGCTGCGGTACGTATGCGCCCGGTGCTGATGACGACGGCGGCGATGGTCGCGGGCCTGGTGCCGCTGGTGTTCGCGGAAGGCGCCGGCTCGGCCAGCCGATTCTCGATTGGCATCGTGGTCGTGATGGGCATGTTGATCGGCACGCTCTTCACGCTGTTCGTGCTGCCAACCATCTACAGCTTTATCGCCAAGGACCACAGGACTGCGGAGCAGAACCTGCGCGCCCGTGAACTCGCATCGGCGGAGGTATCCCATGCGTCTTGAACGAAAGAAGGCGCTGCCGCGCGCCCTGATTCTGGCCGTCGCCCTTACCATGACGGGCTGCGCCAGCGGGCCGGACTACCACGCCCCGGCCTTGCCTGAAACCACATCGGGTTCGTTCATCAGTCAATCGCCGCAGGTGGACGCCGGTTCGCCGCCGCCTACGGACTGGTGGAAGCTGTATGACGTTCCTGCGTTGAGCGCCATCGTGCAGGAAGCGCTGGCCGCCAATACCGATCTGCGTGTGGCACTGGCCAATCTGGATCGGGCGCGCGCGATCTACCGGGAGACACGCGGGGAACGCTTGCCATCGACCAATGTGACTGCGGGCGCCCGTCACGGTCGCGACCAGACCGCTGGCGGGGCCGGCCAGGCGCCGGTGCAGTGGAACTACACCGGCGGACTGGATATTTCCTACGAACTAGACCTTTTTGGACGAGTGCGGCGCGACATCGAAGCGGCGCGCGGCGATACCGAGGCGGCCGCTGCGGCCCATGATGCGGCCCAGATGCTCGTGGCCGCGGAGACGACGCGCTCGTATGTGGATGCCTGCGCCTACGCAGAGTCCGTTGACGTGGCACGTTCGTCCGTCGAGCTGGCACAGAGAACGCTGGATCTCGTGACCCGCCAGGAGCACGCCGGCTCCGCCTCGCGCCTTGATGTGGAACGATCCGGTACGGCACTCGCCCAGGCCGAGGCAGCTGTTCCCCGGCTGCAGGCCCAGCAGAACGCGGCGCTGTTCGAGCTGGCGGCATTGATGGGGCGTCCCCCTACGCAAGTCCCCGAGCCGGCACGCGCCTGTAACAAGGCGCCGGAAGTTGCAGGCGCCATTCCGATTGGCGATGGCACGACCATGCTGCGCCGGCGCCCCGACATCCGCCAGGCCGAACGCCAGTTGGCCGCCGATACGGCGCGCATCGGAGTTGCGGTCGCCGATCTTTATCCCAGGGTCACGATCGGCGCCTCGGCAAGCTACCTGCGCAATGACGACCTGCGCGGCGACCGTACCTGGTCGTTCGGTTTCGGGCCGCTGATTTCATGGACGTTCCCGAACATGACGGCGGCACGAAGCCGGATTGCGCAAGCCAAGGCTCAAGGCGCGGCCTCACTGGCGCGCTTCGATGGCGCGGTCCTCATGGCATTGAAGGAGTCCGAACAGTCCTTGAGCACGTATGTGGGAGTCATGCAGCAGCACGACGCCCTGGTTCAAGCGCAGAACCATGCCGAGAGTGCATTCCGCCTCGCTGAACAACGCTACCGGGCTGGATCCATCAGCTACCTGGATGTGATCGTGGCCCAAAACAGCCTGATCAGCGCGAGGTCGCAGGTTGCGACCGCGGACCAACAGGCCGGCTCGGCTCGCGTCGATGTTTTCAAGGCGCTGGGCGGCGGATGGCAAGAGCGTTCGCAGGACTGATATCGCGCCAAGCGCGTCCGCCACGAAGCGAAAGCCAGAACGGCGCGAGTTAGCGAGCTTGGTTAGATAGGACGAGAGTAAATCGTGGAACATGGGCGCCGCGTATTCATCGCCTTAGAGCAAGTACGCGATAGCATGAAGGCGGCGGCCAATGGCTTTCATGGTCAGTTGCGGGTGGCCTTATCCGGTAGAATCACACCGTCTCGTCTTCCGGCTTTTGCAGGCTAGTGATCCAGATAAAGATAATGCAGCCAGCTGGTCATGCGCAGCAGCACTTTGCGCATCACGGAGACGTGCTCGAAGTGCCCGGTATAGACCGCCGCCTGAGCGCTCACGCCGTCGGGCAGATGATCCAGATCCGGGTTGGCCGCCAGGTCAATCATCACGTACACCCCTTCCCGGCCCGGCGTGGCGCTTAGGCCCTGCAATGCGCCGCTGGCCTGGTAGCTGCCGTCCGGTATCGCCGGCAACACCCGGCTTACGGTGCCGCCATAAACCTGCCCCGGCAAGCCGTTGAACACCACCTCGGCCTGGTCCCCCTGCGCCAAGCGCAGGATGGCGTTCTGACGGAACACCGCCACCACCTGGCGCTTTTGCTGCGGGATAAAAATCATCACCGGCTTGAACGGCAGGCGAACCGCCGCCGTACCCGGCCGCGCCAGCACCTGCGTGACATAACCGTCGCTCGGCGCACGCACCACCGTTTGTTCCAGGTTGTAGCGCGCTTCGGCAATCTGCGATTTCAGGCTGGCTATCGTGGCGTCTTCGCCGTCATAGCGCCCGGACAACCGCGCCTGTTCCTGCTGGAACTGGGCTTTCGCCGCCTGCAGCGCGGCGGATTGCGCCTGGTACTGCTGCTGCGCATGGCTGACGTCCTGCTCCGAGAACGGGTTGACTGGCATCGCCGCCCCTTTCGCATAGCGCTGGTAGTCCTTGCGGGCACGCTCGTACTCCGCATTAGCCCGCTGCACGTTGGCGGCGGACTCGCTGAGCGCCGCCCGGCGCGTTCTGATCTCCGCCTCTGCCCCGGCCAGATCCGCCTCCAGCCTGGTGAGCCGCGCGCGGTAGCGGCTGTCGTCGAGACGGAACAGCACCTCGCCTTTGCGCAGCAGCACGTTGGTTTTCTCCGTCACCTCAACGATCATGCCCGAGACCTGCGGCACCATCGGCACAGAAACGGCAATTTTCTGCGCCCGATCGCTGTACGGATGGTTGTAGTTCATCGTCAAAATCAACGCGCCGACGATAACGATCCCGCCGAGCACGGCGGTCGGCACGGTCCATTTATTAACCGGAATGCGGAACAGTTTAAATACGCCGTAGCTCAGCGCCACGTAGCTGAGAATAATGAGCAAATCCATAGGCTACGCTCAACTTACCGTGGGGCCGGGAACCGCCGTCGGCTTTTCCTGCAGGCGTTGTAATTCCGCTTCGAGCACTGCGATGCGCGCCTGCAGATCCGTTGAAGGTTCTGCCTTCTCACTCATGCCCCAGCCGCGTTCCGGCCGATAGAGCGTCGCCCAGATCCACAGCAGCGGCCAAATGGCGTGCAGCGTAAACAGGCTGACCCAACCGGCAACGTGAATCGCATCTTGATGCGGGTGCCGGCGTTTTTTTGCCAGCAAATACGGAATGTCATGAATAATAATGACGCCGTAGAATAAAATCAGGAATACCGCAATCAGTACGCCTAAAGCGAAATAGTTAAGAAACATGTAAATTCCTGGCTGAGAATAACGGAAATAAACGAGGTTTATAGCGTGTTATATTGTCTGATATCGTTGGCGATGGTATCGATGGCATTCTTCACGTCGGTGACTTTAAGCTGCGCTTTCTCATTATTGAGATTTTCCCCCGAAGCCTTGCGCACCACTTTAATGACCGGCTGATTAGTCGCCGCATCGATAAACTCGCCTTCCATATAGACCGCGCTCTCCATGGTGCGGTGCCCGGTCACGCTTTGCGTCGCGACAATCAGCAGGGTGATCGGCAAGACTTCATAGATCTGCAGCCCTTTCTTCTGAGTGTCGATCGCCGTGATGGCGCCGCGGAAAATCAGGGTATGCTCGCGCGGCATGTCCACCAGCGTAAAGTGGGTGCCCATCGCCTGCTTAAACTGCTGGTTGGTATAGTTCAGAATATTGTCGAGTGAACGCTGGCTCACCATCTCGCTCGGTTTCGGCCGCGGGAAATAAATCATCGGTTGATAAACCAGATATTGATAACGGGAAAAATCGACGTTCTTATCCTTCCAATATAAAACGTCTTTTCCGGACGCGGATTGACCTTTATTGATATCGTTATAATTGGTCAAAAAGGTCGAGTATTTTTCTTTTTCGGTCACGGCGGAAGAGCACGCGGCCAGTAATAACAGCGCAGGCAGAATAACCGCTCTTGTCACTTTCATTGACGGATTTCTCTTTATTTTGGTGGATAGCAAATAATCAAATCGAATGATACCCACCCGCCCGTGATAAGTCATATGACAATGCCGCCAAAGGTGTATATCATTTTTGATATACAAACTCACAAGAGCCGGCCAGTGAAAGAGAAAGACTTCCGCATTGAAGAACTCAGGATTGTCCGCGTCATTGCCGAAACGGCGAGCGTCAGCAAAGCGGCTCAGCTGTTGGATATGCCGCAGTCTAACGTGTCGCGCGCCCTCACCGCGCTGGAACGGCGGCTTGGGTTGGAACTGTTCCTGCGCGGCCCGCGTACCCTGGCGCTGACTGAATTCGGCGAGCAATTCTTGCGGCGCGCCTCGCAGTTGCTGGACGAACACAGCGATCTGCTCGATATGTCCGGCACCTATAAACGCAGCCTGAACGGCATGGTCACGCTCGGCGCGCCGATCGGCATCCACGCTTTCCTGGCCCGTTATTTACTGCCGCCGCTGCTGCACGCTGCACCGGCGCTGACTGTCGATCTGGTGACCCGCAACCCCGACGAACGCGAGAAAAAGTACGGCGCAGTGTTCGACAGTGACTGCGATTTGCTGATCAGCTTTTTCCAGCCGCAAAACGAAAGCCTGATCGCCAGGCCCTTCACCCGTTTTCGCGTCGGGCTGTTCGCCGCACCGGATTACATCGCCCGCTCGCCGCTGACAGCGCTGGATGAACTGCCGCAGCATCGCTGCATCACTTTGCGCATGCTGGGCGGCATTCGCAATACCTGGAGCGGCTACAGTGCGCAGGGGGAGTTGGTGCAGGTCGAGATCGGCGGCGCCAGCGTTTGCGATAACATTCTGCCGGCGATCGAGCTGGCCAAACAGGGCCTGGGCATCGTCTACGCCCCGTACTATTCCGTCGCCGCCGAGCTGGATGCCGGCACACTGCTGCCCTGCCTGGCGCGCGAGCGCGGCATCGATATGCAGGCCTACCTGATCTACCGCCGGCGCGGCGTGTTGCCGCACCGCGTGCAGGTGACGATGGACAGCATCATGGAGAGCGTTAAGCTGCACGCGCACCGCCTAATGTAACAAGAAAAACCCCGCCGCAGCGGGGTTGAATGCTTTGCGTCGGCGAAAAATGCCTCAACGCCCCTCTTTCTCCCCCAGGAAGAAATACCACAGCGGAATGGAAAGCAGCAGGGTGAACACCAGCGTATACAGCAGCACCATCAGGCTCTGCATGATCACCATCTGGGCACTCCAGGCGCCGATCGGCAGTTGGAATTGCTCGACGGTGCCGCCGAGGATCGCTCGGCCCATCACGCAGCCGACCGCCACCGCCACCGTCGCCACCGCCGCGCGGAACTTGCGCACCTCGGCGCGGCGGGCGGCCGCTTCCGGCGTTTCGTCCCGGTGGCTTTGCCGTTGGCCGCGCCAGCGCCACACGTCCACCAGCAGCAACGCCGCGAGGCTCACGCCCATCACCGGCAGGCAATAACCCAGTACGGCTGCCACCAGCAGCGTGCCGGCGCGCGCCGGCAGGGAAAGCGCCAGCCAGGCGGCAACCAGCGTATGCACCGGATGCTGCGCTCCCGCCGCCGGGCGGCGGATCCACCACATGCGGTAACCCAGCGCGATCATCAAGCACAGCCCAAGGCCGAACGCCGCCAGCAGCAGCTGATTCGGCAAGCCGAACAGAATGCCCATGTGGGCGTCGATGCCCCAGCGGGTCAGCTTGGCGATCAGCGGGAAGGTGTCGAACCGCACCTGGTCGACGACGGCGAAGCTTTGCGGTGCGATGGCAACCGCGTCCACCTGCGTCGGCCAGCTGCGATCCACTTCGGTTACCGTCCAGGCTTTGCCCTCGCCTTTCGGCTGGCGCAGCTCGACCTTGGCGGCGTCTATTCCAGCGGCGCGCGCAGCGTGCAGCGCCCGATCCCAGTCGCCGTTCAGCGCATTGCTCTGCGCGGCAGGGCCCATCTTCATGCCCGGCATCATCCCGCGGTGCTCGGCGTGCGGATCGGCCGGCGTCTGCGGCGTATCGGCCTGCAGGCTGGTGTTGACCTGCGGCGTCAGCCAGCCCAGGTTGGCCCGCAGCGCGTCGATGTTGCCGCCGGCCCACTGCGACCAGGTCAGCCCGGTAGCCGAGAAGAACAGCAGCCCGGCCAGCAGCGCTACACCCAGCGTGATATGCCAATGGCGGCTGGCGGCGAAGCCCCCTTTCGCCCTTTTCAGCTTGCGCTTCGGCCGCGTCGCCAGCCACAGCGCCACGCCGCCCAGCGCGGCCACCCACAGCCAGGAGGCCGCCAGCTCGCTGTAGTTGCGCCCCAGATCGCCGAGCAGCAGGCTGCTGTGCAGCTTATCCAGCCAGGTGCGCAGCGGCAGCACGCCGGAGGTGCCGTACACCGTCATATCACCCTTGATCGCCAGGGTATAAGGATCGACAAACAGCGCGCGCGACTCAGAAGAGCCCAGATCGGCGCCCGCGAACTGTACGCGCGTGGTGTCCATTGCGCCGGGTGCCGGGCGCACGGCGTAAATGCGCGCCTCGTCACCCACCGCGCTGCGGGCGGCGGCGATCTGGTCAGCCAGCGATCTCGCCTGCCCGTGCGGTTCGGTGAAAAGCGCATCGCGATACAGCGCCTCTTCAAGCTGCGGGGTCAACACATACAGCGTGCCGGTCAATGCAGCGACCAGAATAAAAGGAGCGACCAGCAGGCCGATATAAAAATGCAGCCGTCTGATCAGGTTCAGCATCGCGCCACGCGGCGATGCGGCAGGTGGAGTTTTGGTTATTGAAGACATGGCCTTTCTCGTTTTTCAAACTGTGCGCGCAGGCAAACCGTCCGCAGCGATACGGACGGCGTTACCCATGATCAAGCAATAGGGAAAAACGGTTGGCCGGGCGGCCCGCGCGGGCTCGGCCGCAGAATAAGGCGCCGAATGGGCGGAGAAACGATGCGCGGTGCGCTAGGCAGGCGCGCGATGCGCGCCATCAGCCACAGCAGCGGGACGAATGCCCACAGCAGCAGCGGCACGTGGATCAGCAGCTCGCAATAGCCGCAGAAAATCATCTCCGCCGGATCCATGCCGTGGTGGCCGGCATGCTCGGCGGCGGGCATCGTCATCGCGTGCATGTCGTGCGGCATGGCGGCGTCCGGTTGCGCCATGCCGCCCATCATCGGGTGGTGCATCAGCGATTTCGACACCACCGGCGCCACAAACAGCAACAGCACCGCCATAATGGCGATGCAGGCGGTAAAGCGTTGCTGTAGCTGGCGTGGCACTCTCATCGCGGCGGCGAATTAACCCGGTCGGTGGCGAACAAGCGGCCAGTGTAACCCGCGATGCGCGATGAGGTGAACGAAAAGAAAAGTCAGGTTGGTCTTACGCGCCCCCGGCGGCGGCGATCACAGCACCCGCGAATAGACCCGCGAGGCTTCGCCCCAGGGGTGATACCCGAGCCCGTTATAAACGAAGCCGCTGCGCTCGTAGTAGCCTTCCAGATCGGTGCACAGGTGTAGCTGCGGGAAGCCCAGTCGGCGGGTTTCCGCCGCCACATGCTCAATCAGTTTGGCGCCGTAGCCCCGGCCGCGCTGCGTTTCCTCTACGTAGAGCGCACACAGCCAGGGATACAGCTCGCCACGGCTGATAAAGTCGTTGGTGATGAGCCCCGCGCAGCCGAGGATTTGGTCATTTTCCATCAGCAGGTACCACTGCGGCAGTGGGTTGGCGGCGTCGAGGCTGCGGTTGATGGCGTCTTCATACATCATCAGCGTCTCTGCCGTGGCCCAGTGCCGCTGAAAATACGCAATGGCGCGCGGCGCCAGCTCGGGCGCTTGCCGCACCGAAATCATGTCCATCGTCATTCCTGTTATCCATGTTGTCAGCGTAGAATTATGCAGCAATATGCACGGTATGGCAGCGGCATTCCGCCGCCGTCATTCACTAAGGAGTCATCATGACGCAAAACATCTATGACAATCAGGCCTTTTTCGACGGCTATGCGCAGCTCAGCCGCTCGCAGCACGGCCTGGACGGCGCGCCGGAATGGCCCGCCATCCGCCGCATCCTGCCGGATTTGCAGGGCAAAAGCGTGGTCGATCTCGGCTGCGGCTACGGCTGGTTCTGCCGCAGCGCGCGCGAACAGGGCGCAGCCAGCGTGCTGGGGCTGGACGTCTCGGAAAAAATGCTGGCCAAAGCGCGGGAGATGACCGCCGACGCGGGCATCGCGTATCGTCGGCAGGATTTGGCGCAGCTTCAGCTGCCGCCGGAAAGTTACGATCTGGTCTACAGCTCGCTGACGCTGCACTACCTCGAGGATCTGGCCGCGCTGTTCGCCACGGTTTACGCCGCGCTGAAACCCGGCGGGCAGTTCATCTTCACCGCCGAGCACCCGATCTACACCGCCCCGGCGCAGCAGGGCTGGCTGACCGACGGCAACGGACAGAAATCCTGGCCGGTGAACGGCTACCAGCGAGAAGGCCAGCGCGTTTCCAACTGGCTGGCGGAAGGCGTCATCAAGCAGCACCGCACGCTCGGCAGCTATATCAACCCGCTGGCGCAGAAAGGCTTTATCATTCAGCATTTGAACGAATGGGGCCCCAGCGCGCAGCAAATTGCCGCTAATCCGGCGCTGGACGAAGAGCAGGAGCGCCCGATGATCTTCATTCTCGCCGCCCGCAAACCCGCCTGATTGATCCGCAGTAAACCGTTCACATCACCACAGTTGGGGAGGCCGCCTCCCCCCAACGGCTATTATGCCGGCAGCGCCGCCCCGTGCGCCGCGAAGTGCGTCAGCGCCTCGCCTTCCATGCGATAGCGCACCCACTCGCCCTGCGGCTGCGCGCCGATGCTGAGGTAGAAATCGATGGCCGGTTGGTTCCAGTCCAGCACGCTCCACTCCAGGCGGCCGCACTGCCGCTCGCACGCCAGCTGGGCGATGTGCCGCAGCAGCTTTTTACCGGCGCCCGCGCCGCGATGCTTCGGCGCCACGTACAGGTCTTCCAGATAGATGCCGTTTTTACCCAGCCAGGTGGAGTAACTCATAAAGAACACCGCATAACCCGCCGGCTCGCCGTTCACCGTACAAATCAGCGCTTCGGAACAGGCGCCCGGCCCAAACAGGCTGCGTTCGATATCTTCCACGCTGGCCAGCACCTGCTCGCGCGCCTTTTCGTACACCGCCAGCTCGATAATCATATCCAGAATCAGTTTGGCGTCGCTTTTTTGCGCCGGGTAAATCTCAATGGTCATGGCAAATCCTGAGTGTGTTGATGGCTGTGCTTGCCAGCATATCGCGCCTCAAATACTGTATGAACTGCATTTTCATCAACAGGTAATGAATATCATGCATCTGGATTTGAAACGCCTCGATCTCAATCTGCTGCTGGTGTTCGAAGCGGTGTATCGGCTGCGGTCTGTAACGCGCGCCGCGGCGGAGCTGGCTCTCAGCGCATCGGCGCTGAGCCACGCGCTGATCCGGCTGCGCAAGGCGCTGGCGGACGAGCTGTTTTACCGGGTCGGCAACGACATGCACCCGACGGTGTATGCCGACAGCCTGGCCCCAACCGTCAGCGAAAGTCTGGCGCTGCTGGCCAAAGGGCTGCATCCGCGCCCGCGCTTCGTTCCCGCCGAAAGCCGGGAGAGCTTCACCTTCGCCATTACCGATTACACCGCCTTCGCGGTATTTCCCGCGCTGATGGCGCAGATGCAGCGCCTGGCGCCGGGGCTGTCGTTCCAGCTGCGCTATTCCGAGCGCAAGGTGGCGCTGAACGATCTGCTGGCGGGGCGCATCGACTTCGCGCTGGGCTTTACCGAAACCGACGGCGAAAGCTACCCGGAGATCGACGAGGTGAGCTGGCTGGAGGATGAGTATGTGGCGATTTGTTCATCCGCCTTCAGCGTAAAATACGGCGAACTGACGCTGGAAAACTACCTGCGGGCGCGCCATCTGGTGGTGACGCCGTGGAACGAACAACGCGGCGTCATTGACTACCAGCTCGATAAGCTGGGGCTGCAGCGCGATATCGCCATCCGCACGCCTTCGCTGCTGGGAGCGCCGTTCATCGTCGCCGACAGCGAACTGGTGATGAGCATGCCGCGCTACGCCGCGCAAAAATTGCGGCAGGCGGCGGCGCTGGCTATCCATCCCCTGCCGTTTCCGGTGCCGCCGTATCAGATCAAAATCTACCTGCACCGCAAAAACGGCCGGCCGGAGGCCTGCCGCTGGTTGCGGCAACAGCTGCAGGCGCTGGCGGCGCTATAACGCGGGTTCGCCGATCGGCAGATACCCCTGCCACAGCGGCCGGGCCGGTTTGCCGTGCGGGTTGGCCCGCAGATGCACGTGGTAGCCCTGCAGCGCCTGCAGCAGCAGGCAGTCGTCCACCTCAGCCAGGTCATCCTTGTGCTGCTGCGCGCTGTCCGTCAGCAGCACCCGTTTGGCTTTGCCCTTCGCCTCGTCGGCAGAGCGCGCCACGAACAGGCCGAACTGGTGCAATTCCGCCAGCTCATCGCTGCGGTAGCCGCCCACGTTGACGAAAAACAGCTTCTCTTCACCGGCGAACGGCGCAGGCTCCAGGCTCACGTCGTAACCGTCCGCCCAGTCGATGCGTGCATAGCCGTCGACATGCACCTTGCGCTTATCGCCGAACCACTTTTCACGCAGCAGCGGATACGCCTCTTCCGGCCGATCCGCCGCCGCGAACTGCACGTCGTGCAGCTCAATATTGGCGCCCGGCGCCGTACCGCCCACATAAAACATCAATAATCCCGGCATGTTAGTCTGCTCTCCTTGGTGATAATCGCTATATAAAATAATACATAACGAAACTCGTGCCAACGGCAGCGCCATTCTGTGTTATCAATAGGTGAGGTTTAATCTGTTGTGGAGGAACGCATGGCATTCAATATCGGTGATTTTGTTCAACGCACCACCGGCGGCCCAAAGATGACCGTGGTGGCGATCGACGGCGAAACCCTGGTTTGCAGCTGGAATGAACTGGGCAAAGAGCAGCGCACGGAGGTGCAGGCCAGCGACGTGGCGCTGTACCACGAAGACGGCGATTTCGGCGTCTGCTGAACGCTCGGGGCGCGCCGCGCCCCGTTATCGCGTCAGGCGCGAATGTCCTGATAGGCCGGCGTGGTATCGAACTCGTGTTTGGCGAACGGGCACAGCGGAATGATTTTACGCTGCTCCGCGCGCATTTTCTCCACCACCAGCGCCACCAGCTTTTTACCGACGCCCTGCCCCTTCAATGACTCATCCACCCAGGTGTGATCGATAATGGTCAGCTTGTCGCCGCTCGGCACGAAAGAGATCTCGGCGATCAGCTTGCCTTGTTCATCATTGATATAAAAACGCTTCTCGTCTGCCAGTATTTTATGAGCCATATTATTTCTCCCTATATTTCAGTGCGCCGCTGGGGCAGGTGTCGATGACGCGTTTCACTTCGGCCGGCTCGGCATTGTCCGGCATAATCCACGGGCGGCGGTTCAGGGTAAAAATAGCCGCGTTGCCACGCACGCAGTTGGCGGAATGGCGGCAAACTGCACGGTTAAAATAAACGTCAATCTTATCACCGGAATAACGGCGGTAACCGGCGGCGGTCAATTTCTCGTCCATCTTGGCCTCACATTGCCTGTTTTATTGTTTTTGCTCCGGGTTCAAGTATAGGCAATGCCGCCGGCTTCACCACGCGTCTCGCACACCGAAAAAAGTGGCGCAACCGCCCGTCGCCGCTAGAAAAAAACGTAAATTGTTCTAATCTTTATTCAGTAAGACAACATAATTCCGACAGTGGCTAAGGAGTTCGAAATGGGTGATAGCTCAAAAGACGGCGTCATTTTGCTGTCCCGCATATTACTGATGATTCTGTTTATCATTTTCGGCTGGATGAAATTGGTCAACTTCGGTGCGACCGTCACGGCGATGGAAGGCTATGGCACACCGATGCCTTATTTGGCGGCGATCGTTGCCGTGCTGGTGGAGTTTATTTTCGGCATCGCGCTTATTCTCGGTCTGTTTACTCGCCCTATCGCGGTCATTTTCGCCCTGTATGTTTTGGGCACCGCGTTTATCGGCCATCCGTTCTGGAAAATGACCGGCATGGAAATGATGGGCAACGAAATCAACTTCTTTAAAAACATCAGCATCATTGGCGGCTTGCTGTTGCTGGCGGTAACCGGCGCCGGCCGTTATTCGCTGGACTATAAAATATTTAATAAATAATTCATCGATGGCCGGCGACTCTCGCCGGCCATTTTATTTCCGCTATCCTTTCAACGGCTGCGCTTGGCGTGGCGCTCAAAGTTTTCCGCCCTGGCCTGCGCCGATTTACGCAGCGTGACGTAGCAGGCGCCCTCGCCGCCGTCGCGCGGTAAGGCGCGGCAAAACGCCTGTACCTGTTCAAACTGCGCCAGCCATTTGGCGACGTAACTGCGCACGATATTCGGATGGCTTTCGTTCTGCCGCCCGCGGCCGTGCACGATCAGCAGCGAACGCAGGTTTTGCGCCTCCGCCTGCACGATGAAGCGAAACAGCGCCTGCCGGCTGGCTTCGACCGACTGACGCAACAGGTTCAGCGACGCCTGCGGCGGGTAACGCCCGTTGCGCAGCTTGTCCAGCACGCCCTGCTGAATGCCTTCCCCTTTGAACTCCAGCGGCTGTTCACAGGGGATCACCTCGAGGAAATCGGTGCTGAGGAAGTTTTCCTGCCGCAGCCGCTGCGCTTCGCGCCGCGCGCTTTTGTCTACCGTCTCCTGCGGCTTGAGGTACAGCGTCTGCCGCCCGCTCGCCAGCGGCACCACGTCCGCCATCGCCTGTTCAAAAAAGTCTTTTTCCTGCTCGCTCATCTTCCACCTCTCTTGAACGGCAGCCTTTACGGCCGGGAATGGGGTCGATTGTAAGACGCCTTGCCACGGTTGCAAGCCGGGAATTGTCAGCGGCATTTGTCTCATTTGTCGTCAACGGGTGAGCTTGCGAACAGTTTTCGCTATACTGCTAAGCCATCATTGAGTGCCGCAAAGGATCGAGCCCATGACAATGCGCGAGCTGGAAATCCAGTTTCAAAATGCGATGAATGAGTTGCAGAGCAGCTTCGAACGGCAACACCGCGAATGGCAGCAGAGCTACCAGGCGCTGCAGCAACTGCTGGAAGAAGCCAAACAGCGCGAAGCCGCGCTGCGGGCGCAGAATGAACAACTGGCGCGCAAACTGAGCACCGCCAGTTCGGTGCCGGAGCAGCATGCGCTGGTGAAGCAGATCAAAATGCTCGGCGCCCATCTGGATGCGCTGGCCAAAGACGCGGCCACCTTCAATCACCACCTGCGCCAACAGGGCGCGGTCGGTAATTTCAGCGGCGAACAGCATTGATAGCGGGCGCTGTCGCACAGCGCCTCCCGCCCCCTCTTCTGGCGTATTGAGAGTGTAATAAAGCCTAAATGACCTGGATCATCCTCGCCGCCCTGATCGTCGTATTTATCATCGGTTACCGCATCCTGACGTCCGACACCCGCAAAGCCATCGATTCGCTGGCCCATCTGCTGAGGGTCAAGCCGATGCTGATTGAATCGATGATCCAGGAGATGGGCAGCCGCCAAAGCCAGACCTTTATCCGCATGCTGAACAACGGCTACACCGAAGAGATGCACCAGGCGGCTTACCTGCTGTTCATCTACCTGACGTTCATCAAACAGGCGGACGACGAGCAGATTGCCCTATGGCGCGACGTGCTGCTGCGCGCCGGCCTGTCGCCGGAGCTGCACGCCGAGCACACCGAAGCGGCGCTGTTTTACTTCGCCGAGCTGGATATCGATGCGTTTGAACTGGCGCAGTTCCGCCGCGCCTACAATGAGCGTTTCAACCGCGAAGCGTTGGCCCACGGCTGATCGCGTCCCCCGGGCGGGGGACCGATTACAGGAACATGCTGTAGAGGTAGCGCGACAGCGCTTCGCGCGAGCTGAAGCCGTGTGCGATGCCGTAACGCTGGTTCGGGGCGTCGCTGCTTAAATCCAGGGGAAACTCCAGATACTGCTCGCTGGTGCGCACCGGAGAGGTCGGCGTGGCGAAATGCACGCTTCTCTCTTTCAGCGCCGGGTGGATCACCAATGCGGTTCTGCCCATCCGCGCTTCGCGATTCACATACACGTAGTGTGTACCCTTGCGGTAGCCATAGGCCTGGTCGGTGACATAATCACGCTCAAAGCCGGTATTCTCCAACACTTTAGCCACTTCATCCGGCCGTAAATACATCGATTCCTCCTCTCATTCTGGACCGCTGAGCGACCTTACCGTAATCATTCACCGAAACAATGATTTTCTGGGGAGGAATCCGGGTTTCAGACTATTCCTGAATGGCTCGGCTGCGCTGCAGCAGACGCAGGGTGAGCAGCACCCCGAGCGCCACCAGCAGCGCCGCCGCCAGATAGATCGACGGCACGCCCGCTTGCCCAATCAGCAGCCCGGCCAGCGGCCCGGTGATGCCCAGCGCCAGATCGAGGAATGCCGAATAGGTGCCGAGCGCCGTGCCCTGGTTCTGCGGCGGCACCTGTTTCACCGCCTCGACGCCCAGCGCCGGGAACACCAGCGAGAAACCGGCGCCGGCCAGCAACGCGCCGGTTTGCACCATCCAGGGTTCGCCGGCCTGCCAGATCAACAACAGCCCGACGATCTCGACCAGAAACGACGCCAGCGTCACCTTCAGACCGCCGTGGCGGTTGATGACGTTGCTGAAGATCAGGCGGATGCCGACGAAGGCGCAGCTGAACAGCGTCAGCGAAAACGCCGCGCCGCTCCAACCTTTGTCGGCGTAGTAAAGGGTGATGAACGTGGCGATCACGCCAAAGCCGACGGTGCCCATCGCCAGCCCGAGGCCATAGGCCCAGATGCGGCCGAACACCGCGCGGAAAGCGATGCGCTGCCCGGCGGCGATCGAAACGTCCGGCTTGCCGCTCGCCAACAGCAGCGCCACCGCGACCGCCAGCACGATCAGCGCCGCCACCCCGGCCAATCCCCACTGCTGATTCAGGTACACGCCGAGCGGCGCCCCGGCCGCCATCGCCCCGTAGGTGGCGACGCCGTTCCAGGAAATCACCCGCGCGGTGTGCATCGCTCCGACCCGGCCGATACCCCACAGCGTGGAACCGGTGCTGGCGAAGCTTTCGCCGACGCCGAGAAACACCCGCCCCACGCATAGCAACAGCAGGCTGAGCCACGGGTAACCGTCAACGCCGAACGCCAGCGCATAAAACAGGCCGCTGGCGCCGCAGCACGCCAGGCCGAACAACACCACCTTTTTCGGCCCCAGCTGATCGGCATAGCGCCCGGCGTGCGGGCGGCTGAACAGCGTGGCGAAGTACTGCGCGCTGATAATGAGGCCCGCCAGCACCGAATTGTAACCCAGGTGGTCATGCACAAATCCCGGCAGCACCGCCAGCGGCAGGCCGATGGTCAGGTAGCAGACAAAGGTGAACATCACCACGGACAGAATGCGTCGGTTCAGCTGGAGGTTATTTTCTGCGGTCATCGAAGGTGGCTCGCATCGGACGGGGTAGACAGAGATTGCCAGCATACCCCGATGGGATCTGATGATAAATGAGAGAGTTATAACGAATTATTATTTCGCTAACGGTTGGCCGCCACCCGCGCGCGCAGAAAATCGATAAACGCCCGCACCTTTTCCGGCACGTGGCGGGTATTCGGGTAGAGCGCGTAGATGCTCTGCTCGGGGAAACGGTGATCCGGCAGCAACCGCTGCAGCCGGCCGGCGTCGATTTCGGGCTGCGCCAGCCACGCCGGCAGCAGCGCCACCCCGGCGCCATGCAGGGCGAATGCCAGCAATGCCGCGGCGCTGTCGCCGGTGAGCGTCGCAGCGTCCGCCACCTTGAACAGCACCGCTTCGCGCTGCGGCGTGGCCACCTGCCAGCTGAGCGGCGAACTGAGCCGGCTATGGGCGATCCACTGCGCCTGCGCCAGCTCGGTCAGCGAATGAATCGGTCGCTCGGCCAGGTAACCCGGCGACGCCACCGGAAAAATGGCGAAACTGTCGATCAGCGCCGCGCGGTGGCTGGAATCCGCCAGCTGGCCCAGGCGGATCGCCACGTCAAAGCGCTCCGAGATCAGATCGGCGTGATAAGAAGAAGACACATGCTGGATGCGCAGCCGCGGATGCTGCCGCGAAAACGCCGCCAGCGCCGGCACCACCACCTGCGCGCCGTACTCCGGCGTACTGGTGATGCGCAGCACGCCGCTCAGCCCGTGGTGATCGCGGCGCACGTCGTCCAGCACGTTTTCCGCCTCCTGCAGCAGCTGCAGGCTGCGCTGGTAAAAGCGTTCGCCGGCGTCGGTCAGCGACAGCCGCCGGGTGCTGCGCGCCAGCAGTGACACCCCCAGCTCGTTCTCCAGCTGCTTGACGTTAAAGCTCACCACCGCCTTGGTTTGCCCCAGCGCCGCCGCCGCCGCGGTAAAGCTGCCCGCTTCCACTACCGCAGCGAAGATCGCCAGGCGCTGCAAATTCAGCATTTCGCCGCCCTTATTGTCAAAATCATTTTGACAGTGTAATCGCCCGCCGCCGATTTATCCGCACTTTTCCCCCCGATACACTGCTCGCCTTCAACCGGAGGCACCATGTCTTATCGCAGCAAAGTGGCAATCGTCTATCTGCTCGGCTTTTTCGTCGATCTGATCAATATGTTTATCGCCAACGTCGCCTACCCCGCCATCGGCCAGGCGATGCGGGCGTCGGTCAGCCAACTGGCGTGGGTCAGCAACGGCTATATTCTCGGCCTGACGCTGGTGATCCCGCTCAGCGCCTGGCTGGCGCAGCGCATCGGTGGGCGGCGGGTGTTCCTGCTGTCGCTGGCGCTGTTCATGCTGGCCACCTTCGGCGCCGGCAACGCCGACAGCATCGGCGCGCTGATCGGCTGGCGCACCCTGCAGGGCATGGGCGGCGGCTTGCTGATCCCCATCGGCCAAACGCTGACCTATCAGCTGTACCGCAGCCATGAACGCGCCGGGCTGTCGGCGGCCATCATGTTGGTTGGGTTGCTGGCGCCGGCGCTGTCACCGGCGCTGGGCGGCTGGCTCGTCGATCGGCTGGACTGGCGCTGGGTGTTTTTCGCCAACCTGCCGCTGGCGGCCCTGGCCCTGGCGCTGGCGGCGCTGTGGCTGCGCGCGGAAACGTCGGCGACAGCGGTACGTAAACCGCTCGACGGCAAAGGGCTGCTGAGCGCCTGCGCGGCGTTGACGCTGCTGCTGCTCGGCCTGACCCGGCTGAGCGAGGCCGGCCATCAGGCTTCCGGCGCGGCGCTGCTGGCCGCCGGCCTGCTGGTGCTGGCCTATTATTTACGCCATAGCCTGCGCACTCCGCAGCCGCTGCTGAACCTGCGGCTGGTCGGCGATCCGCTGCTGCGCAACGCCATGGCGGTTTATTTGTGCATTCCCGGCCTGTTCATCGGCGTCAGCCTGGTGGCGATGCTGTATCTGCAAAACCAGCTGGGGATGCCCGCCGCACAGGTCGGCGGCCTGATGCTGCCCTGGGCGCTGGCGTCATTCCTGGCCATCACGCTGACCGGCAAGACCTTTAACCGCCTCGGCCCGCGGCCGCTGCTGATCGCCGGCTGCCTGTTGCAAGGCGCCGGCATGCTGACGCTGGCGCAGATCGACCAGGCCGGGCAGCACGCGTGGCAGATCGCCGCCTTCGCCCTGATGGGGTTTGGCGGCAGCCTGTGCAGCAGCACCGCGCAGAGCAGCGCGTTCCTGCAGATCCCCGACGCTCAGCTGGCGGACGCCAGCGCGCTGTGGAACATCAACCGCCAGCTCAGTTTTTGCCTCGGCGTGGCGCTGCTCAGCCTGCTGCTGAATCTGCTGCTGACCGTGTTGCCGCCCGCAGCGGCCTACCGAACCTGCTTCATTCTGGCGGGCGCCAGCGTATTTATCCCGCTGCTGCTGTGCCTGCGCCTCGCCAACCGCGCCATCGTGCGCCAACTCAACGCTCAACAGGATGCTTTATGAACCCGTATTTTACCGAAGTGATCGACGCCCACATCGCCATTGAACGCTGGCTGGGCAAAGGGGCTGGAGAAGAGCAGGCGCTGCTGGCGCGCTTTACGCCGGATTTCAGCATGATCGCGCTGAGCGGCGCTCCGCTGGATTTTGCCGCGCTGTGCGCCTTTTTCCGCGCGCATCGCGCCGCCAAACCGGGATTGGAAATCGAGATAGAAGAGATGAAGCTGGTGGCCGAATGGCCGACGGGCGCGGTAGTCAGCTACCGGGAAAAACAGAGCCTGCCGGGGCAAAGCGCCACGCTGCGCTATTCCACGGTGGTCTTTGAACGTCAGCCCAACGCGCTCGGCTGGCGGCATTTGCACGAAACCGCCGCGGCGCAATAATTACAGAAAGCTGCCGGCCAAAAACAGTTCCCAACCGACGATCGCTCCGCACAGGGTTACCGCGCTGAAAATGACTTCAAACAGATAGCGATTGATCATCGTTCGTCGCCTCAAAAGAAGACACCCGGGATAACCGGGTGTCTGGAGTACGGGCTGGAGAGTGCGGAACCTTTCGGTTCCGCAAACATCACTTAATTAAGATTTTTTACCGGCTTTTTTGTGGTGTTTTTTAGCGGCCTGAGCTTTCTGCACTGGCGCTTTTTTGTGGTGTTTTTTAGCTGCCTGGGCTTTCTGAGCCGGCGCTTTTTTGTGGTGCTTTTTAGCGGCCTGCGCTTTCTGGGCTGGCGCTTTTTTGTGATGCTTGGCTTTCTTGTGGTGCGTTGCTTTAGCCGGCGCTTTTTCAGCGGCAGCCGCTGGCGCAGCGGTAGTGGTGGTCGCAGCTGGCGCGGTGGTGGTAGCCGGAGCAGTAGCTGCAGTATCAGCAGCGAAAGCAACAGAAGACAGACCCATAGTGGCAGCAACGATCAGCGCTAATACTTTTTTCATCTTTACATCCTCAGAGTGTTGTTTCGGTAAGCTCCGGTGGAGCCGTTGAAACAGATACTAGTGGAATCAAACTGCCGCTTCCGTGAGTGATTGGTTTCGCCGAGTAACCAAATGTACAAAGCCCAGGCGCCGGCAAACACCTGCGTGACGGCGGTTTTTTTTCCGTGATCGGCCACGCAAATCGCGCCATGGTCTACACTTAAGAGACATGTGTCGAAATGGAGAGCTGAATGTTTAAGAAAGCGGAAAGAACAGAACGCGATATCGATCAGGACGTCACTCTGTTGGCCGATACGCTGGATGAAGTGTTGCGCGAGTCCGGTGACAAGACCAAAGAGGAACTGAAAGAGCTGCACAGCAAGGCGAAAGGCGTGCTGCGCGACGCGCGAGCGCGGTTCAATGGCTCCACCAGTCTGACACAGCATGCGCGCGATGCGGTTGATCAAGCCGATAGCTATGTGCGTGACAAACCTTGGCAGGGCGTAGGGATCGGTGCCGCCGTCGGCATCGTGCTCGGCGTGCTGCTGGCCCGGCGTTAACACCCCTGCAGTCATAAAGATAAAACAGATGTGCGTCTGGCCCGCGGAAATCGCGGGCCGTTTAATTTAGGCGTTTGAACAGCTGCGCCAGCCCCTGCACCGCCCGTTCCGTCTCCTCTTGCCGAGTGAAATTGGCAAACCCCAGCAGTAACCCCTGCCCCGCCGGATGATCGATTCGCCAGTCCGACAACGCCTGCGCCGCCAACCCCAGTTGCCAGGCTTGCGCCGCCAACGGCGTATCCGCCACCCCGTCACGTAGCCGGGCCAACAGCTGAATGCCGCCCTGCTGCGGCACCACCCTCAGCCACGCCCCCAGCTGCCGCTCCAACGCCTGCGTCAGCCACTCGCGCCGCTGGCGGTACAGCGGCCGCATGCGTTTCAGGTGGCGGTAGAAATGCCCTTGCCGGATAAAATCCGCCACGCCGGCCTGCAGCAGCGGCGGGCAACCGCAGCCACGCAGCCGACTGCTGCGCGCGAATGTCTCCGTCAGACCGACGGGCACCACCAGATAAGCCATGCGCAGCGCCGGGAACAGCGTTTTGCTGAAGGTGCCGGCGTACAGCACCCGCCCCTGAACATCGAGGCTTTTCAGCGGCGGCAGTGGCCGCCCGTGATAGCGAAACTCGCTGTCGTAGTCATCTTCCAGGATCCAGGCCCCGCGCTGCTGCGCCCAGTCGAGCAGCGCCATGCGCCGCGCCAGGCTGAGCGAGACGCCGAGCGGGCTTTGATGGGTCGGCGTCACCACCGCCAGCCGCGCCTCAGGCGCCGTCAGCATACCGGCGGCCACGTCCATGCCTTGTTCATCCACCGGCACGGCGAGCGGCCTGACGCCGGCGGCCCGCAGCAGCGGGCGCGTGACCGGATAGCCGGGATCTTCTATCCATACCGCGTCGCCGGCGTGCAACAGCGTCTCCACCACCCAGTCCAACAGCGCCGGATAACCGGCGCAGAGGAAAATTTGCTCCGGCCGACAGCTGATGCCGCGCGACAAATGCAGATAATGGGCGATCGCCTCACGCAGTTCAGGCAGGCCGCCGGCCGGCGGCAGCGCCAGGGAAGCCACCGTGGAAGCGCGCAGCCGGCGGGCGACAATGCGCTGCCACAGCGCCCGCGGAAACGCATCCAGCGCCGGCACGCCCAGCTGGAAAGGCTGCAGCATGCCCTGCGGCTGCAGCGGATCCGGCGCTATCGCCGCCAGCGGCGGCGCGGCGGATACCGCGCCCGGCGGCACGTGCGGCAGCTGCGGTGAAACATAGGTGCCCGCCTGCCCGCGGCTCTGCAAGAAACCTTCGGCAATAAGTTGCGCGTAGGCGCTTTCCACCGTGGCGCGCGCCACGCCCAGATCGCTCGCCAACCCGCGCACCGAGGGCAACCGGCTGCCCGCCGCCAGGCTGCCCTGGGCGATGGCGTCTTTAATCCGCAGGTAAATCTGCCGGTACAGCGGTTCGGCGAGCCGGCTGTCCAGCCGCAGCGAAGTCAGGAAAGATGGCATTATGGCCCGGTTAAATAATCATTTTATGGCCCTATAGCATAGACCATAAGGCCGCTAAAGTAGCGCCATGATTTCGTTACTACCGATTGAGGTTGACCATGATTAAGCAACGTTTGAACTATGCCGAATTGGCGCCCGCCCCGTACAAAAATATGGTGAGCGCGCTGATGGCGCTGGAGAAAGGCGCCCTGGACAAGGCGACCATCGAGTTGATGTTTATGCGCGTTTCGCAGATCAACGGCTGCGCCTACTGCCTGGATATGCACGGCAAAGCGCTGCGCGAAAGCGGCTTCAGCCATGCCAAGCTGGATACGCTGGCGGGCTGGCGCGTCAGCCATGAGTTCAACGAGCGCGAGCGCGCCGCGCTGGAATGGGCCGAGTCGGTGACGCTGATCGCCGCCACCGGCGCGCCGGACAGCGCTTTCGAGGCGCTGAAGGCGCACTTCAGCGATGCCGAGATCGCCGATCTGACCTTCGCCATCAGCATCATGAACGCCTTCAACCGGCTGGCCGTCAGCATGCGCCAGTAATGCGTTCTCTTCCCCCCTCTGCACTGAGAGGGGGAATTTCTCACCCGCAAAAATTTTTTCCCTCGCCTTTTCCAGCCCCGGCGCGGTCTGCGCCTCCATCCTTACAAAACACCATATATGGCGTGGTTGATAAAATAAATATCAACATATAGTATTTTATAGGTCAACCGCAGGGAATGTCGTTCGGTTGATAACGCCGTCAGAAACGCCAGGAACAATGCTCCGTTATCTGACTTGTCCGCCTTTCCTTCAGTCTAAAGGTAAATGCGAATCATGAGCATTATTATTTACAGTAAGCCGGACTGTGTCCAGTGCAACGCCACCTATCGCGCATTTGATAAACAGGGGATTGATTATCAGGTGGTCGATCTCACCCAGGATCAGCAGGCGCTGAACCATGTTAAATCCTTAGGTTATCAGCAAGTTCCGGTGATTATCGCCGGAGACGATCACTGGTCTGGATTCCGGCCGGACAAGATCGGCGCGCTGGCGCTCACCTGCTGAGGCCCGCCGATGAATCCGCTGGTTTATTTCTCCAGCAGCTCGGAGAACACCCATCGGTTCGTTGAGAAACTGGGCCTGCCGGCGATCCGCATTCCGATCGCCGGCGCCCGCAGCAAGCTGCTGATGGAACACCCCTTTATCTTGATCGTACCCAGCTATGGCGGCGGTAGCGCCGTCGGCGCGGTGCCGATCCAGGTGATCCGCTTTCTCAACGTTCCGCAAAACCGTTCATACCTGCGCGGCGTCATCGCCGCCGGGAACACCAACTTCGGCGCGGCGTACGGCATCGCCGGCGACATCATCGCCAAAAAATGCCAGGTGCCTTTTTTATACCGCTTTGAGCTGCTCGGCACTACGCAAGACGTTGAAAACGTTAGACAGGGAGTAACCGCATTTTGGCAACGACAGAACTGACCAGGCCCGAAACGGGCGCGCTGGATTACCATTCGCTCAACGCGATGCTCAATCTTTACGATGCGGAAGGCCGGATCCAGTTCGATAAAGATCGGCTGGCGGCGCGGCACTACTTCCTGCAGCACGTCAACCAAAACACCGTGTTTTTCCACAACCTGGAGGAAAAGCTGCGCTATCTGGTGGAGGAAGGCTACTACGAGCCGCAGGTGCTGGCGCAGTACGAATTCCCGTTTATCAAGCAGCTGTTCCAGCAGGCCTACGCCAAAAAATTCCGCTTCGAGACCTTCCTCGGCGCCTTCAAGTACTACACCAGCTATACGCTGAAAACCTTCGACGGCAAACGCTATCTGGAGCGCTACGAAGATCGGGTGTGCATGGTGGCGTTGACGCTGGCGGCGGGCGACACCGGGCTGGCGCAGGATCTGGTGGAGGAGATGATTTCCGGCCGCTTCCAGCCGGCCACCCCGACCTTCCTCAACTGCGGCAAACGCCAGCGCGGCGAGCTGGTCTCCTGCTTCCTGCTGCGCATCGAAGACAATATGGAATCGATCGGGCGGGCGGTGAACTCCGCGCTGCAGCTGTCGAAACGCGGCGGCGGCGTGGCCTTCCTGCTGAGCAATATTCGCGAGGTGGGCGCGCCGATCAAGCGCATCGAGAACCAGTCCTCCGGCGTCATTCCGATCATGAAAATGCTCGAAGACGCCTTCTCCTACGCTAACCAGCTCGGCGCGCGCCAAGGAGCCGGCGCGGTTTACCTCAACGCCCACCACCCGGACATTCTGCGTTTTCTCGACACCAAGCGCGAAAACGCCGACGAGAAGATCCGCATCAAAACGCTGTCGCTGGGGGTGGTGATCCCGGATATCACCTTCGAGCTGGCGAAGAACAACGAAGAGATGTACCTGTTTTCGCCCTACGACGTCGAACGGGTGTATGGCGTGCCGTTTTCGGAGATTGCCGTCAGCGAGAAGTACCGCGAGATGGTGGACGACAAGCGCATCCGCAAGTCGCGCATCAACGCGCGCGAGTTCTTCCAGGTGCTGGCGGAGATCCAGTTCGAATCCGGCTACCCCTATGTGATGTTCGAGGATACGGTTAACCGGGAGAACCCGATCGCCGGGCGGATCAACATGAGCAACCTGTGTTCGGAGATCCTGCAGGTCAACCGCGCCAGCACGTATCACGAGGATCTGAGCTACGATCGCATCGGCAAGGACATCTCCTGCAACCTCGGCTCGCTGAACATCGCCAAAACCATGGACGCGCCGGACTTCGGCAAGGCGATCGAGACCGCGATCCGCGCGCTGACCGCGGTGGCCGACATGAGCGATATCCGCTCGGTGCCGTCGATCGCCGAAGGCAACCGCAGCGCCCGCGCCATCGGTTTGGGCCAGATGAACCTGCACGGTTACCTGGCGCGCGAGCGCATCTTCTACGGCTCGGAAGAAGGCATCGACTTCACCAACCTCTATTTCTATACCGTGGCCTATCACGCCATCCGCGCCTCTAACCGGCTGGCGATCGAGCGCGGCGGCGCCTTCGACGGCTTTGAGCATTCCCGCTATGCCAGCGGCGAGTACTTCGATAAGTACACCGAGCGCGACTGGCTGCCGCAGACCGAGCGGGTGCGCGAGCTGTTCGCCGCCGTCGGCATCGCCATTCCGAACCGCGACGACTGGCGCGCGCTGCGCCAGTCGGTGATGCTGCACGGGCTGTACAACCAGAACCTGCAGGCGGTGCCGCCGACCGGTTCCATCTCGTACATCAACAACGCCACCTCCAGCATCCATCCGATCGTTTCACGCATCGAGATCCGCAAGGAAGGCAAGATCGGCCGCGTTTACTACCCGGCGCCCTACATGACCAACGACAACCT
This sequence comes from Serratia sp. CY38905, assembly GCF_052168875.1. Classification (NCBI taxonomy): domain Bacteria; kingdom Pseudomonadati; phylum Pseudomonadota; class Gammaproteobacteria; order Enterobacterales; family Yersiniaceae; genus Serratia; species Serratia sp. CY38905. The sequence continues at coordinate 29,278 of NZ_JBJNLV010000006.1, read as the reverse complement.
GGCGTATTACCAGGATGCCTATGAGATTGGCCCGGAAAAGATCATCGATACCTACGCCGCCGCCACGCAACACGTCGATCAGGGGCTGTCGCTGACGCTGTTCTTCCGCGATACCGCCACCACCCGCGATATCAACCGCGCGCAGATCTACGCCTGGCGCAAAGGCATCAAGACCATTTACTACATCCGCCTGCGCCAAATGGCGCTGGAAGGCACCGAGGTGCAGGGCTGCGTGTCCTGCGCGCTGTGAGGCAACTTATGACGACCGTAACATCGGCGCCGCTGGTGCGCGCCATCAACTGGAACATCATCGAAGACGACAAGGATCTGGAGGTGTGGAACCGCCTGACCTCCAACTTCTGGCTGCCGGAGAAGGTGCCGCTGTCCAACGATATCCCCTCCTGGGCCACGCTGACGCCGAAGGAGCAGCAGCTGACCATTCGGGTGTTCACCGGGCTGACGCTGCTGGACACCATCCAGAACACCGTCGGCGCGCCGGCCCTGATCGCCGATGCGCTGACGCCGCACGAAGAGGCGGTGTACTCCAACATCAGCTTTATGGAGGCGGTGCACGCCCGCTCGTACAGCTCAATCTTCTCCACCCTGTGCCAAACGCCGGACGTGGACGACGCCTACCGCTGGAGCGAGGAAAACCGCGCGCTGCAGAAGAAGGCCGGCATCATTCTGGCGCACTATCGCAGCGACGATCCGCTGCTGAAGAAGGTTGCCAGCGTGTTCCTCGAGTCGTTCCTGTTCTATTCGGGCTTTTACCTGCCGATGTACTGGTCGAGCCGCGCCAAGCTGACCAACACCGCCGATCTGATCCGCCTGATCATTCGCGACGAGGCGGTGCATGGCTACTATATCGGCTATAAATTCCAGAAAGGGCTGGAGAAAGTGGACGCCGCACGGCGCCGGCAGGTGAAAAACTTTGCCTTCGATCTGCTGCAGGATCTGTACGACAACGAGGTGCGCTACACCGAGGAGCTGTACGACGGCGTCGGCTGGACGGAAGACGTGAAAACCTTCCTGCACTACAACGCCAACAAAGCGCTGATGAACCTCGGGTATGAGGCGCTGTTCCCGCCGGCGATGGCGGAGGTCAACCCGGCTATCCTGTCGGCATTGTCGCCAAATGCCGATGAAAACCACGACTTCTTCTCCGGTTCCGGTTCGTCTTACGTCATCGGCAAGGCGGTCAACACCGAAGATGAGGACTGGGATTTCTGAGAACTGGCTGGCCGTATCAGGAAAAGGCTTTCGCGGGAGTGCGACGTGTCGTGCTCCCGCGACTATGTGTTTTGCTTGAAGGCCGCACGCAGCTCAAGCCGCCGCCAGATGGCGCGTTTCTCCGCGTCGCCGGCGGTCGGCCAGGCAGCGATCTCCGCCCGCGTGCGCCGGCATCCCCGGCACTGCTGGGTTTCGTCGTCGATGCGGCACAGGCTGACGCAGGGCGATCTTACGCCGTGCTGGGATTGCTGATTGTCGCCCGCCATAAACCGCCCTTGATGTGATGTGTGCCGCCACAGGATACCCGATCCTGCGGCGGCGCGTCGTCAATCAGATGATGCCGCCGTTGGCGCGCAGGGTTTGGCCGTTGATCCAGCCGCCGTCGGCGCCGGCCAGGAAGGCCACCGCCGCAGCGATATCTTCCGGCGTGCCCAGCCGCTCCAGCGGCGCCATCTTCGCCAGCCGATCGATAAGCTCCGGCGTTTTGCCGTCGAGGAACAAACCGGTGGCGGTCGGCCCCGGCGCGACGGCGTTTACCGTGATATTGCGGCCGCGCAGCTCTTTCGCCAGCACGCTGGTCAACGCCTCGATCGCCGCCTTGCTGGCGGCATACATGCCGTACCCCGGCTGCAGCAGCCCCACCACGCTGGAGGAGAAGTTGATGATACGACCGTTGTCGCGCAGGCGCTTCGCCGCTTCACGCATCGTGTTGAAGCTGCCTTTCAGGTTGATGTCGATCAGGCGATCCGCGTCTTCATCGCGCATGTCCGCCACCGGCGCCAACGCAATTACCCCCGCGTTATTGACCAGCACGTCGATGCCGCCAAATGCCTGTTCGGCGCTGTCGAACAGGCGGGCGACCGCGGCCGCATCGCTGACGTCGGCTTTGGCGCCGAGCGCGCGACCGCCGCGCTGTTCTATCTTGCGCACCAGCTCATCGGCCGGCGCCGGGTTGCCTGAATAGTTAATGATGACGGTAAAGCCGTCGGCGGCCAGACGCTCGGCGATGGCGGCACCGATGCCGCGCGATGCGCCGGTGACGATAGCGACGGGGGGAGTTTTCTGGTTCATCGGAGATCCTTAAAGAAAACGACGAGGGTAACGTTAATCATGCACTCTTTATCGCGGCGAATAAGCCCCGATTGTCTGGCATCATCATCCCAAATTATCGAACAATGCGTCTGGACTCGTTCGATGGTCGCCCAACGGGCGGCCATCCCCGTTACAACGCGCCGTAATTCAGCGGCACCCAGCTGTACCCTTCTCCCTGGCGATTCAGGTAGCCCAATCCCGGGAACGACAGGTGTGCGCCGCCCACCAGCTCGTTCTGCCGCGCGCTGTCGCTGAACACCCGCAGCCGTTGAGCGACCGCCGCCTTGGCGTCGCTGTCAAAGCTGATAGCCACCTTCGGATGCGGCATCTGCACCGCCGCCACGTGGATCAGATCCCCCAGCAACAGCAGCTTTTTGCCCTGGCTGGTCACCTGATAGACACTGTGGCCTGGCGTATGGCCGTGAGCGGCAAAGGCGGCGATGCCCGGCGAAAGCTCGCCGTCGCCGTTGAACGGCTTAAAGTGCCCTGCCGCCTGGTAAGGCTTGATCGCCGCCATGGCCTTTTCGAAATTGCCTTTGTTCTGCGCCTTGGCCTGTTTCAACCGGTCGGCGCTCAGCCAGAAGTCCGCATCCTGGCTGGCGGCGCGCACCACCGCATTGGGGAATACCGCCTTGCCGTCGTGCGTCAGGCCGCCGAGGTGATCCGGGTGCATATGAGTCAGGTAGATCTCATCCACCTGCTCAGGCTGATAGCCCGCCGCGCGCAGATTATCCACCAGCTTGCCCAGGCCGTCGCCCAGCAGCTGGCCGGCGCCGCTGTCGATCATCACCAGCTTGTCGCCGGTATTGATCAGATAGGCATTGACCGAGGTGACCACCGGCAGGCTTTGATGCCGCTCGGCCAACCCGGCGGCGATCTGCTGCGGCGTGGTGTTCAGCAGCAGTTTGTCCGCCGGCAGGCGAATGATACCGTCAGACAACGCGGTCACTTCAAAACTGCCCAGCATGATGCGGTAAACTCCCGGCGTCGGGGTTTTGGCCTGCGGCGCGGCGGCGCCGGCCTGTAATGACATAACGGCCAGCGCCGCGCCCAGCAGACAACGTTTCCAGAACATGATGACTCCTTGCGAGAATTGAACAGCGCTAAGTATTGACGCAAAAATCCCGATGCGCCTGTTTAATAAATGCCTTTAATAAATATATAAATAATATATTTATTATGAATAGTTTTGTTTGCCGACTCACACAACCCCAATCAATATTTTCTCGCTCGCCACTTGGTTATTTTTCTTACTCCCTAAACCAAGAGTGAGGAAATATCATGAACTATCAATTCGAAAATCTGGTCTTTGAAGGCGGCGGCGTAAAAGGCATCGCCTATGGCGGTGCGCTGGAATTGCTGGAAGCTAAAGGCATCATGCCACAGATCAAGCAAACCTCCGGCGCCTCGGCGGGCGCTATCGCCGCGCTGCTGGTCGGCCTGGGCTGCAGCTCGGCGGACGTAACCAAAATTCTGTCGGCGATGGATTTTAAAAAATTCCTCGATTATAACGGCGGCTTTTTCGGTACGCTCCACGATGCCTATCGCCTGTTCAATCAATACGGCATCGCGCCCGGCGATTATTTCTATCAATGGTCGCGCGATATTATCAAGCAATACACCGGCAAGCCGGATATTACCTTCGAACAGTTCGAAGCGATGAAAGCGGCGAAAGGGTTCAAATCGATTTACTTTATCGGCGCCAACCTCAACAGCGGCCAGCGCGAGGTCTATTCGCATCGCACTACGCCTCGCATGAAAGTGGCGGACGGCCTGCGCATTTCGATGTCATTCCCATTCGCCTTCGTGGCGAAGAACAACACCCTGGGCGACCTGTGCATCGACGGCGGCATGATCGACAACTACCCGGTGCGGCTGTTCGACTATGACTTCTCCGCCACGCCGCCTTACATCGACGCTTCAAGCCAGCGCATCAACACCCGCACGCTGGGCCTTCGCCTGGACTCCGCCGGCGAAATCGCCCAGGCAGCCGGGCAGGCAGGTCCGCGCACGCAGGTCAACAACCTGTTTGATTTCACCCTGGCGGTGGCCAACGTGATGCTGGACATCCAAACCAAGGTGCACCTGGACAGCGACGACTGGAAACGCACCGTGTATGTCGACACGCTTGACGTCGGCACGCTGGAGTTCGGCATCAGCGAGGAGAAAAAACGCGCATTGATCGAATCCGGCCGCCGCGGCGTAGAGCGCTACTTCGCCTGGTACGACGCCGCCATGAAACAGGCGGCATAACCCCCATCCACCCCGCCCGCGCGTACGGCCGGCGCGCGGGCAAAAAAAATCCCCGCGGGGGCGGGGAAAGGCAAAGTAACGCTAAGGATTTCTAGGAGTTATACGAAGAACTTGGCCAACACCAGCAGCGACAGCGAGACGTTGATAGCGCCCCCGATTCGGGTGGCGATCTGCGCGAACGGCATCAGCGACATGCGGTTGCCGGCGGTGAGGATCGCGACGTCGCCGGTGCCGCCTTGCCCGCTCTGGCAACAGGAGACAATCGCCACATCGATAGGATGCATGCCGATTTTCTTGCCGACGAAGAAACCGGTCGCCACCAGCGCGCTGACGGTCGTGACGATCACGATCAGATTCTGTACGGTGAACGCGTCCACCAGCTCCTGCCACGGCGTGATGGCCACCCCGACCGCGAACAGGATCGGATAGGTCACGGCGGTGCGGAAGAATTTGTACACCACCTGCGAGCCTTCCTGAATGCGCGGCGACACCCCATGCGCCAGCTTCACCGCCACGGCGGCGAACAGCATGCCCACCGGCGCCGGCAGGCCGATCAGGCGGTGCAGCAACATGCCCACCATATACAACAGGATGGCCAGCAGCGCGCCGCAGGCGATGGTGCTGACATCCACCTTGCCGCTGATTTTTTCCACCGCGTTCATGTCGCTGTCGCCCTGCTTGCTCGGCATCAGGCTGCCTTCGCCGGTCAGGTGCGGATAACGCTTGCCCAACTGGTTGAGCAGGCCGGCGATGACGATGGCGGTCAGGCTGCCGAGCATCACGATCGGCAGAATGCGCCCCAACGCCACGCCCTGCTCCATGTGCAGGATCGCCGCGTAGCCCATCGACAGCGGGATCGCCCCTTCACCCACGCCGCCGGCCATGATCGGCAGGATCAGGAAGAAGAAGATCTGGAACGGCTCCAGGCCCAGCGCCATGCCGACGCCCATCCCCACCAGCATGCCGACGATCTCGCCGCACAGCATCGGAATGAAGATGCGCAGGAAGCCCTGGATCAGCACCTGCCGGTTCATGCTCATGATGCTGCCGACGATGATGCAGCAGATGTAGAGATAAAGAATATTGGTCGATTTGTAGAACTTGGTGGTCGACTCCACCACCACGTCCGGCAGCAGGCCGTAGTGCACCAGCGCGGAAGGAATGAAGGTGGCGCAGATCGCCGCCGCGCCCATTTTGCCGATCAGCGGCAGGCGCTTGCCGAATTCGCCGCAGGCGAAACCGAAGAATGCCAGGGTGGCCACCATCACCACGATATCGCTCGGCAATTTGCCTTCCAGGCAGTCGAGCAGAATCAATACGCCGGCCAGAATAAAGAACGGTAACGGAATAATCCCTACTTTATAATTGTCCAGTATCCGCCACCATTTCTCGCGCAGAGGAATATCGGCGGCCTTGTCTTTGGCTACGAGGTAAGAATCATCTGTTGTGCTCATAATCTGGCCTCTTATTAGTTTGTTCAGCCATCATAGAGAAGCGCACGGATTATCTGCTGTGATTATGTTCAAAGTTAAAAAGGGTTTTTAATGGTGGTTATGGTTTCTATGGGGTTAATTAAGATTATGTAAAAACCGGCGTGGTTTTAATGGTGTTAATGCCGTTTTTATTTTAAAGCTTATCAACTTTATCGCAGACGAACAATTCTCGTCCGGTTCACTCTAATCCCGTGTGAGGGATCACAAGTTGATCGAGCGCAATATTACAGACCCCGCTTCTCGTGATAGGGTAAGGCTTCAGGATCTCTTTACGGTAAAGCTCCGCCATGCGGCTCAAACTCTCATTTCAAATCAAGCTGTTTCTGTGCCTGGTGGCCTTCTCCTGCCTGCTGCTGACCTGCATCGGCGCCTACACCTATTACCAGCTGGATGCGCAACTGCACCGCGATCTCGGCGCCCGCGCGCAGGTGCAGGCACGGGAAATCGCCCTCATTCCTTCGCTGGTCAACGCGGTGGAAAACAACGACGCCGCCCGAATCACTGCGCTGATGAAAAAAATCCGCGCCAGCAGCGACGCCAGTTATATCGTCATCGGCGATAATCACGCCCGCCATCTTTATCATTCCGAATATGAAGGCCGTCTGGGCACGCCGATGATCGGCGGCGATAATAAAGAGGTGCTGGAAGGGAAAAGCATTATTTCCATTCGCAAGGGCGGCATCGGCGTTTCATTGCGCAGCAAGGCGCCGATCCTGGATGAAAATAATCGCGTGATCGGCATCGTTTCCGTCGGCTATTTGAAATCGCACATCGATAATTTAAATGCCAGGACGCTGACGCAAATTATCGGCTCCATCGTCCTGCTGCTGATCGCCCTGTTCGTCTTTTCCTGGCTGCTGTCGAAAAACCTCAAGCGCCAGATGTTCTGGCTGGAGCCGAAAGAGATCGCGCTGCTGGTGCGCCAGCAAAAAGCGCTGCTGGAAGCCATCTATGAAGGGGTGATCGCCATCGATCCGCAGATGCGGATCATCACCATCAACCATGCGGCGCGCGAGCTATTGGATCTGCACCAGCCCGCCGCCGGCTTGCTGGGCCGGCCGATCGGCGACGTCATTCAGGCGCAGCCGAACTTCTTCGCCGCCGCGCAGCTGGGCCAGGATACGCACGATGAGGTGTGCCGCTTCAATCACGTGCGGGTGATCGCCAGCCGAGTGCGCATCATGCAGGAGCAGGAGCTGCAAGGCTGGGTTATCAGCTTCCGCGACAAGAACGACATCAATACCCTGAGCAGCCAGCTCAGCCAGGTGAAACGCTATGCCGACAACCTGCGCATCATGCGCCACGAACAGCTGAACTGGACCGCCACGCTGGCCGGGCTGCTGCATATGCAGCGCTACGACGAGGCCATCCGCTACGTGGAGGCCCAGTCGGAGGGCGCGCAGGAGATCCTCGATTTCATCTCGCAGCGCTTCAGTTCGGCGGCGCTGTGCGGCCTGCTGCTGGGCAAATATTCCAGCGCCAGAGAAAAAGGCATCGAGCTGCGCTTCGATCCGGCCTGCCAGCTGCGGCAGATCCCGGCGGCGCTGAATGAGACCGAACTGATGTCGATCGTCGGCAACCTGCTGGATAATGCGGTGGAGGCGACGCTGCACTGCCCGGCCCCGCACGACGCGATCGAGCTTTATATCAGCGACGGCAGCGACGAGCTGGTGATCGAGGTGGCGGATCGCGGCACCGGCATCGCCGAGGAGATTCGTGATACGCTGTTTGAACAGGGCGTCACCACCAAAGCGGATAAAAGCGACCACGGCATCGGCCTGCATCTGGTCGCCAGCCACGTGGCGCAGGCGCACGGCAGCATAGAAGTGTCGGACAACGAGCCGCACGGCGCGATATTCTCTATATTTATCCCTAAATAAAACCCATAACCCGATTTTTTGAGCACCCGATTATGTCACACCAAGCACTGGACGTTCTGATCGTGGAAGACGAGCCGCAACTGGCGACGCTGCACGCGGAGTTCATCGAGAAAAATTTCAACCTGCGGGTGGTGGCTTACGCCGCCACGCTGGCCGAAGCGCGGGCCAAAGCCAATGCGCATCAGCCGCGGCTGATCCTGCTGGATAACTTTCTGCCGGACGGCCAGGGCATCGAGCTGATGGAAGAGCCGGCGGTGAAGAACCCCGCCTGTTCGGTGATCTTCATCACCGCCGCCAGCGACATGCACACCTGCAGCCAGGCGATCCGCAACGGCGCCTTCGACTACATCATCAAGCCGGTATCCTACAAGCGGCTGCGCAATTCGCTCGAACGCTTCATGCAGTTCGTGCAAACCCAGCGCACCTTCAAGATCATCGATCAGGACAACGTCGATGCGCTGTACAACCTGCAGTCGAAGCAGTTCTCCAGCGAGCCAAGCGCCAAAGGCATCGAAACCAATACCCTCGAGCTGGTGCAGGCGCTGTTTATCGCCCAGCCGGCGGTGGCGCATGCGGTGGAAGACGTGGTGGAGCAGGTCGGCATCAGCAAGACTACCGCCCGCCGTTATCTGGAATATTGCGTCGCCACCCAGTTCGTGCGGGTGGAGATGCTGTACGGCAATATCGGCCACCCGCGGCGGCTGTATCGCAAGGCCTGAGGCTGCCATCTGGCTGTCATATTACGGCGATAACATAGCGCCCGACGATATCCCCCTCGATATCGGCACCTGTCGTTAAAACTGATGAAATACTGATGACTTTTACCCGGCCTCTGGTCGGGTTTTTTATTATCCGAAACGGCAGACGCAGAAGCGAAATATCCCATTGCTTCACGCCGCGTTATTTCCCTAAAAACCAAACCATTATGGCGAATAGCGGCCGTCAATTTCGAGTCATGGGCAAAATTACCATAACTAATTAAAACCTTGATGTAAACCACTAATATCCCATTTAAATGACATTGAGGGTTGTCTCAGATATTCACTGTGTTAGGGTAAAAAGCTCTTTTATTTTGCTAAGGACAGCCCATAACGCGTTAATTAAACCAGAGGAAACAGCAAATTGCATGGCAATTAAACTCGAAGTAAAGAACCTGTATAAGATATTTGGCGAACACCCGGAACGCGCATTCAAACTGCTGGATAAAGGTCTGACAAAAGATCGGCTGTTTGAAAAAACCGGCTTATCGCTCGGCGTAAAAGACGCCACTCTGGCCATTGAAGAAGGCGAGATATTTGTCATCATGGGGCTCTCCGGTTCCGGCAAGTCCACCCTGGTACGCCTTCTCAATCGTCTGATAGAACCCACCCGCGGCCAGGTGCTGATCGACGGTGAGGACATCGCCAAAATATCCGACGCCGCGCTGCGTACCGTGCGGCGAAATAAGATCAGCATGGTATTTCAGTCATTCGCGCTGATGCCGCACATGAACGTCCTGAATAATACCGCATTCGGTATGGAATTAGCCGGCATACCGCTGCAGGAACGCCAGGAAAAAGCGCTGGATGCCCTGCGCCAGGTCGGGCTGGAGAATTATGCGCTGTCTTATCCGGATGAATTATCCGGCGGCATGCGCCAGCGCGTGGGATTAGCCCGCGCCCTGGCCAATAACCCGGATATATTATTGATGGACGAAGCCTTCTCGGCGCTCGATCCGTTAATTCGTACCGAAATGCAGGATGAGCTGGTGAAATTACAGGCCCAGCATCAGCGCACCATCGTGTTTATTTCCCACGATCTGGACGAAGCGATGCGCATCGGCGATCGCATCGCCATCATGCAGGGCGGTGAGGTGATCCAGGTCGGCACGCCGGACGAGATCCTGAACAACCCGGCCAACGACTATGTGCGCACCTTCTTCCGCGGCGTGGACATCAGTCACGTATTCAGCGCCAAGGATATCGCCCAACGGCGCCCGGTGACGCTGATCCGCAAAACCCCCGGCTTTGGCCCCCGATCGGCGCTGCAGCTGCTGCGCGATGAGGACCGTGATTATGGTTATGTTGTTGAACGCGGAAAGAAATTTATCGGCGTGGTGTCGATAGAGTCGCTGAAAAAGGCGCTGTCCGCCAATCAAACGCTGGACGATGCCCTGCTCGAGGCCCCTGCCGCCGTGCCGGCCGACACGCCGCTCAGCGATCTGATTTCCCTGGTCGCCCAGGCGCCGTGCGCGGTGCCGGTAGTGTGCGAAGAACATAACTATCTCGGCATCATCTCCAAGGCCATGCTGCTGCAGGCGTTGGACAAGGAGGGCTCCGCCAATGAGTGATACTACGCAAACCCAAGATCCCTGGGCTACCGCACCGGCCGATACCGGCGCCGCACCCGCAAACGATGCCGCCGCCAACGCCGGCGACGCCTGGTCCAGCGCGCCGCCGCCGGCCACCCATGACGCCGCCGGACAAGGCGCCGATTGGCTCAGCAGCGCCCCGGCGCAGCCGGAACACTTCAGCCTGCTCGATCCGTTCCACAAGGCCTGGGTGCCGTTCGATACCTGGGTCACGCAGGGCATCGACTGGCTGGTGCTGCACTTCCGCCCGCTGTTCCAGGGCATCCGCGTGCCGGTCGACATGATCCTGAGCGGCTTCCAGCAACTGCTGCTGGGCATGCCGGCGCCGATCGCCATTCTGGTGTTCTCGCTGCTCGCCTGGCAGGTCTCGGGCATCGGCATGGGCGCCGCGACGCTGCTCTCCCTGGTCGCCATCGGCGCCATCGGCGCCTGGTCGCAGGCGATGGTCACGCTGGCGCTGGTGCTGACCGCACTGTTCTTCTGCATCCTTATCGGCCTGCCGCTCGGCATCTGGCTGGCGCGCAGCAAGCACGCCGCCAAAGTCATCAGGCCACTGCTCGACGCGATGCAGACCACTCCGGCCTTCGTCTATCTGGTGCCGATCGTCATGCTGTTCGGCATCGGCAACGTGCCGGGCGTAGTAGTGACCATTATCTTCGCGCTGCCGCCGATCGTGCGCCTGACCATTCTCGGCATCAAGCAGGTGCCGGAAGATCTGATCGAGGCCGCCGAGTCCTTCGGCGCCAGCCCGCGCCAGCTGCTGTTCAAGGTGCAGCTGCCGCTGGCAATGCCGACCATCATGGCCGGCGTGAACCAGACGCTGATGTTGGCGCTGTCGATGGTGGTCATCGCCTCGATGATCGCCGTCGGCGGGCTGGGCCAGATGGTGCTGCGCGGCATCGGCCGGCTGGACATGGGCCTGGCCGCCGTCGGCGGGGTCGGCATCGTGATCCTGGCGATCATTCTCGATCGCCTCACCCAATCGCTGGGGCGCGATCGCCGCAGCAAAGGCATCGGCCGCTGGTACCGCCGCGGCCCCATCGGGCTGCTGACTCGCCCGTTCATCAAGCAAGCCTGACGCTTTTCCCGCCGGCGGCTGCGGCCCCGGCGGGCTATGACACCACCACATCGAAAAAAGGGGAAACACTATGCGCACTACGGGCATCTGGGCTCTCGCCCTGACGACGCTGATTGGCTCACAGAGCGTGAGCGCGGCAGATTTACCCGGCAAGGGGATCGCGGTACAGCCGGTGCAAAGCACCATTTCCGAAGAGACCTTCCAGACGCTGCTGGTCAGCAAGGCGCTGGAAAAACTGGGTTACGACGTGAAAGAACCGCGTGAAGTGGATTACAACGTCGCCTACACCTCGATCGCCTCCGGCGACGCGACCTTTATCGCGGTCAACTGGGATCCGCTGCACGCCGATCAGTACAAGGCCGCCGGCGGCGACGCCAAGTTCTACCGCGAAGGCGTCTACGTCAACGGCGCCGCGCAGGGCTACCTGATCGACAAGAAGACCGCCGAGCAATACCACATCACCAACGTCGAACAGCTCAAGGATCCCAAGATCGCCAAGCTGTTCGACACCAACGGCGACGGCAAGGCCGATCTGACCGGCTGCACCCCGGGCTGGGGCTGCGAAGCGGTGATCAACCACCACATCAAGGCCTACGGCCTGAGCAACACCGTCGAGCACAACCAGGGCAACTACGCGGCGATGATCGCCGACACCATCACCCGTTACAAAGAGGGCAAACCGGTGCTGTATTACACCTGGACGCCGTACTGGGTCAGCGATGTGATGGTGCCGGGCCGCGACGTGGTCTGGCTGCAGGTGCCGTTCTCCTCTCTGCCGGGCGAGCAGAAGAACGTCGACACCAAGCTGCCTAACGGCGCCAACTACGGCTTCCCGGTCAACACCATGCGCATCGCCGCCAACAAGCAGTGGGCCGAAGCCAATCCGGCGGCCGCCAAGCTGTTCGCCATCATGAAGCTGCCGATCGCCGACATTAACGCGCAAAACCTGCGTATGCATGAAGGCCAGGCTTCGGAAGCCGACATCCAGAACCACGTCAACGGCTGGATCAAGGCGCATCAGGCGACCTTCGACGGCTGGGTGAAAACCGCCGCCGAGGCGGCGAAGCCGTAACTGCTCGGGGGCGCCGCATCCGCCGCCCCCTACCCCACCATATCAATGCCGCTGAACTGTAAAAAACGTGCGGCGGCGTTTGACAAGGGCTGCGGCCAGATGCAATACACCTGGCGTCGCGGCCCGTCTTCAATCGGAATCGACACCAGCGTGCTTAGGCGTTGCGCGGTCGAGATCGGTACGATGCCCGCCGCCAATCCGCGCCGCACCAGATTCTCCAACCATTCGATATGATCGATTTCAAAACTGACGTGCCGGCGGATGCCCGCCGCCTGGAAGGCGCGATCGGTTTGGCGCCGCGCGCCGGTGCCGCTGTAGAAATCCACCAGCGGCACTTCCGCCAGCGCCTGCAGATTCACCCGCTCGCGGTTGGCCAGCGGATGCTGCGGCGCCACCAACGCCACCAGCGGCTCATCGGTCAACTGCCGGTGCGACATCGGCAGCAAATCGACGTCGCCGGGCCAGATGCCGACGAACGCCATATCGCACTTCTGCTGACGCACGTCCTCCAGCAGGGCTTCGCTCATGCCGACGTACAGGCGGATGTTCACCGCCGGATAGTGGCGATGAAACTTGTCGAGCTTTTCGGTCAGATCAATCGCGTTTATGGTTGAAATGGTGCCGATGGTCAAGGTACCGGACACCGCATCCCCGGCGGCGGTCACCTCTTCCACCAGCGCCTGCTGTGCCGCCAGCAGCCGCTGCGCCGAGGGAATGAAAGCCTGGCCGGCGGGGGTCAATCGCACCCGGCGCGAGGTGCGCTCAAACAGCGTACAGCCCAGCTCTTCTTCCAGTTTGGCGATCTGGTGGCTGAGCGCCGACTGCACCGTATGGCAGCGCTGCGCCGCCCGGGTGAAGCTCTGTTCCTCCGCCACCGCCAGCGCATAGCGGATCTGTTTCAGGTTCATGGCATCTATCTTGAAATGAGATAAATCAAATGAAAATTATACATTGGTTTCCGCAGACGCATTGCCGGATACTGCGCGCTATCTTCTTCCCGTGATGAAAAAATCATGAACCAACAAAACGTCCACCCGGGCCTCAGCCCGGCGCTGACCGTGCTGATCGCCATCGCTACCGGCCTGGCGGTCGCCAGCAACTATTACGCGCAGCCGCTGCTGGAAACCATCGCCACCGGCTTCAATCTGTCGGTCAACCAGGCCGGCTTTATCGTCACCGCCGCGCAGCTTGGTTACGCCACCGGCCTGCTGCTGCTGGTGCCGCTCGGCGATATGTTCGAGCGCCGCGGGCTGATCGTTTTCATGACGCTGCTGGCCGCCGGGGGTATGCTGATCACCGCCACCTCCGCCACGCTGCCGATGATGATCCTCGGCACCGCACTCACCGGGCTGTTCTCTGTGGTGGCGCAGATCCTGGTGCCGCTGGCCGCCACGCTGGCTCACCCGGAAAAGCGCGGCAAGACCGTCGGCATCATCATGAGCGGCCTGCTGCTCGGCATCCTGCTGGCGCGCACCGTCGCGGGCGCACTGGCGTCGTTCGGCGGCTGGCGCACCATCTACTGGGTCGCCAGCGTGCTGATGATCCTGATGGCGCTGATCCTGTGGCGCGCGCTGCCGCGCTATAAGCAGCACTCCGGGCTGAACTACCCGCAGCTGCTGGCCTCGATCTTCAGCCTGTTCTGCCGCACGCCGCTGCTGCGCACCCGCGCCATCCTCGGCGCCCTGTCGTTCGCCAACTTCAGCGTGCTCTGGACCTCCATGGCCTTTCTGCTCGCCGCGCCGCCGTTCAACTACTCCGAGGGGGTGATCGGGCTGTTCGGCCTGGTGGGCGCCGCCGGGGCGCTGGCCGCTTCGCGCGCCGGGCATCTGGCGGACAAGGGCAAGGCCGGGCTGACCACCACCGTCGGCCTGGTGCTGCTGCTGCTGTCCTGGATACCCATCGCGTTGGCTAAACAATCGCTGTGGGCGCTGATCGCCGGCATCCTGATCCTCGATCTGGCGGTGCAGGCAGTACACGTCACCAACCAGAGCGTGATGTACCGCATCATGCCGGACGCGCGCAACCGCCTGACCGCCGGCTACATGACCAGCTACTTTATCGGCGGCGCCCTCGGTTCACTGCTCTCCGCCTCGGCCTATCAGCATGCCGGCTGGTACGGCGTGGCCGCCGCCGGCGGGGTGTTATGCCTGCTCAACCTGCTGACCTGGTGGCTCGGCAAGCACCACGATCCGCAGGGGCTGGCGACAATCTGATTATCGTGCAAATAGTAACTTAAGAAATTTATTAGCGGTGCAGGGTATAAACATTACTTACTCTCTGGTAATGTTCTGGCCATAAACTATTGAAGTCCTATCTACCCTGCGACCCACAACCATGCAAAGCCAAGCTGCAGACAGCCTCAATCCGCCCGCCGTCAGCGCCACCTTCGCCAACGGCGTCGTCGACAGTTTGCCGATCGTCATCGGGTATGTCCCGGTGGCGTTCGCCTTCGGCCTCAGCGCCGTCAAACTGGGCTTTTCCCCGCTGGAAAGCATTTTCTTCTCCTGCATCATCTACGCCGGCGCCAGCCAGTTCGTGATCACCGCCCTGCTGAGCGCCGGAATGTCGCTGTGGGTCTCCGCGTTGACGGTGATGGCGATGGACGTGCGCCACCTGCTGTACGGCCCGGCGCTGCGTCACCGCATCGTCTCGCGCATGTCGCCCGGCAAAACGGCGATGTGGGCCTTTGGCCTGACCGATGAAGTTTTCGCCGCCGCGACCGCCAGGCTGATGCGCAATAACCGCAGCTGGAGCGAAAACTGGATGCTGGGCATCGCGCTCTGTTCCTGGCTCTCCTGGGTCGCCGGCACCGCGCTCGGCGCGCTGTTCGGCAACGGCCCGCTGGAGCAGTTCCCGGTGATAGAAGCCTCGCTGGCCTTCATGCTGCCGGCGCTGTTTCTCAGCTTCCTGCTGGCCGCCTTCCGCCGCCCGCAGAGCCTGACTATCGCCGCCGCGCTGGCCGGCGCGCTGCTCGGCGTAGTGCTGTTCTCCATTCCGGTCGCCATTTTGGCCGGCATCGGCGCCGGCTGCATCGCCGCCCTGTTCCAGCCAGCCCCTGCGGAGGCCCCCCATGAACACTGATGTGCTGGCGATCGGTCTGGTGGTGGGCTGCGCCAATTACCTGTTCCGTTATCTGCCGCTGCGGCTGGCGCCGGCGCGCGCCCAACCCGGCCTCAAACGCGGTAAAGCCGCCCTGCTGCTCGACAGCATCGGCATCGCCTCGATCTGCGCCCTGCTGGTGGTCTCCAGCACGCCGGTGGTGATGCGCGAACCGGACAAGCTGCTGCCGACGTTGGTGGGGTTCGCCGCGCTGGCGCTGTGCTTCTACCGCAGCAAAAGCATCATTCTGTCGACGCTGCTCGGCGCGACGGCCTTTGGCGTCACATTAAAGCTGTTAATGCTTTTCGGTCCGGGCTGACGCCGCTCCGATCGTTTGGCTTCACTTTGGCGTTTTCAGGCGCCACATCTTTACAAACACTGACAAATGACACGAATTGCTAAATTATCCGCACGGCTGAACATTTACATTATTAGTCACCGTCGTTACTATCTCGAACGAAATTAATGAGGCCCTAAATTATGGAAAGCTCGTTTGCCCCCATAGAACAAATGCTGAATTTCCGCGCCACGCGGCAGAAAGATTTCCCTTATCAGGAAATCCTGCTGACCCGCCTGTGCATGCACATGCAAGGCAAGCTGCTGGAAAACCGCAATAAGATGCTCAAGGCGCAGGGGATTAACGAAACACTGTTTATGGCGCTGATTACCCTGGATGCGCAGGAGAGCCACAGCATCCAACCTTCTGAGCTAAGCTCTGCCTTGGGCTCCTCGCGCACCAATGCGACCCGCATCGCCGATGAGCTGGAGAAACGCGGCTGGATCGAGCGCCGGGAAAGCGACAACGATCGCCGCTGCCTGCATCTGCATCTGACACCGCAGGGGGAAGAGTTTCTCAGTCAACTGCTGCCACCGCAGCACCAATGTCTGCATTTCCTGTGGTCCACGCTGACCGACGATGAGCAAAAACAGCTGGAACAGCTGACGCGCAAATTGCTGGCACGTCTGGATCAAATGGAAATCACAGAACAGTTACCCTAATTCACAATTTCTGTTCAGGTACCTATTATGCGATCCCCATTTAACTGGAGATTCACCCCGCTGTTCGCCGTGTTGCTGCTGGCCGGGTGTGCTTCGACCGATAATATTGCCCCGCAATCCACGCTGATGGATCCGCAGAGCCTGCAGTTGGCTCAGCCGAAAGTCAGTTCGCTGGCCGTCAGCCCGCAGTGGTGGCGCGCCCTCAAGGATCCGCAATTGGATACCCTGATGACGCAAACGCTGCAAAGCTCGCCGACCCTGCGGCAGGCCGCCGCCCGCGTGCGCGAAGCGCAAAGCGTGGTGGGTGAAGCCAGCGCCGCCAACGGGCCGAACCTGGATCTGAACGCCAGCACCCAGCGCCAGCGCGTGCCGCAAAACGTCAATATGGGGTTGGGGTATCCGCATAAGCCGATCTATTCAAGCTCCAACTCGCTGGGGTTGAACCTGGCGTACGAGTTCGACTGGTGGGGCAAATACCGCAACCAGGTGAACGCCGCCAAAGCGCAGGTCAACGCCGCGCGCGCCGAGCAGGAACAGGCGGCGCTGACGCTGACCAGCTCGGTGGCGTCCGCCTACTATCAGTTGCAGAGCAATCTGGCGCTCGAGAAGCTGCTGCAACAGGAAGTGAACAACAATGAGCGCCTGACCGCGCTGCGCCAACAGCGCTATCAGGCCGGGCTGACCGGCGTCGACGTGCCGCAACAAACCCAGGCGCAGTCCGACGTCGCCAAGCAGCAGATCCTGCAGCTGCAGTCGCAGATCGAGCAGCTCCGGCACCAACTCGCCGCGCTGGCGGGCCAGGGGCCGAACGCCATGCAGCACCTGCGTCAGGTGCCTTTGCCCGCAGACAACCTGATGGCGCCGCAGGGCGAGCTGACGGCGGATCTGCTGGGCAAACGCCCGGACATCGCCGCGCAACGCCAGCTGGTGGAGTCTTACAGCCAGCGCGTCAGCGCCGCGCGTAAAGAGTTTTACCCCAGCCTGACCATTTCAGCCTTCGCCGGCCTGATGACCACCAATACCAGTGGCACCAGCCCGAATCTGTTTGAAGCGGCCAGCCAGGCCTGGAACGTGATGCCGGCGATTTCGCTGCCGATCTTCCACGCCGGGGCGCTGCGCAGCAAGCTGGGCGAGGAATCCGCGCTGTATGACGAAGCGGTGGAATCCTACAACCAAACCATCCTGAATGCGGTACAGGAAACCGCCGACGCCATCACCATCCAGCAGAGTTCTGCGCAACAGCAGCTGCAGGCGGCGTCCGCGGCCCAGTCGATGCAACAGGTGTATCAGGTCGCCAACGCCCGTTACCAGGCAGGGATTATCGGGCGCGACGATCTGTTGACCAGCCAGACGCAGCTATTGCAGCAGCAACAGGCGGAGTTGAATGCCAGCAGCAACTTACTGCAGGCGAAGATAGGACTGATCCGTGCGCTGGGCGGTGGCTATCAGGCCCCGGCCGCAGCGGATTCGAAAGCATAATAATATAAGGCTTGGAGAACACCATGAGCGCAAGCGCGGAAATCCAAAACCCGCAGCAGCCGAGCGGCAAAAAGAAGCAGCGTAAATTTTGGCTACTGTTGCTGACGGTTATTTTCATTGTTATAGGGGTGGCTTACTTAGTGTATTGGTTCCTGGTGCTGCGTCATCATCAGGAAACCGACGACGCCTACGTCTCCGGCAACCAGGTGCAGATCATGGCCCAGGTGTCCGGCAGCGTGAACAGCGTCAATTTCGACAACACCGACTACGTCAAGCAGGGCGACGTGCTGCTGACGCTCGATCCGACCGATGCCGAGCAGGCGTTTGAACGCGCCAAGACCGGCCTGGCCAACAGCGTGCGCCAGACCCACCAGCTGATCATCAACAGCAAGCAATATCAGGCCAACATCGCCCTGCGCAAGACCGATCTGAGCAAGGCCGAGAACGATCTGAAGCGCCGTGTGGTGCTGGGCAGCGTTGACGCCATCGGCCGCGAAGAGCTGCAACACGCTCGCGATGCGGTCGACAGCGCCAAGGCCGCGCTGGAAGTGGCGGTGCAGCAATACAACGCCAACCAGGCGATGGTGCTGAATACCCCGCTGGAACAGCAGCCGGCGATCCAACAGGCCGCCGCGCAGATGCGCGATGCCTGGCTGGCGCTGCAGCGTACCAAAGTGATCAGCCCCATTACCGGCTATGTCTCGCGCCGCAGCGTGCAGGTCGGCGCGCAGATCGCCGCCGGTTCGCCGCTGATGGCGGTGGTGCCGGCCGATCACATTTGGGTTGACGCCAACTTTAAGGAAACCCAGATCGCCAACATGCGCATCGGCCAGCCGGCGACGGTGGTCAGCGATGTCTACGGCGACGACGTGGTATATCAGGGCAAAGTGGCCGGTATCGACATGGGCACCGGCAGCGCCTTCTCGCTGCTGCCGGCCCAGAACGCGACCGGCAACTGGATCAAAGTGGTGCAACGTCTGCCGGTGCGTATTGAGCTCGACGCCAAGCAGGTGGCCGACCATCCGCTGCGCATCGGTCTTTCGACGCTGGTGACCGTCGACACCGCCAACCTGGACGGCCGCGTGCTGGCCGACGTGGTGCGCGACAAACCGCTGTACCAGAGCGACGCGCTGGCCTTGAACCTGGCGCCGGTTAATCAGCTGATCGCCGACGTGATCCATGCGAACGCCGGCTAAGCGCGCGGGAGGCCATCTTGCCACAGAAACCGCTTGAAGGCGCCCAGCTCGCCTGGATGACGGTCGCGCTCGCCATGGCGACCTTCATGCAGGTGCTGGACTCCACCATCGCCAACGTGGCGATCCCCACCATTGCCGGTAACCTCGGGTCTTCCAACTCGCAGGGCACCTGGGTGATCACCTCGTTCGGCGTGGCGAACGCCATCTCGATCCCGATCACCGGCTGGCTGGCGAAGCGCATCGGCGAAGTGCGGCTGTTCCTCTGGTCCACCGCGCTGTTCGTCCTCGCCTCCTGGCTGTGCGGCATCTCCAACAGCCTCGGCATGCTGATCTTCTTCCGCGTGATCCAGGGCGTGGTGGCCGGGCCGCTGATCCCGCTGTCGCAGAGCCTGTTGCTGAACAACTACCCGCCCGCCAAGCGGGCGATGGCCCTGGCGCTTTGGTCGATGACCGTTATCGTCGCGCCGATCTTCGGGCCGATCCTCGGCGGTTACATCAGCGACAACTACCATTGGGGCTGGATCTTCTTCATCAACATCCCGATCGGCGCCTTCGTGATCGTGGCGGCGATGGCGACGCTGAAGGGGCGAGAAACCAAAACCGAGATCAAACCGATCGACACCGTCGGCCTGGTGCTGCTGATCGTCGGCATCGGTTCGCTGCAGGTGATGCTCGATCAGGGCAAGGAGCTGGACTGGTTCAACTCGACCGAGATCATCACGCTCACCGTCGTGGCGGTAGTAGCGCTGCTGTTCCTGGTGGTGTGGGAGCTGACGGACGACCATCCGGTGGTGGATCTGTCGCTGTTCAAGTCGCGCAACTTCACCATCGGCTGCCTGTGCATCAGCCTGGCCTACATGCTGTACTTCGGCGCCATCGTGCTGTTGCCGCAGCTGCTGCAAGAGGTGTACGGCTATACCGCCACCTGGGCTGGGCTGGCGTCGGCGCCGGTCGGGCTGATCCCGGTGCTGCTGTCGCCGATCATCGGCAAGTTCGGCAACCGGCTCGACATGCGCAAGCTGGTGACTTTCAGCTTCATCATGTATGCCGTGTGCTTCTACTGGCGTGCCTATACGTTTGAACCGGGCATGGACTTCGGCGCGTCCGCCTGGCCGCAGTTCGTTCAGGGCTTCGCCATCGCCTGCTTCTTCATGCCGTTGACCACCATCACGCTGTCCGGCCTGCCGCCGGAACGCATGGCGGCGGCGTCGAGCCTGTCGAACTTCACGCGAACGCTGGCGGGGTCGATCGGTACCTCGATCACCACCACCCTGTGGACGCAGCGCGAATCGCAGCACCATTCGCAGCTGACGGAGTTCGTCAACCCGTACAGCCCGCAGTCGCAGGAGATGTACCGGCAGCTGGAGCAGCTCGGCATGAGCAAGCAGCAGGCCTCGGCCTACATCGCCAATGAGATCACCGCGCAAGGCCTGATCATCTCCGCCAACGAGATCTTCTGGCTGTCGGCCGGGGTATTCCTGGTGCTGCTGGCGCTGGTGTGGGTGGCGAAACCGCCGTTCAGCTCCGGCGGCGGTGGGGGCGGCGGCGCCCACTAAGCTTCAATAACGAAACGGGCGCCCTGAGGCGCCCGTTTTTTATCCGACGTAGAACAGATTACGCCTGATTCTGACGCCACCAGTCCGCCAGCAGAATGCCGGTCGCCACGGAAACGTTCAGGCTTTCCACCTTGCCGGTGCCGCCGATAGACACGTTCATGTCGCCCTGCTGCCAGGCGCTGTCGCTCAGACCGTCACGTTCCTGGCCCAGCACCAGTACCATCTTGGCCGGCAGCTTGGCCTGCGCCAGCGCGGTGCCTTTATGGCTGGAGGTGGTAACGATGGTGTAACCCGCCTTGCGGAAGGTATCCAGCACCGACAGGAAATCATCGGCGTTGATCGCCTTGATGTGCTCAGCGCCGCCTTCTGCGGTACGCACCGCCGCGCCGGACTCCAGCAGCGCCGGATCCTGCAGCAGCACGCCGTTGACGCCGAAGTGGGCGCACGAACGGACGATGGCGCCCAGGTTATGCGGGTTGCCTACTTCTTCCAGCGCCAGCACGCAGTCGGTCGCCGGGGCGGTTTTCAGGTAGGTCTGCGCGTCCAGCCCCTGACGTTTTTTGATCAGGAAGCACACGCCGCCGTGGTGCTCGGTGCCGGAAGCCTTGGCCAGCTCTTCCTCATCCACCACGTGGTAAGCCTTGCGGTTGGCCGCCATCCAGCGCAGCGCTTCGCGGAAGCGCGGGGTGACCGACTGCACGAACCAGGCGCGCACGATCGCTTCCGGGCGGCTGGCGAACAGCGCCTGACAGGCGTTTTCACCGTAAACGCGGGTTTCTTCCGCGCGCTGGCGGCGCAGTTGCTCAGGATCGATAAAGCTTTTGCCGCTGATGCCGCCGTGATCGAACGCCGGCTCTTCATTCGGCGCGCGCGAGACGGTTCTCCACGGCGACTCGTTGCCGCCGCGATCTTCAGAGCGCGCCGGACGGCGAGGACGATCGCTTTCACTGCGGCGGGAGTCGGCGCCGCGGCGATCGTTGCCGCCGCGCGCCTTGTCTTGACCGGTGCGGCCCGAGCGCGCACCGTCAGCCGGACGGCCTTTGCCGGCCGGACGTTTATTCTTGTTGCGGTCGTCGCCGTTGTCGTCGTCACTGCGGACGTACATCACTTTGACTTTACCGTTCTTGCCACTAAATGAATCGTTCATTGTCTTCTCCACCAACGCGCAGGGCGCGAAGATTACCTGATGTTGGTGCACGAAGCCACCAACTTGCGCTAAAAGCTCCCAACTATCACATCCATTGAACAAACCTCATTGTTCATGCGCCGGGTTTTGCCGATAATTGTCAGCATTAAAGAAACATCTCCGCAACCGCGTTGCGGGGACCATGCTTTCTCTGTACCCGAGGTCAACATGAATACAGTTTGTGCAGCTTGCAATGCCACCAACCGCGTGCCGGAAGAACGTCTGGCGGACAACGCGAAATGCGGCCGCTGCGGCCATGAGCTCTTCGACGGTGAAGTGATCAACGCCACCGCCGCCACGCTGGACCAGTTGCTGCAGGACGATCTGCCGGTCGTGGTCGATTTCTGGGCGCCGTGGTGCGGCCCGTGCCGCAGCTTTGCGCCGATCTTTGAAGACGTGGCCGAAGAGCGCGCCGGCAAAGTGCGCTTCGTGAAAGTGAACACCGAAGCCGAGCCGGAGCTGAGCGCCCGTTTCCGCATCCGCAGCATCCCGACCATCATGGTGTTCCGTCAGGGCAAAATGGTCGATATGCTCAACGGCGCGATGCCGAAAGCGCCGTTTGACAACTGGCTCAACGAGTTAGTGTGATTCGGCAAGTATAGGCCGTATCCCGCCATCGCGCGCGAACGCGCCCCGATCGAGCCCGCCCCTCCCGGCGGGCTTTTTTCTGCGTTACAATGGCGGTTTTTCCCCAGGATCGTTATGACCGACAACGCCGTACTTCGCCTGCGCCAATTCCGTTTAGACCGCGCCACCCGCCCCTTCCTGGCGCGCGGTTGCCGGGTGGCGCGTTGTCAGGGTTGCCTGCTGCCGCATAAAAACTGCCTGTGCGACACCATTCGCCCGCAGCAGGCCGGCAGCCGTTTCTGCCTGATCATGTTCGGCGCCGAGCCGCTCAAGCCCAGCAACACCGGCCGCCTGATCGCCGATATCCTGCCGGACACCCAGGCGTTCCTCTGGTCGCGCACCGAGATCGATCCGGCCCTGCTGGCGGCCATCAACGATCCGGCGCGGCAGCCTTATGTGGTGTTCCCCGCTTCCTACGCCGACGCCGAACGGCCGGTGTTCAGCGAGCTGCCCGCCGGCGGCAAACCGCCGCTGTTCATCATGCTGGACGGCACCTGGGCGGAAGCGCGCAAAATGTTCCGTAAAAGCCCGTACCTCAATCAATTCCCGGTGTTTTCCCTCAACGTCGACGCGGCATCGGACTACCAGCTGCGCGAAGCCAGCCGCGCCGAGCAACACTGCACGGCGGAAGTGGCCGCCGCCCTGCTGCAACAGGCGGGCGATCTGCCGGCCGCCGACGGATTGAATCAGCATTTCCGCTATTTCCGTCAACAGTATCTGGCGGGAAAACCGACCCGCCCGGAGGCACCGGTCACAGCAATATAGCCAGAAAGCGCCTAAAATCAGGCGTAACGTTGCCAAAAGGAGCCGTGCATGAGCCAGCGAGGGTTAGAAGCGCTACTACGTCCCAAATCGATCGCCGTGCTGGGCGCGTCGCAGCAGCCCGGCCGCGCCGGCAACCTGATGATGAGCAATCTGCTGGCCGGCGGTTTCGGCGGGCCCATCTTGCCGGTCACGCCGCGCTACAAGGCGGTATGCGGCGTGATGGCCTACCCCGACGTCGCCAGCCTGCCGCTGACGCCAGATCTGGCGATCATCTGCACCCACGCCAAACGCAATCTGGCGCTGATTGAAGCGCTGGGCCAACGCGGCTGCAAAACCGCCATCGTGCTCTCTTCGCCGCCGGAACAGTTCGCCGAGCTGAAGGCCTGCGCACAGCGCTACGCCATGCGGCTGTTAGGGCCCAACAGCCTGGGGCTGCTGGCGCCGTGGCAGGGCATCAACGCCAGCTTCTCGCCGGTGCCGATCCAAAAGGGCAAACTGGCGTTTATCTCGCAGTCCGCCGCCGTGGCCAACACCATTCTCGACTGGGCGCAGCAGCGCGAAGTCGGTTTCTCCTACTTCATCGCGCTGGGCGACAGCCTGGACATCGACGTCGACGACCTGCTCGACTTTTTGGCGCGCGACAGCAAGACCAGCGCCATCCTGCTGTATCTGGAAAACATCAGCGACGCGCGGCGCTTTCTCTCCGCCTCGCGCAGCGCCTCACGCAACAAGCCCATTCTGGTGATCAAAAGCGGCCGCAGCCAACAGGCGCAGCTGCTGCTCAACAGCCAGCTGGGGCTTGACGCCGCCTATGATGCCGCCATCCAGCGCGCCGGCCTGCTGCGCGTGCAGGATACCCACGAGCTGTTCTCGGCGGTGGAAACCCTCAGCCATATGCATCCGCTGCGCGGCGAGCGGCTGATGATCGTCAGCAACGGGGCGGCGCCGGCGGCGATGGCGCTGGACGAACTGCTCGGACGCAACGGCAAACTGGCCACGCTGAGCGATGAGAGCCTGGCAAAATTGAGCGACGCGCTGCCGGATTTCATCCGCGCCGGCAATCCGCTCGACCTGCGCGATGACGCCACGCCGCAGCGCTTCCTGGCGGCAATCGAAGCGCTGCTCGACAGCCACGACTATGACGCGCTGCTGTTGATCCACGCGCCGAGCGCGGCGGCGCCGGGCACCGCCACGGCGGAACGGCTGATCGACGCGCTGCATCGCCATGCGCGCGGCAAGCGCATCACGTTGCTGACCAACTGGTGCGGCGAATACTCTTCGCAAGAGGCGCGCCGGCTGTTTACCGAGGCCGCCATTCCCACCTACCGCACCCCGGAAGGCGCGGTGACCGCCTTTATGCATATGGTGGAATATCGCCGCAACCAGAAGCAGCTGAAAGAGACGCCTGCGCTGCCGATCGGCCTGACCGCCAACACCGCCGACGCCCACCGCCTTATCCATCAGGCGCTGGCCGAAGGCGCCACCCAGTTGGATACCCACGAGGTGCAATCCATCCTGCAGGCCTACGATCTGAGCACCCTGCCGACCTGGATTGCCGAGGACAGCGCCGAAGCGGTACACATTGCCGAACAGATCGGCTACCCGGTGGCGCTGAAGCTGCGTTCGCCGGATATCCCGCACAAATCGGAAGTTCAGGGCGTCATGCTCTACCTGCGCACCGCGACCGAAGTGCAGCGCGCGGCGGAGGCGATCCTCGACCGCGTAAAGCGCACCTACCCTCAGGCGCGCATTCACGGCCTGCTGGTGCAGAGCATGGCCAACCGTGCCGGCGCCCAGGAGCTGCGCATCGCGGTGGAGCAGGATGCGATTTTCGGCCCGCTGATCATGCTGGGCGAAGGCGGCGTGGAATGGCGCCAGGAAAATCAGGTGGCGGTAGCGCTGCCGCCGCTGAACATGGCGCTGGCGCGTTATCTGGTGCTGCAGGCGGTGAAAGGCGGCAAGATCCGCGGCCGCAGCGCGCTGCGCCCTTTGGATATCCCCGGGCTGAGCCGCCTGCTGGTGCAGGTCTCCAACCTGATCCTCGACTGCCCGGAGATCGCCCGGCTGGATATTCACCCGGTGCTGGCCTCCGGCAGCGAATTCACCCTGCTGGACGTTTCGATGCAGCTCGCGCCGTTCAGCGGCGATCCGCAGGCGCGGCTGGCGATTCGCCCTTATCCGCATGAGCTGGAAGAAACCATCGCGCTGAAAGACGGCAGCCAATGCCTGTTCCGCCCTATCCTGCCGGAAGACGAGCCGGCGCTGAAGCATTTCATCGACCGGGTGACCAAGGAAGATCTCTATTACCGCTACTTCAGCGAGATCAACGAGTTTACCCATGACGATTTGGCCAACATGACGCAGATCGACTACGATCGGGAAATGGCCTTTGTGGCGGTGCGCGCAGACGAGATCATCGGCGTGACCCGCGCGCTGTCCGATCCGGACAACACCGATGCCGAGTTCGCCGTGCTGGTACGTTCCGACCTGAAAGGCCTGGGCCTGGGCCGCCAGCTGCTGGAGAAAATGATCGCCTATGCGCGCGCGCATGGCCTGACCCGCCTGAGCGGTATCACCATGCCGAATAACCGCGGCATGATCGCGCTGGCGCAGCGGTTGGGCTTTGGCATCGAGGTGCAGCTTGAGGACGGCATCGTCAATCTGACGCTGCCGCTGCAGGCCGACGACGCGCAGTGACCTGCGTCGCAATGCGCTACGAATCCACCACTTAACGCCAAAACATACGCACAATCGAGGCAACTAATGGTATTATCGCCCGATTATTCGGTTTAATGTTTTTATGCCTGTGGCGTTCCGGCCATCAATCATGAGAGAAGAAACGCACTGTGATGTTGTCAAAATTTAAACGTAGCAAACATCAACAACACCTTGCACAACTGCCCAAACTCCCCCAGACGGTTGCTGATGTTCGTACGTTGTACGCGCCGTCCGATTTTCGCACCACGCTGCTGGACGCCATCGCCAACGCTACCCAACGCATCTATCTGGTGGCCCTGTATCTGGAGCATGACGACGCCGGGCGCGAGATCCTCAACGCGCTGTATCAAGCCAAGCAGCGGCGGCCCGAGCTGGAAATCTGCGTGCTGGTCGACTGGCACCGCGCACAGCGCGGCCGCATCGGCGCCGCCGCCGCCAATACCAACGCCGACTGGTACTGCGCCATGGCCGGCCAACATCCCGAGCAGTCGGTGCCTATCTACGGCGTGCCGGTCAATACCCGCGAAGCGTTGGGCGTACTGCACCTGAAGGGCTTTGTGGTCGACGATACCGTGATCTACAGCGGCGCCAGCATCAACGACGTTTATCTGCATCAGCATGAAAAATACCGTTACGATCGCTACCAGCTGATCACCAACGAGGTGTTGGCCGATACCCTGATCGATTACATCAAGCAGCATCTGCTCACCGCCGGCGCCGTACAGCGCCTCGATCGCAGCGATCGGCCGAAAAGCCCGGAGATCAAAAACGAGACCCGCCTGTTCCGTTTCGCCCTTCGCCGCGCCGGCTATCACTTCCGCGGCAAGGCCGGCAACGATGAGTTGGCGGTGACGCCACTGGTTGGGCTTGGCAAGCAAAGCGTGCTGAATAAAACCATTCATCACCTGATGTCGTGCGCCGACCAGAAACTGACGCTGTGCACCCCTTATTTCAACCTGCCGGCGCTGCTGGTGCGCAATATCATTTATCTGCTGCGCCAGGGCAAACAGGTGGAGATCATCGTCGGCGACAAGACCGCCAACGACTTCTATATTCCGGAAGACCAGCCGTTCAAAATCATCGGCGCGCTGCCCTACCTGTACGAGATCAACCTGCGCCGTTTTCTGAGCCGCTTGCAGCGCTATATAGACACCGGGCAGCTGATCGTGCGTCTGTGGAAGGATGGCGATAACAGCTATCATCTGAAAGGCATGTGGGTTGACGAAGAGTGGCAGCTGATTACCGGCAATAACCTCAACCCGCGCGCCTGGCGGTTGGATCTGGAAAACGCCATTCTGATCCACGATCCCAAGCAGGAAATGCGCGAGCAACGGCAAACAGAACTGGAGTGCATCCGCACTCACACCACCGTGGTCGGCCATTATCAGGAGCTGCAAAGCATTCAGCAGTACCCGATCAAGGTGCGCAAGCTGATTCGCCGTCTACGGCGTATCCGCATCGATCGGTTGATTAGCCGTATCCTGTAAGATCTACTCTGACCCCGGCCAAGGCCGGGGTTTTTATTACAGCTGTATTTCCTTGCCTTTGCGATGCAGCCGGAGTGAGACCAGCAACGCCAGCAGGCACATGCCGGAAACATACCAGAAGAAGGCATTTTCCACGCCGAACGATTTAAGCGACAGCGCGACATATTCCGCCGAACCGCCGAACAGGGCATTCGCTACCGCATAAGACAAGCCTACCCCTAACGCACGCACCTCCGGCGGGAACATCTCGGCTTTAAGCAGCCCGCTGATCGAGGTGTAAAAGCTGACAACGAACAGCGCCAGTACGATCAGGCCGAACGCCATAAAGGGGTTGCTCACCCCTTTCAGGGCGAACAGGATCGGCACCGTCAACAGGGTGGCCAATGCCGAGAAGATCAGCATCGAGCTGCGACGGCCGATTTTGTCCGAGAACGCGCCTGCCGCCGGCTGCAGCAGCATGAAGACGAACAGCGCGGCGGTCATGATGGCGCTGGCCAGCTTGGCGTCCATACCGGCGGTGTTCACCAGATATTTCTGCATATAGGTGGTAAAAGTGTAAAAGGTCAGTGAACCGGCGGCGGTAAAGCCCAACACCATCACAAACGCCTTGCGGTTTTTCCATAGCCCCGTCAGCGAACCGGCATCTTGGTGGTTACGTGTTTTCGCATCGGAGGTTTCATTCAGCGAACGGCGCAGGTACAACGCCACCACCGCCAACACGGCCCCCAAGGCAAACGGGATGCGCCATCCCCAGGCCTTCAGCTCTTCGCCGGACAATATCTGCTGCAGGATCACCAATACCAGCAGCGCCAGCAGTTGCCCGCCGATCAGCGTGACATACTGGAACGATGCGTAGAAGCCGCGCCGCCCCTTGATTGCCACCTCGCTCATGTAGGTGGCGCTGGTGCCGTACTCGCCGCCCACAGACAGCCCCTGGAACAATCGCGCGATCAGCAGCAGCGCCGGCGCCCAGCTGCCGATCGACTCATACGTCGGCAGACAGGCGATCACCAGCGATCCGGCGCACATCATGCAGACCGAAAGCAACATTGAGTTTTTTCGGCCGTGTTTATCGGCAATGTAGCCGAACAGCCAGCCGCCGATCGGCCGCATAAAGAAGCCGGCGGCGAACACACCGGCAGTTTGCAGCAGTTGTGTCGTGCTGTTGCCCGCCGGAAAAAATGAGGCGGCAAAGTAGATTGAGCAGAAGGAGTAAACATAAAAATCAAACCACTCCACCAGATTGCCTGATGAAGCCCCGACGATGGCAAAAATGCGTTTTTTGTTATCCAGCGCCCCCTGTTCGACGCCGCGTTCATCCTCAAGAACCGAGGTTGTTTCTGTCATGGTATTTTCTCCGAGCCATAGCAATGATGAAATTCGGCGTCCTGCCGCTCTGGTTGTTACTTTATTGTTATTTATAAGTTAACAGCCAAACTTAATAGCGGACGAAGAATATCTGGCGTTTGGAGGGACAATGCGCGGAATTTGTGATGAATATTAAACCGCACGCTGAAAGCTGAAGCGGATTGCAACGGGGATTTTCCGTTTTACGCATAGCAAAAAGCCCTGAACTGATGTTCAGGGCTTTCGGCTTGTTTTGATGCCTGGCAGTTTATGGCGGGCGTCCTGCCCGCCCCCCTTCGGGCCGTTGCTTCGCAACGTTCAAATCCGCTCCCGGCGGATTTGTCCTACACAATTCGTCTCATCCTGAGACT